>NZ_OY781461.1:3555208-3877500 GCF_963676955.1 uncultured Desulfuromonas sp. | reverse complement strand
CATGCGTGGTTTGTCGGCATCGGCGATGCCACAGCCGTTGTCGCTGATCGTCAATGTGACCATTTGCAGGCTGGTGTTGACTTCAGTTTTTAGACTGATTTCAGCCTCTGTTGCATTGTTCTCCACGGCGTGGACGGCATTGTCAATCAGATTGATAATGACGCGTTTGATCTGGTCTTTGTCCAGATTGAGTTTTTTCAGCCCATCTGCTTTAGCAAAGTTGAAATGAATCTCTTTGTGTCCTTGCTGGTAAAGGATCAGGGTTTCACTAATGATGCTGTTGAGATCCTGTGGCGTCGGATTGCTGGCCGGCATGCGTGCAAAATTGGAAAATTCGTTGACAAGGTTTTTAAGCTCGTCAACCTGGGTGATGATCATCTTGGTGCATTCATCAAAGACCACATCGTCTTTGTTAAATCGGTCCAAGTAGCGGCGTCTTAATCGCTGAGCAGACAATTGCACCGGGGTCAGTGGGTTCTTGATTTCGTGGGCAATACGGCGGGCCACTTCACGCCATGCCGCCATGCGCTGCGCTTTTTGCAGCTGTGTGAGGTCATCAAAAACAACCACTGTTCCCATGAATTGACCGCTTTCGTCATGAAGACTGGAGACGTTGAGCAATAATGTTAATTGCTGTCCCTGAATGCTCAGTGAGATTTGTCGGCGAATCGATTCCTTCCCAGAACTGATCAGTTCTCCGAGAAAGCCTTTGATCAGATGAAGCTGGTCGGTGGTGACGACTTCCTGATAATTTTTTCCCAGCACCCGGTTACTGCGAATTTTCAGCATGGTCTCCGCTGATTTGTTGATCGTGGTGATAATGCCCTGGCTGTCTACGGAGATAACGCCGGCAGTGACGTTTTTCAGGACAATTTCCATGTAACGGCGACGTTGATCCAGTTCAATGTTGGAGTTCTGCAGTTCGTCGTGCGCCAGCTTGATTTTGTGGCGCTCGTCTCGCAGGGCAGAGGTCATCTTATCAAAGGCGTCGATGAGGATGCCGATTTCGTCATCTCCTGGGACGGGTAACGTGACATCAAGGTTGTCTGTGCTGATGCGTTTGGTGGCAATAACCAGTTCCTGGAGAGGAACGGTAATACTGCGCGCCAGTCGGAAGCCAAACCAGGTTGCCAGAAAGATAATCACCAGTGCGATGAGTAACAGAACCGCGATATAACCCTGCTTGACCTTCCCCTTGAGTTGCTGCGCTTCTTTGTATTGCTGATACGAGGAGGAGATTTCCTGCATCTTGCTTACCAACGAATAGGGGACATGGTAGTTCACCACGACAACCCCGACAATATCACTGGCGTTCCAGTTGGAGCGTACCGGAACCACCCCGCGAATCAGATCGGCTTTGCCGATTGGGGTGATGCGCGTAAACAGTTTGCCTTCTAAGGCTTCCTGAATCACGTCAGAACCGGGATCCGTAAATTCCGAAAGGGGTACATTCGGGTTGGCGACACGAACGAGTTCTTCGTGGGTCGAAGAAAACACTTCAACAATGCCGAGGTTATACTCTTTTTGCTTGCGGCTGATGAGGAGTTCCAGATCTTCAAGTTTGTCTTCGTTGAGCAATTTACCGTCTTTGATCTGTTCCGCCAGTTGTTCCGCATAATACAGCGCGTTGCTTTGCGAGTTCTTGTAATACGTTTGAGCAACGTCGAGGGATTCGGTGAGTGATCTCTCGATTTCAGTGCTGAACCAGTTTTCAATTGAATTGGTAATAAAACCCGCCGAGGCAAAAAACAGCAGCATGGTCGGGATGAGCGATAGTGATACAAAAGTGACAACCAGTTTTGTACGCAGACGCGCACCTGGAATATTGCGTCGTCGCTCTAGAAACAACTTGAATAAGTTCCGAATAATCAGGAACAGGAACAAAATGATCAACAGGATGTTCATGTTGATCAGGGCAAGAACCAGAATGTTGTTGGAAAGTTGTACTTGAGAGGTCTGGTCGTAAATCTGTTTCTCAAAAAACGGCAGCGCTACAAGCAGGGTGACAATGAACAGGATCAGCCCCCATTCGCGTCGGCGCTTGCGTAATTCAGGTGTGTGACGTTTTTTATCCTCAGCCATAAACAGATCGCCAAAATGAGTAAATGCTTTAAATTCTACATCATTGCATGGATTGCATGGTGCTGCAACGGCAATAAAAAAGGCAGCCGCGAGGCTGCCTTGAAAATGTTCAGAATACGAGGTGTGTTTAGGATTCAGCCCAAGCCAGATCGGTTTGCAGAGCCGGTACCGGCAGGCGCAGTGCTTCTTGCAGGTCCGCATCAGAAAATTCAACCAGACGCCAGCAGTCCGGTGAGGCGAGAATCTTTTCAACCATTTTGTGATTGATGTCATGCCCTGCCTTGTAAGATTTGATATGGCCCAACAGGGAATAACCCAGCAAACTGAAATCACCAATCGTATCAAGGATCTTGTGGCGGACAAATTCATCGGAGTAGCGTAATCCATCAGGATTGAGAATTTGATCCTTGCCAATGACGATAGCATTCTCCAGTGAACCGCCACGCGCCAAGCCGATCGATTTGAGGTATTCCACTTCTTCATAAAAACCGAAAGTGCGCGCCGCGGCAACTTCCTGACAGAGCGTTTCTGAAGTCAGGTTGACCGATTTGTGCTGCTGGCGGATGCACGGGTGATCGAAGGAGAGGTCAAAGGTGACTTTGAAAAAACGAGACGGGATAATGCTGACGCGTTTCTCTCCATCGACAACCGTAATCGGCTTTCTGATCGCCAAGACCTTACGGCTGCGATTGTGGCGAGAAATACCCGCTTCTTGCAGGCGCTTGATAAACGGTGCCGCACTGCCGTCCATAATAGGAACTTCAGGCCCGTCGATATACACATGCAGGTTGTCGATATGGCATGCCGTCAGGGCCGCCATAAAATGCTCAACCGTTGAAACACTCAGGTCACCTTTGCCGAGAACCGTTGCCATGCGGGTATCGACAACATTGCAGGACTGCGCTTCGATGGAACGGGTTTTATCTCCTTCGCTCCGATGAAAAATAATGCCGGTACCTGCCGGAGCCGGACGCAGTTTCATGGTGATGGTGGAACCTGTATGTAAGCCGACACCGCTGATGTCGATGGGTTTGGCGATGGTGCATTGATAAATCATGAATTCGTCACCTTTCGGTTATTGTTAGATGACGATTAGTTTTGCAATAAGCATGCCTGTTTTTCTACGTGTGTAAATGGTTGTTTTTGAATGGGAATACTGTTTCGCATGAAAGGTGAAAACCGCCAAGTGTGGTAAATTTGTCTGTGGTGTAAAAGACACACTTGGGGTTACAGTCGGCCTGAACGGAGAATTCCCAGCGCCAGCCACAGTCCTAATGCGGCGGCAAATGCATAGCCCAGCAGACCCAGTGCCGGTAGGCCGAATAGATGGGGGCCGCTGTCCGTCTGGATGATCAAAGATGAGCCAATGATCAATGAGCCGATAATGAAACTGAACGATAGTCGATTGCTGGCTTTGTCCAGGTCAGTGATCAATTTTTCCAAACCACGGTGTTCCAGATCGATCTTGAAGTTATTGCTGTTGACGCGCAACAGTAACTCTTTGAGTTCCTGAGGCAGCGACTTGAGGACATCAAAGTAGGAGCGGAATATCTGACTGGTCTCTTTGCCGAGACTGCCGGCGGAGAGACGGTGTTGCATCAGTTCAACTGCGGTAGGTTTAATCTGTTCTATGAGGTTGAAGCCCGGGTCGAGCTGGCGTCCGATCCCTTCAATTGTTACCATCGCTTTGGAAAAGAGCATCAAATCAGCTGGAAATTTAATATGGTGCCGCCGCATTAGATCAATGAATTCGGTGATGAGTTTGAAAAAATCGATGTGTTCCAGGGGGACTTTGTAGTAATCATCAATAAATTCAGAGAGTTCTCGTTTTAGCCGCGTGGTATTGATCTCTTTGGAACGGTCGCGCTCGGCAAGCATGACAGAAACAAGCAGGTCGGTGTCGCGTTTGAAAATACCCAGCAGTAAACTGGTCAGCTGTTGGCGTAAATCGTCATCGACGTGGCCAACCATGCCCAGATCGATGAAGCAAAGAGTTGAATCAGGGAGAACGAAGATGTTTCCCGGATGAGGGTCGGCGTGGAAGAGGCCGAAAATAAGAACCTGATCGAGAAATGCCTGGGCACCGTTGTGGGCGAGCTGCTTTAAGTCGTGACCGGCTGCATGCAACTGGTCAATGTCAGAAATCTTGATGCCGTCGATATACTCCATGGTCAGGATGGCATCGGTGGTTAATTCCCAGTGAACACGGGGAACCGTCACCGTCTCTGAGCCATGGAAGTTGTCACGAAAGCGTCCCAGAGTATGCCCTTCCTTGGTGAAATCCAGTTCACGGTAGATGGTGCGGCGAAATTCGCGAATGACCTCCCGTGGCGAGAACAGCTCTTCCGGGTCGGTATGATTTTCCAGTAGGGAGGCAAGGCTGTCCAGGATGTCAAGATCCGTTTCAATGATCCGCTCAATGTCCGGGCGTCGTACCTTGACGGCTACTGTGGTTCCGTCCGCCAGTTTTGCCCGATGGACCTGGGCAATCGAGGCGGCCGCAACCGGTTGCGGTGAAAATTCGCTGAACAGCTCGGTGGCCGGGGCGCCGAGTTCCTGGTAAATCTGGCTCTTGATGGCCGAGAGATTGACCGGACGCACGTCATTCTGCAGCTTGTTCAGTTCCGTGATGTAACTGGCGGGGAGAATGTCAGGGCGCGCCGAAAGAATCTGGCCCAGTTTGATGAATGTTGGGCCGAGCTCTTCCAGCGCCATGCGCAGGCGAACCTGTGGCGGAAGTTTTTCCAATTCCCGCTTGCGGTTGTCCCGTTTAACCAGACGCCTGCCCAGCTCGATGTAGTAATCGAGATTGAGCTCGTCAAGGACGTGACCGAAACCATGAGAAACCAGAACCGCGAGGACTTCACGATAACGGTTTAACGAACGCAGGTTACGATTGAGGTGCAGCAATGGCAGCATAAAGATCAGTCAGTCGACTGTTGATTCTCAAGTTGACTGACACGCTCACACAATGCTGTAAACTCTTCGCGAGAGACCAGGCCGATTCTTTCGCAGGCTTTTTTGACTTCATCCATGGCTTGTTGCTCCAACTCACTTTGTTTGTCAGAGGCGTTTTTTTTCAGTTTATCAACCAAGGCCTTGCCCTCTTCTTCTGAAAGGTTGAGGCGCTGCTTGAGTTCCTGGCCCAATTCTTCAGCTTTTTTTTGCGACATCGAAGCCGCGCCAAGGGCGGTCAAAAGGGTTTTTTCAATGATTTCAAGCATAAATTCCTCCTGTGCAGACGATGGAAAGATTTGAGTATAGTAGCATGTCGCAACGATCTTTCAATCCTTTCTCGCGATTCAGTCAGCAACGCGTTGAAGGTTTTTAGGCGACACGGTTTGCTCAGGGCTTGGGAATATTGAATCTCTCAATCGCCTCTTCGACCTGTTTGTACGGAGGGAGTTCAAGGTTTTTCCAGATCTTGTTGCCGAGGCGGTTGGCTTTTGTGGCTGTGGGCAGCGCCGCATGGCATTCGTCCCAGATCAACTGATGAATGCGCACCAAGTCATTCAGATAGCGTTCGACAATCTGCTGGCAGATGTTTGGATCGGTTGGCAGGCTCTGCATCGCAGCCTGTTGGGTTGTCAGCAGAGCGGCATAGGCCATAATATCGTTAGTGCAGTCGCAACGGTTGCCCGCGCCATCTTCCAGAGTGAAGGTTCCCATAAATTCACCGACAAGTCGCCAGGGCCGGTGATCGGTGTGGAAACTGCGCAATTCCGGCCGATAAAAATCGTATAGATAATGGTCGGGGAACTGTGGCACGCCTTTGACCTCCAATGCCTGATAAATCTGATCTTCAAGTGCTTTTTGGTCGATGCGGGTTATTTCGCCTTGGGACCCCTCTGTTTTTTTGCCTTGGCACGGTTGGCCAGCGATGTCGAGCAATTGTTGTAGGGTCGTGTCGATGAGACCCGTCTGTTCTCCGGCGGAAAGGCCGTCGAAATCAAGGGCGGCCAGGCTGATCAAGGTCGTCGGACTTGGAACCGGCAACCGATCGAGGTATTTGCCGGCCGCGCTGGGTTCCAGCAGGGCGTCACTCAGCTGGTGACATAGACAGGATTTGTGGTAGCGGGCCAGACCGTCATTGTTGTGACTGTGCTCGTTCACAGGCTGGAGGCGTTTCTCCTCAATGAGGTGTAATAACGGGTCTCTCCCTCGTAGGCGCAATGCCAGAGCCGTCACGCCGCCTCGAAATAACTCGCTGTTGGTCATTTCCAACGGCTGTGTTGCTCCAACGATCAGGCTGATTTGCTTAGGCGCGTAGCCGCGTTTTAGCTGCAGTGTTAACTGATCCGCAGACAAGCCTATTTCCTTAATGGTGTATTCTCCGTCGAGCAGCGCGAAGATGTGCTCAGCCCAAGGCTGGCGCAGAGCATTTTCCGGTAAGCACAGGTGCGCTGTTCCCCGGTCGGCAAGGGTCCCCAACAGGTAACATGTCTGATAGCACCAGGTTGGTGTGCTGCGGGGCCAGGACGGGCGGCGGCCGGACCACGCCGCGTGAATATGGGCTTGCCAGGCGTTGCGGTAATGGGTCGAAGGCACGTCCTGGGTAAACAGGTTGGCCACGATGTGCTGAGGAGTGATCTCACGGGGCAGATTGAACAAATCTGCCCGACAGTGTGCCGGGTGGGGCCAGTTGTTGAGGACGCGCAGCAAATATTTAAAGGCCAGTCGTTGAGGCTGGTCCACCTCTATCAGGTCTTGGTCATGTTCTGTGACGCTGCTGTGGTGGATATGGAGCGTCCCTTTGTCTGGAGGTCCCTCGGTGACAAGGGTGCTGGTCGATGTCGAACAGAGCAGTTGGTTGATGAAGCGGATAGCCCGGTGCGGTTGACGAAACAAGCCGATCTGGTCGAGTCGGCGCAGCAGGTGGTGAAAAAGGACCTGACTTTGCTCGTCAAGGTCCGGCTCATCATCATGCCCGGCCAGTTGATCGAGCTGGGCAATGTCCAGATCGCCACTGAATTCTTTCAAGGCCTGATCAAGGCGCTCCGGCTCAAGACTGTAAGGAAGCTTTTCAAGATACTGAAGTACCAGCAGGCGGGCGATGGCCAGGGTGAGTTTGTTTTCAGCGTGGTGTTCGGCGGCATCGATGGTTTTGACCTGGTCGCTACGGGTGCGACGCAGATGTTCGCTGAGTAATGGGATCGCTTTATTGACCGTGCTCAGACACAGGTTGGTGAGGTGCCAGTGAGACAGCTTGTCCGGAGGACAGGCGCCGATAACCGCCAGGGTGCGAAATTCGTCCATGAGCTGGACCAACAGCATCTCGTAGGCTCGCGGACTGTTCTGGTCCAATGGTGGGATCGGCCATTGTACAATGACCTTGCAGCTGTCTGCTTGCCAGATGGTCAGGGTTTTGCTGCCCCAGATGGCGAAATAATTGACGCCGAGACTTTCAGCGCAAGCGCATGCCGTGTTCAGGTCGTCTTCGCAGTCGGGGATCTGAATAAAGCCACCGGCGACAAAACTGTCCTGGTTGATCCATAGCACCATGTCCGGGCATAATTCTCCCCGGGCCGTGTTCAGGAGCGTGCCCGCTTCCGCTTTGCGAAACGGTGAACGGCCCTGAGCGATATAGGTGGCGGCCCAGTGGCAGAGTTGCTGGATAAAACGCTGATGTGTTGCAGGATCCATCACGGTAAGATGTTATTAACCTTCAGTTTGGAACATGTCAGCCTGTTTGCCTTGTGGCCGACGGTGAAAATGGCGGTAGGCCAATTCGGTGACCATGCGTCCGCGTGGGGTCCGGTTGATATAGCCCTGCTGGAGCAGATACGGCTCAATGACCTCTTCAATGGTGTCTTTTTCTTCGCCGATCGCTGCGGCAAGCGTATCCAGTCCAACCGGACCGCCGGAAAATTTATCCATGATGGTTTGCAGCATCAGGCAGTCCATATGGTCGAAGCCGATCTTGTCGACCTCGAGACGGGTCAGGGCTGTGTCAGCAATGGCACAGTTGATGGCGCCATCGTTTTGAACCTGGGCAAAGTCGCGGACGCGGCGCAGCAGTCGGTTGGCAATCCGCGGTGTCCCCCGGCTGCGCCGGGCAATCTCCAGGGCGCCCTTCTCGTCAATGGGCACGCCGAGAATGGAGGCGCTGCGTTTGACAATAATGGCCAATTGTTCGTGGGTGTAAAATTGCAACCGAGAGATGACGCCAAAACGGTCGCGCAGTGGCGACGAAAGCAGCCCGGCGCGGGTGGTGGCGCCCACCAGAGTAAAGCGGGGAATGTCCAGTTTGATGGTGCGCGCAGATGGCCCCTGGCCGATCATGATGTCGATCTGATAATCCTCCATGGCCGGGTAGAGGATTTCCTCCACCACCGGAGACAAACGGTGGATTTCATCAATGAACAGCACGTCACCTTCCTCGAGGTTGGTGAGGATGGCGGCGAGGTCACCGGCTTTTTCGATGACCGGGCCTGAGGTGCTTTTGATGCTGACGCCCATTTCGCTGGCAATGATGTTGGCCAGGGTGGTTTTTCCCAGTCCGGGCGGGCCGTAAAACAGCACGTGATCCAGGGCTTCACCGCGATTAAGTGCCGCCTGAATGAACACCTCAAGGTTTTCCTTGGCTTTTTCCTGGCCAATATATTCGTTGAGGGTGCGCGGTCGCAATGGATTGTCGACATTGTCTTCATCGCTGAACTCGGCACTGATCAAACGGTCCGTCATCGACACTCCTACTGACTGAGTTGCTGCAGGGCAGCTTTAAGCATCTCTTCCATGCTGCTGAATTCGCTGGTCAGACGCGACAGGGCGGCACTGGCCTGCTTTTCTTTGTAGCCCAGATTGATCAATGCCGACAGCGCGTCGTCATGGTGGTTACTCTGCGGGGCGCCTTCGAAAGGTGTCTGCGTGGCCTGGGGCTGTTGCGAATAGAGTTTGCGCACTTTTTCACGCAGTTCGAGGATCAATCGGTCGGCGGTCTTTTTACCGATGCCCGGCAGGGTGGCCAGACGTTTGGCGTCTTCCTGGATCAGACAGTCGCGCAAGGCATGGCAGTCCATGTGCGACAGAATGTTGAGGGCCACCTTGGGGCCGATGCCGGAGATGGACAACAGCAGAATGAACATCTGCTTTTCATCCATGGTCTGAAAACCAAACAGTTGCAGAGCGTCTTCACGCACATGGGTATAGATCTGCAGGGTGGCCGCATGCTCTTCTTCCAGCTGATAAAAACTGGAAAGCGGCACACTGACCTGATAGCCGACGCCGTTGACGTCAACGATGACCTGATCAATGGCTTTGCTGACAATGGTTCCGCACAGTCGGGCAATCATCGTGACCTTCTTCTGATGGCTGGAGTGGGTTTCAGGGCCTGGCAAACCTGGTCGTTGACGTGAGCGCTGTGGGCATGACAGATGGCCACGGCCAGAGCATCCGACGCATCTTCCTGGGCGATCTCCGGCAGATTCATCAGCGCTTTGACCATCTGCTGCACTTGGCTTTTGGCCGCCTTGCCATAGCCGACCACGGCACTTTTAACCTGCAGGGCGCTGTATTCAGAGACCGGCAGATCCGCATTGACGCCGGCGACAATTGCCGCACCGCGCGCCTGGCCGAGCTTTAACGCGGACAGGGCGTTTTTGGCAACAAAGACTTGCTCGATGGCCACGGCATCCGGACGGTATTGCAGGATAATGTCGCACAGCCCGTCGTGGATTTTTTTCAGACGTTTGGGCAATGCGTCACTGCTCTGGGTGTAGATTGCTCCGTTGTCCACATGGCGCAAGCGGTTGCCCTGTTGGTCAATAATGCCGTAACCGGTGATCCGGGTGCCCGGATCAATGCCGAGGATGCGCATACGGTCCGTTAGCCGAACAATTCCGCGATAACGGCATCGTCGATGTCGGCATTGGTGTACACGTTTTGCACGTCGTCGTTATCTTCAAGCATGTCCATCAGTTTGAGCATCTGCTCGGCTTTCTTGCCTTCCAGCTCGACGGTGTTCTGTGGAATCATAGTGATTTCGGCGCTTTCAAACTCAATGCCTTGCTCAGCCAGCGCATCACGCACCGCGGCAAACTCATTGGGTTCGGTGATGACTTCATAGCTTTCGCCTTCGTCCTTGACGTCTTCGGCACCGTTTTCCAACGCGATTTCAAAGATGGTATCAAAATCGGCTTCGCTGCTGATGGCGATCAGGCCTTTGCGGTCAAACAGAAACGCTACCGAGCCGTCAACGCCGAGGCTGCCGTTGTTTTTGGTGAAACAGTGACGCACATCGGCCACTGTGCGGGTGCGGTTGTCGGTCATGATCTCGACCATGACGGCCACGCCGCCCGGGCCGTAACCCTCCATGATGCCTTCTTCGTAATTGACACCGTCAAGATCGCCGGTACCTTTTTTGATCGCGCGCTCAATGGTATCTTTGGGCATGTTGCCGGCTTTCGCCTTGTCAACAGCGGTGCGCAGACGCGGGTTGGCCTCCAGATCGCCCCCGCCGATTTTCGCGGCAACGGTAATTTCCTTGATCAGTTTGGTAAAGATTTTTCCGCGCTTGGCATCCTGTGCGCCTTTGCGGTGTTTGATGTTTGCCCACTTACTGTGACCTGCCATGCGTAAAGCCTCCTGGTGCATTAACAAAATTGTTTTCGGTTTTCTTTATGGGGTTCCGTTCGGACGGCTCCGAGCGGTAAGTCTTCAATCCACATGTAAAACTTGCGGATCATAGCATGAAGGCGGTTTTAGCGGCAAGGTGATTGTCTGCCTGGCGAAGCCCCGTATCTCTCAACGGCGACCGGTTGCGAATCCGCTAAGTACGTTGTTTGCTGCGTTACGCTTGAAAAATGTTCTCGACCGACGGCAGTTCTGTCTGCGTGCAATTTGCCACTCGTGCCGTGCAATCACGGCGTTTTCCGGCATCTCGCGACGATTTTTGTAAAAAATCAGAACACTGGCCAAAAAAAACGCCGTCCGGGGGAGAGAGATCCCGGTACGGCGTATAAAGTTGGGAGGTTATTTCTGAAAGGGGGTAGAAATGTTGTAGCTCCCGTATCAATTTAGTATGGCCGTGTATGTTTGCAGTGAGCGTGCCATCTTTTGTAGATAGGGAGAAAAGTTTTTAAAATGCTGAAATTACATAGATTATGTTTTGGACTGGCCTAATCTATTAATCCGTCCAGGACAAAAGTCGACATAAGATGTGCCTTGCGTGGCACATGTTTTGTGCAATTGTGCCGCATGTGGCTCACTTTTCCGCAGGACGATAATCTTCGCCGCGCAGGTTGTGGCGTTCGAGCAGACGATACATGCTGCGGCGAGGCAGCTGGGCACGGCGCGCCGCTTCGGAAACGTTGCCCTGGGTCTGTTCCAGATAGCTTTTCAGCAGTCCTTTTTCGATCAATTGCAATTGGCGGTCAAGGCTGTCGCGGAACGAGTTTGATGGTTGGTCCGGATCATCGTGATGCTTGGCAATCAACTCGGTAAAAATCACCGGCAGATTTTCCAGGTGGATACAGTTGTCCTGGGTCAGAACTGCCGCGCGTTCGATAATATTTTGCAGCTCGCGGATGTTGCCCGGCCATTGGTAATTACGCATCGCTTCAATCGCGCGACGGTCAATGCTGTCGATGGTTTTGTTGACCCGCTTGCTGGTGCTGCGCAGGAATTGTTCAACCAAAGCTTCAAGAGAGTCAAGGCGATTGCGTAACGGCGGCATGGTGATGGAGAAGACGTTGAGCCGGTAAAACAGGTCTTCGCGAAACCAGCCGTCCTTAACGCCTTGTTCAAGATTCTTGTTGGTGGCGGCGATCAACCGCACATCCACTTTGCGGCTGCTGTTGCCGCCCACCGGGCGGATTTCACCGCTGTCAAGCACGCGCAGTAATTCCGCCTGCAACTTGGGGGTAATGTCACCGATTTCATCGAGGAAAATAGTGCCGCCATTGGCCGCTTCAAACAGGCCGCGCTTGTCCGTTAAGGCGCCGGTAAATGCCCCTTTTTTGTGGCCGAACAGTTCACTTTCCAGCAGGCTGTCGGTGAGGGTGGTGCAGTTGAGAGTGACCAGCGTTTTATCGGCCCGTTGGCTCATCTGGTGGATGGCCCGGGCGGTGAGTTCTTTGCCGGTGCCGCTTTCGCCGCGGATGAGAACCGTTGTCGGAGTTGGACCGACCTGACGGATCAGGTTGAGCACTTCGATGGTGTGCGGGTCTTTGCCGACAATTTCCACCTCACCGAATTCCTGCGACAGGGCATGTTTGGCCAGTTCATATTTCTGAGCCAGGATGACGCGGTCCTCTTCAAGGCGTTGCAGCGAGTAGGGCAGACACATTTCGATGTCCGCCAACCCCTGATAAACGGCAATGGCGTGTTCACGACAGGTGGCATAGCCGCAGGCACCACAGTCGAGCTCGTCCTGCTCGCGCACCTTGTTGGTCTGTTGGAGAATTTTGCGAATGCTGTCGCCGCTGGGCAAATCCAAGCGTTTGTGCTTGTTGCGAAATGTTCGCGTCAGATCAAGTTCCGGCAAAGGCTCCAGATAGCGGGGGGTCGTTTTATAGGTGTTTGATCCGCTCTGGAAATATTGATGGATCAGGGTGCGCTTGGAGAAGGTGGTCAGACGGTTGTTCTTGCCCGGCCCGCCGATGCAGCCACCATTGCAGAAGCGGATATCCACCAGGCGGGCCTGAATGCGCCCGGCCGCCAGATCGCGAATGATCTCCAGAGAATTTTCCTCCCCTTCCGTAGAGATAAACTGTGGGTGAAAGAAGTCGTCCTGGACATCAAACACCTGGAACGGGCCACCGGTGATAGGGAAAAGCTGGCCCTTTTGCGGCTCCAGGCCATCAAACGGCGTGGTGCCGAGGCGGTTGAGATCGAGTTTTTGCTGGCGGAACATCTGACTGAGTTCCTTGTAGGTCAATACGCCGTCAATGGCGCCGGCAACCTGCTCGGCGGCAATTTCAAATTTACCGGCAATGCACGAGCTGATGTAGATCACACGCACATCGTCACCGTGATGCGCTTTGATGAAGCGACCAATGGCAATCATCGGTGATACCGTGGTCATCAGGTTTTTAAGCATCTGCGGATAGTGCCGTTCGATCAGGTCGACAATGGTCGGACAATGGGTACTGATCAGTGGCTGATCCGTGGATTGCTCCACCTGATCCATATAGGAGTCGGCGATCAGTTCAACGCCGGAAGCACCCTCATGGACCTCGGAAAACCCCAGTCGTTTCAAGCCGGTGACCAGCTGACCGGGGCTGGCATCATGAAAAAACGCCGGAAAAGAGCAGCCGAGAACCGCCACTGTTTTTTGAGCTGTGGCGAGATACTGGCGGGTTTCTTCGCTGCTGTCGGCGATGATTTTGGCTTTTTGCGTACAGACGGCAATACACTTTCCGCATCCAATACAGCGTGGATAAATCACCTCGGCGTAATTGGCTTTGACTTTGATCGCCTTGACCGGGCAGTTTCTGACACACGCATAGCATTTTCGGCAGCGCTCTTTGACGGTTTTAATCGGTCCTGTCATGGTGAAACCTCTAACGCAGTAAAAAAAGGGCGGGCGGTACTCCTGTGTGGTAACCTGCTGAATACGTGTTGAAAACAGGAGCGCATGAGGCTCTTGCAAAAAAGCCGCCCCTGGCTTTTGCACAGGATCTATCTATGGCCTCGGCAGAGTGTGCCACTTTTGGCACGCCTGGTCAAGACGTCAATCCGTCGAGAGTTAATTCGCTGCAGCGATGACAGGCTGCCAGCCCTGTTTCGTGGTGCGACTGCAGTGCCGGCTGTTGTTGGCGACAGAGATCAATCGTATAAGGACAGCGTGGATGAAAGGGACAGCCCGGGGGCGGATCTAACGGGGAGGGAATCTCGCCGCTCGGTAGCGGCCGACGCTGCCGACCTGGATCGGCAACGGGCAGAGCCTGGAGCAGCGCTTCGCTGTAAGGATGGAGCGGTTGCCGATAAAAACCCTCAACCGCGGAGGATTCAACGAGGCGGCCAAGATACATAACGGCGATATCGTCACACAGGTGCTCCACCACCGAAAGGTCGTGGGAGATAAACAGATAGGTCAGGGCGAACTCCCGCTGCAGCTCGTCGAGCAGATTGATAATCTGGGCCTGAATGGACAGGTCCAGCGCCGAGACCGGTTCATCGGCGATGATAATTTCCGGTTGCAGAGCCAGTGCCCGGGCAATGCCGATGCGCTGACGTTGTCCGCCGGAAAATTCATGCGGGTAGCGCCGGGCAAAGGAAGGCGACAGGCCAACCGTGTCGAGCAATGTCGCCACCTTTTGCCGTCGCTCTGTTGCGTTAAGTCGGGTGTGGATGATAAACGGCTCCGAGAGAATCTGCTCAACCGTCATGCGCGGGTTCAGGGACGCATACGGGTCCTGAAAAATCATTTGAATCTGCCGCCGATACGGCCGCCATTGACGTGACGACAGGTCACTTAGACAAGTGCCTTGATAATGAACCGTGCCTTGATCCGGCTTTAACAGACCCATGATCAGCTTGCTGACCGTCGACTTGCCGCAGCCGGATTCGCCGACCAGGCCCAGTGTTTTGCCACGTTCCAGCTGCAGGGATACATCACATACCGCCGGCAGCTGGACCCGTTTGCCAAGGTGCTGTGGTCCGCTGACGGTAAAGCTCTTATGGATGTGGCGTAGTTCCAGCAAGGGCTCAGACATGACGATTACTCCCACATCCGGACAACATGGTTTTCAGTGACGCTGCGCAATGGCGCAAATTCGCTGCCACGTGGGGCAAAGTCTTGCGCGCAGTGCTGCCAGAAGGAACCTTGGGGCATATTGGATAGCGATTTGTGGCGTTGGCCAAGGTGCGGGATGCAATTGAGCAAACCTTGGGTGTACGGATGACGGGGGGCGTTGAACAGGTTTTCTACCGGTGCTTGTTCAACAATCAGTCCGTCATACATGATTGCCACAATGTCGGCATTCTGGGCCACGACACCGAGGTCGTGGCTGATGAGCAGGTTGGCCATCCGGCGTTGTCGCCGCTGGTCATCGAGCAGAGCCATGATCTGCGCCTGAATGGTCACGTCGAGGGCCGTGGTTGGTTCGTCGGCGATCAGCACTTCGGGATTACAGGCCAGGGCCATGGCGATCATCACGCGCTGGCGCATGCCGCCGGAAAGCTGGTGGGGGTAATCACGACAACGCTGTGCCGGTGACGGGATGCCGACTTGGTGAAGCAGGTCAATGCCCTTCTGTTGTGCCGCCTTGCGGTCCAGCCCCAGGTGGAGACTGAGCACTTCCTCAAGCTGGCTGCCGACGCTGAATACCGGATTAAGTGCGGTCATCGGATCCTGAAAAATCATGGCAATGCGGTTGCCGCGTACCCGGCGCATCTCTTCGTTGGGCAGTTGCAGCAGGTCGACATCGCCAAAATGGATTTGTCCGGAAACAATGCGGCCCGGTTGAGGCACCAGGCGCAGGATGGACAAGGCGGTCATGGATTTGCCGCAGCCGGATTCGCCGACCAGGGCCAGGGTCTGGCCCGCGGCAAGGGTCAGGCTGACATCGCGCACCGCTTTGACCAGTCCGTTGGCGGTAAAGAAGAACGTACTCAGCTGGTTGATGTGCAAGGTGTGTTGTTCTGGGGACATTAAAACGCGCCATTTCGGATTGGCAGCTGGAACGAAACCGTGGTGCCCTGGCGTGGGATACTGTTCACCTGAATTTTTCCACCGTGTGCTTCCACCAGTTGTTTGACCAGGGTCAGTCCCAGGCCGAAGCCTTGCGGTGCGGCGTCTGACATGTCGGCGCGATAAAAGCGGTCAAAAACCTGGCAGCATTCCTCGTCACTCATGCCGATCCCCTCATCAGCGATTTTAATTTCATAACTGGTGCCGATTTGCTGACCGGCGAGGGAAATCAGACCGCCTCCGGGAGAGAATTTCATCGCATTGCTGATTAGGTTTTCCATAACCAGAACAATTTTGGCCAGATCAATATAGAGCAAACTGTCGGTTTGCTCGAATTGGTAGTGAAATTCACAACGGGTTTGCTGGCTGTCGCAAAAAGACTGGATATCTTCCAGAAGTGCCTGTGCTTTGATGTCACTTTTTTCCAGGCGAATCTCCCGTCCTGATTCGACCCGGCTGATGTCCAGTAGGTTGTCGATCAGCTTGTTGAGTTGCCAGGCTTTGTCGTAGATGTAGGAGAGAAATTCCTGCTGTTCGTCACTGGACAGCTGGTCTTGGTTCATCAGCAGTTCCGAATAACCGGTAATGGCTGTAATCGGTGTTTTCAGATTGTGCGTCGCGGTGGAGAGAAATTCCGACTTCATGCGGTCAATCCGTTGTTCCTCGGTATTGTCGTGGAGCAGCAGAACGATCTCGCCGTTACAGCGCTGCGTGTTGTGTACGGCTGCGGTGCGGGCATGAACCGTGCGTAAACTGCCATCCTGGGTGTTGAGTCTGATCTGGGTGCTGTGACCGATGTTGTCTGGGTGGAGGAGAGAGCTGTGGTCTTCGACGCTGGCCTGCTGCAGAACCGCGGCTAATGTTTGGCCGATCAGGTCCTTTGCCGGAATGTCCAGCAGGGCTTCGGCCGCCGGGTTAACCAATTCAATGCGACCGTCTGTATCCGTCACCAACAATCCATCGCTGATGGAGGTGATAATGTCATCGGTGCGTTCTTTCTCCTGCTGTAAAAAAACGCCTGCTTCCTGCTGGGCAATGAGCAGACGGCGATTACGTGTCAGATACATGCCGATCAGGGCGCCGCTGAGTCCACCGAACAGTACCGGCACGGTAAATCCGGCCAGTTTCATCGGGTAGCCCGCCAGGGCTTTTTGGATGGCGGAGAACAAACACAGCGTCACGCCGCCGGCAAGGATACTGTAGGTGAGTTCAATTCGGGAAAAACTGTGTAATGCCGCAGGGGTATTGCTGGTAAGCAAGGCCGTTCGACGATAAAGGATAAACAGAGTGGCGCCAACCAGACCACCCACCAGAGCCGGGACGGCATAACCTAGGATCAAATGGGGGTAACCGACGACGGTTTTCTGGGTGTAAGACAAAAAACTCAGGGTGACGGCACCGACCAGAAATGACGCCAGAACTTTAATGATGTCAAGAATGGAATTCATGTCTTCTTCCTGGCGATAAAATAGACCACATCATGCACGATTGCATAGGGACATTATGCAATAAAGTCTTTGGTTTGACAAAGGGACATTTGATTTTTGCCTTGATCGCAGCGATCCTCATAGCTCAGGGCGTGCACACGGGGGCGGGTCCCGGTGCTTTTGATTTTGACTGGACTTTATCGCCATGCCTTTGTCCTGGTGACAAACAAGTGCGAAGGGGACGCCTGAGGCGTAAGCTTCTGTTTCAGCTCCCTTTACAAAAGCCGGAATCTCTCTTGGAGTCGGACGGTGAACATGCTAGACTCGCTCCCTTTTCATATCAACCGCTTCTGCAAAGGGCTGGAATACACCTTATGGCGCGTGAAAAAACCTCTTACGATTTTCCCATTGAGTGGCTGTGCGAAGAAATCGGCCTGTCCTCTCGGCAAGTGGAGAACTGCACGGCTCTGCTCAGCGGTGGGGCCACGGTGCCGTTTATCGCCCGTTACCGCAAAGAACAGACCGGTGAGTTGGACGAGGTGAAGATCCGTCAGCTCCAGGAACGACTCCAGTATTATCATGAACTGGCGCAGCGCAAACAGACGATTCTAAACACCATCGAAGAGTCCGGTAAACTCGATGACGCGTTGCGGGGCCGCATTGCCGGGGTGCGTGACAAGGCGGTCCTCGAAGACTTGTATCTGCCGTATAAACCACGGCGGCGTACCCGTGCCACCATGGCCCGCGAACGGGGGCTGGAGCCATTGGCCTTGAGCCTGGTGCGTGGTGAAATGGCGTGGCCGGCGATTGAACAGCTGGCCGCGCAGCTGGCCGGACAACATGATGAGCTGGCCGATGGCGCCGCTGCTCTGAAGGGTGCCGGGGATATCTTGGCCGAGCAGATCAATGAACAGGCTGCGATTCGTGCCCGGGTCCGTCACCTGACCTGGCAGCATGGTGTTCTGGTCAGCCGGGTGGCGGCCAACTATGCCGACAAGCCGACGAAATACGAAAGTTATTATCAGGCCGGCGAACCGTTAAAGCAGATTCCCTCCCACCGAATGTTGGCGTTACGCCGTGGTGAAGGGGAAGAGGTGCTGCGCCTGACCCTGGAAACACCGCGTGACGATATTCTCAAGGAAATGGCGCGCTTGTTTGACGCACCGCGTCGCACGCCGTGGCAGGAGTTTTTTGCCGGCGTAATAGGTGATGCCTACGATCGCCTGTTGGCGCCGTCCATTGAAGTGGAACTTCGTCTCGAAGCGAAGAAAATCGCAGAAGAGGCGGCTATCGCCGTGTTTGCCGACAACCTGCGCCATGTGTTGCTGGCTCCGGCGGCCGGTGAAGTGGTGGTGCTCGGTATTGATCCCGGTTTGCGCACCGGGTCCAAATTGGCGGTGGTCAGTGCCACCGGGGCGTTTCTCGATCATGTCACCATTTATCCGCACACCCAGAAGGCACAGCAGCCACAGTTTTCCCGACAGATCAGCGCGTTGATTGAAAAGCATGCCGTCGACATGGTGGCGGTGGGCAACGGCACCGGCGGGCGCGAGATGGAGCAGTTTGTCCGTCAGTCTCTGCGAGAATATGACCATAGCTGCCCGGTGGTGATGGTCAATGAGGCGGGGGCCAGCGTGTATTCGGCCTCGGAAATCGCCCGCGAGGAGTTTCCTGATCTGGACATCACCGTACGCGGGGCCATCTCAATTGCACGACGCCTGCAGGATCCGTTGGCGGAACTGGTTAAGATCGACCCGAAAAGCATCGGCGTTGGTCAGTATCAGCACGATGTCAACCAACGGGCCTTGAAACAGGCGCTTGATGCTGTGGTGGAAAGTTGTGTCAACTATGTTGGCGTCGATTTGAACACGGCTTCAGCGGCGTTGCTTGGCTACGTGTCCGGTATTGGACCGACCCTGGCCAAGGCGATTGTCCGTGAACGGGATCAGCGCGAAGGTTTTTCCCAGCGTAGCGAGCTGCTCGATGTGCCGCGACTTGGGGCCAAGGTGTATGAGCAGTCCGCCGGTTTTCTGCGGGTGAAGGGGGGACACCCCTTGGACAACAGCGCCGTGCATCCGGAAAACTACACCCTGGTGGAGCGGATGGCTGCTGATCTGGCCGTTGATGTGGCGACCCTGGTCGGCCATGCCGCCAAAGTTAAAGAGCTTGAGTTAAAACGGTATGTGTCTGACAGCGTCGGTTTACCGACCCTCACCGATATTCGTGACGAGTTGCTCAAACCCGGTCGCGATCCACGGCGTCAGTTTGAAACCGCCTGTTTTCGCGATGATGTTCAGGAGATGAGCGATTTGCATCCCGGCATGGTTCTGCAGGGCAGCGTGACCAATGTTGCCGCCTTTGGCGCTTTTGTCGATATCGGTGTTCATCAGGATGGTCTGGTGCATATCAGTGAATTGGCGGACCGCTTTGTGAAAAATCCCGCGGAAATTGTCAAGGTCGGTCAGGTGGTTCATGTTAAGGTGTTAGCTGTTGATAGTACACGCAAGAGAATTTCCTTGTCGATCAAGCAGGCAAAACCATCGGCTTGACCCCGCAATGCAGGATAGAGAGTGATGACGGAACAGATTGATCTTCATACCCACAGCACCTGTTCGGATGGGGCGCTTACCCCACAGCAGCTTGTTGAAAAAGCCGCGCAAAATCGAGTGGTTGCCATGGCCTTGTGCGACCATGACAATATTGACGGCGTGCAACCGGCGCGGCAGGCCGGCCACCAACGCGGGATTGATGTGATCAGCGGCGTCGAGTTGTCCTGTGTGTGGAAAGAGTTCGAGGACATTCATCTGCTTGGCTACGGTTTTGATGATCGCCATCCACGACTCAATCGGGAACTGAACGATTTTCAACAGTTTCGCCGCCAGCGCAATGCGTTGATTGTTGAAAAAATCAATGAACGGTTACAACAACGCGGCTTGCAGCCGATCAGCTATGAAAAAGTGGCCGAACGCGCCGGTGGCACCATTGGGCGGCCGCATATCGCCATGGAACTGATGGCCGCCGGCTATGCCCAGACCGTGGAAGAAGCGTTTGTCAAATACCTGACGCCGTGCAACATCGCCAAAAAGTTTTTTCCGGTGGATGAGGCGATGGCCCTGATCCACGAAGCCGGAGGGGTGGCGGTGCTGGCGCATCCGCCGTATATTTCGCGTGATTTTGATGTGATGGCGACCCTGCTGGATGATTTGACCTCCTTGGGGTTGCAGGGGGTCGAGGTCTATAACAATGGCGCCAACTGTGATGAGATTGAATGGTATCTGACCCAGATTCGTCTGCGCGGTTTGTTTGCCACCGGCGGGTCCGACTTTCACGGCATTGAAGATGGTGGCGCCGAACTGGGGAAAATCAGGGCGATCGGCTCCATTCCGTATAACTGTTACACGACGTTGTGTGAGGCGTTGTCCTCGAAAAACGGCCAATAATCTTCGCCATCGTAAGGCTTCATAGCGGAGGCTTACGGTGATTCTTAACCTGAATGTCAGGTTTAAACCCGAACCACAGGAAGGAAGGCAACTGATGAGTGTTGCAAAACCAGGTCAACGCGTCAAAGTGCACTACACCGGAACCTACGATGACGGCGAACAATTTGATTCGTCTCAGGGTAAGGATCCTCTGGAGTTTACCTTAGGTGCGTCCCAGGTGATTCCCGGATTCGAGAAGGCCGTGTCTGGAATGGCTGTTGATGAGAAAAAAGACATTCGCATTGAGGCGGCCGATGCCTACGGTGAATACGACGAAGAGCAGTGTGCCGCGGTTGACCGTTCCATGTTGCCCGCTGATCTGGAGTTGGAAGTCGGCATGCAACTGCAGGCGCAAACCCAGGAGGGCATCCCTCTGGTCGTGACGATTGCCGCCATTGACGGTGATCAGGTCACCCTGGATGGAAACCATCCCATGGCAGGAAAAAACCTGAACTTTTCCTTGCATCTTGTCGAGATCGCTGACGGCGAATAATCAACGAGCTTTTTGCACGCACGGTTTTGAAAATGTGATTTTCAAAATCTTACAAAACAACCGGGTTGTAAATGGACCCGGTTGTTTTTGGTCGCCCATCCCTGGGCCCCATGAGCCTTTTTGTACAAGGCCCTACTTAGGTCAAAGGACACACGAAACATGGCTGGTGAGCTGAATTTTTTTGCAACGGCTTCCAAGGGCCTCGAAGCCCTTCTTGCTGAAGAGCTGGAGGCGCTTCAGGCGCAAGACGTTCGACAGGTGCGCGGTGGCGTGCGCTTTACCGGCACGTTGGAAATTGCCTACCGGGTGTGCCTGTGGTCGCGTCTGGCCGGTCGTGTGTTGCTGCCGGTGGTGGAAACGCCCGTCACCGACAGTGAGTCACTGTATCGTGCTGTGGCCGCGTTTGCCTGGGAAGAGCATTTCGATGTGTCCAACACCTTTGCGGTTGATTGTAATCTGGCCAGTTCACAATTGACCCATTCACGTTATGCGGCATTGAAAACCAAAGACGCCGTGGTGGATCGTTTTCGCGACCACTGCGGCGTGCGCCCGGACGTTGTTGTCCAGCAGCCGGACTGGCGTCTCAATGTCTGGATCCTTAAAGATATGCTGACGTTGAGTCTGGATCTGTCCGGCGACAGCCTGCATCGTCGTGGTTATCGGACTCAGGGCGGCAAGGCGCCGTTGAAAGAACATCTGGCCGCCGCCTTGTTGTTACGTGCCGGTTGGCCGGAAAAGGCCGCTGCCGGAGCCCCTTTGGTCGATCCCATGTGCGGTTCCGGAACCCTGGTGCTGGAGGCGGCGCTGATGGCTGGAGATTGTGCGCCGGGGCTGAAGCGCGACTATATGGGCTTTTTACATTGGCACCAACACGATGCCGACTTGTGGAACCGCCTGCGCGACGAGGCTGTGCAGCGTCGTGAACAGGGGCTGCAGGATTTGCCGCGTCTGGTGGGCTATGATCAGGATCCGTCGGCGATCAAGAATGCCTGGGAGAATGCCGCCAATGCCGGATTACAGGACAAGGTTCATTTTGAGCGCCGTGAGCTGGCCAGCTTCGGCGATGAACCCATCAGTGAACAACCGGGTCTGATTATCACCAACCCCCCTTATGGAGAACGCTTGGGTGAGGTAGAGGATTTAATGGGCTTGTACCAGCTGCTCGGACAACGGGTTCGCGAGCATTTTATGCACTGGCAACTCAGTGTGTTTACCAGCGGTAACCAGTTCGGTCACCAGTTGGAGATGCGAGCCCGTAAAAAACACCAGTTTTTCAATGGCGCACTCAAGTGCCAGTTGCTCCATTTTGACGTTGAGCCGGAACATTTTTACCGGGAGACGGTCTCCCTGCCGCATGGTTTGGCCGAAGTGGAGGAACTCAGCGAAGCTGCGCAGATGTTCGTGAACCGGCTGCGCAAGAACCTCAAAAAATTGCGGCGTTGGGCCAAGCGTCAACACGTGAGCTGTTATCGGGTCTACGATGCCGATCTCCCCGATTATGCCGTGGCCATTGATCTGTATGAGGGGGCGGCCCACGTTCAGGAATATCAGGCGCCGGCCACGGTAGATGCCCGCCAGGCACGGCGACGGTTGCGCGAGATTATTACCGTGCTGCCGGATGAGCTGGGCATCGCGGCCGATCAGGTGTACGTCAAGACCCGTAAGCGCCAACGAGGAACCGAGCAATACGAACGCCAGGCTGACCAGGGCTCTTTTTTTGAAATCAGTGAAGGGGGCAACTGGTTTCTGGTGAACCTGTCCGATTATCTGGACACCGGCCTGTTTCTGGACCATCGTCAAACCCGTGAGCTGATCCGCTCTTTGACTCAGGGCAAGCATTTTCTCAACCTGTTTGCCTATACGGCCAGCGCCAGTGTTTATGCGGCGGATGGCGGTGCCCGCTCGACGACCTCCGTGGATATGTCGACCACCTATACGGAATGGGCGCGAAAGAATTTAAAGATTAATGGCTTCGACGGTCCCCAGCATCAGGTGATTCGTGCTGACTGCCTGCAATGGGTCAAGGAGTGTAGCGAGAAATATGATGTGATTTTTCTCGACCCACCGACGTTTTCCAATTCCAAAAAAATGGCCGATACGTTTGACATTCAACGTGATCATGTTGACCTGATTTATTCGGTGGCTGATTTGCTGGCGCCCGGCGGTGTTTTGATTTTCTCGAATAATCTGCGTAACTTTAAGATGGAACGCGATCAGCTGGCCGATCTGGTGATTGAGGAGATTACCCGCCAGACCATCCCGGAAGATTTTTCCCGGCGGCGCAATATCCATAATTGCTGGAAAATCGAATGGCGTTGAATGGATGAACCTTTGAGTCGTTTGCAAAACCTCCTTTGTTCACCCCTCTCACAGGAGAAAACCCGACATGGAACAGGCATTAAACCAGGTGCTGGAAGGGATGACCCTCGATTTTGTCGGCCAGGCGCGGCATAAAATCACGGCATCCGCACTTTTCGATGCCAAAGATGGCATGTTGCTGGATATTCGCACCGAACCTGAGCAACAGACGCTGCCTCTGGGGTTTGTCTATCATGGTCAGGTTGTTCATATCCCCTTGGAGCAGATGCCTTCACGCTATACGGAGCTGCCCAGAAAACGGCCGATCGGCATCTTTTGCCCCCATGGTGTGCGTGCAGCGATGAGTTATCTGTATCTTCGTGCGAAAGGGTATGATGAGGTTTTTGTCTTGGATGGCGGCTATGCGGCCCTTGCTGAAGAAGCCCGGCCCGGCAATGTGCTAAAGCGTTGCGCGAAGTCATCCTTAAAAGGGTGATTGTACGCAAGACGGAAATTGTATTTTCGGTTTGCGTCGTTAATGCCAGCCATCCCCGGATGGGCTTTTTCAACGACTCTGCAGGCTTTGTCGAATAAAAGTGTTGTCTGAGGGAAGTCAAGAGCCTATAACAGGGTAGAAATGAGATTGAACGTTCGACTAATTAGGAATTAGCCTTTTCTTTTTAGGTACGTTTCGATATGTTGATGGAAATTTATTGTATTGCTCGATAGGAGAATGTTATGGCTGCTGAGAAAAAACGCCAAATTGCCCCCAATGTGAAAATGGCTAAAGTTTTAAAAGTCGCGCGTGAACTTTTCGTTGAGAAAGGTTATTACAACGTGTCTATCCCGGCCATTGTCAAAGCCTCAGGCGTTAGCACCGGAGCCATCTATAGCTATTTTGCCAACAAAGAAACTCTGGCTCGGCGTAT
Source organism: uncultured Desulfuromonas sp. (assembly GCF_963676955.1). NCBI lineage: Bacteria > Pseudomonadati > Thermodesulfobacteriota > Desulfuromonadia > Desulfuromonadales > Desulfuromonadaceae > Desulfuromonas > uncultured Desulfuromonas sp. Next base: position 3,853,159 of record NZ_OY781461.1, on the reverse strand, counting down.
CCATGAAGACACGCTTGCCGATTTTCAGGAAATGTTCAATGAGCGACTGGTGGGCGCCGCAACCATCCAGGATAAACTCAAAGCGTTTGCCGATTTGTGTTTCGATATCGCGGAGTCGGACCCGGTGATGATGGAATATATGCTCTACATGAAGCACACTGAATTCATGACCGATACCTCCCCAATCTGTTTCACCGAACCCTTCAAACTGGTCCGTGGTTATATTGAGCAGGGCATGAATGAAGGCATCATCCGCAAACAGGATCTCTTTGTTGCAGCCATCTGTTACACCGGAGTTGTCTTACGTGCCGTTGAGTTGCGCCTGCTGTGTGTTGTCAACCGCCCCTTGCATGAAATTTCCGAAGATCTCGTTGCCAATGCTTGGGCTGCGATCAAGGCCTAACTCTTTTTGTTGTTGATAAACGTGCCTCATGGGTGGCTAGTTGACCATCAGGCACGTCAATATAGACTTTTCCCAAAAAAGAATATTCTTTCTCTGTGGGCTTTATGCTATTATTTGGCACAATTGTTAACTGATCCTTCATTAGCCAACAATGAAGCCACGTTTCCAGAGGGGGTAATCGGATAAACGCGATATACGGATGAATCGAATGTTCGTTTTATTAACGGGGAAGGAGGTTTATTAAGGAGAAAGTTTTAGGTTGTGCTGAAAAGTAGGTGTTTTTTATTTTCGCTATCTTAATGTGGAGGCAGTATGATTCGAAGAGTTTTTAAACACGCGAAAAGCCATTTTTTTCTATTTACAGCAATTGTTTTGTCCTGCTTTGTATTGACCGCTTGCGGCGGCGGAGGCGGCGGGGGTGATAGCTATGACGAGCCCGAAGCTCAACCCGCGCCCCCTATCACTGGCCAAATCGACAATGTTCTGATTGATGCACCAACCCTTAAAGCCTGGCTTGACGAAGGTCTGGTTAATGCAGACTCTTTTGAAAATGTTGTTATTTTGCAGCCTAATGGTTACGGCACCGCCCACATTGCTGGAACGCAGGAATGGACTGCGCCAAGAGGGATTGACCGTATTGACGGTCCCGTCTTGAGCGGGAATATGGTTCTTGATGGTGCCGCCATGGACGATGCGATGCAAACCGCAGGAATCACAGCTGGAACAACGGTTGTTCTCGTTCCCACGGCGTTCCCGGATACAACGACGGATCGCGCATATCTGATGTTCCGTTACTGGGGTTTCCCTAAAGAGCAAATTAAAGTTCTTAACGGCGGCCTTCCCGCGTGGCAAGCCTATGGTTATGACGTGACAACGGCCGTTTCTCCGGTTGCCGCGTCTAATTTCAGCGTTGCTGATCTGGCCGGTGGCCCGGACTTTGATGCCCGTGCCTCTCTTAGTGAAGCGATTATCGGGGTGACGGAAGGGACCGTGGTTCCGTACAACACTTATGCCAATACGTCCAATGTGACCGCCGCAACCATCACTGAGACGTTGGATGGGTCCTACAACGGCGAAGCCGGGGATGGCGGTTATGTCATCTTCCAGGGGCTGATGCTTAATGGCGTCACCGATAACATGCTGGCCGGTCTGAGAACCACCACTGTCATTGAAGGCACGGAAGTGACCGTGTTGAAATCCGCCGATGAAATGCGTTCGTTCCTCGTTGATGATCTCGGTGTTGACCTGTCCAAAACCATTATGACTTACTGCCGCGCCGGCAACCTCGCTTCCAGCGGTTTTGCTCCGATTGATATCGTTCTCGGCAACGAAGTCAATGTTATGACCTATGACGGTTCCTGGAGCCAGTGGGGCAGCTTGACGAATGATGCCACGGTTGTTCCCAGTGCGGCTTATGTCCTGCCTGCCGGTTATTCAGACTGGGCAACGGATGTTTTGACCACGGATGGCGCAGGCGGCGAACCTTTCTATCTCTATCCCGCAGACCCTGAAACGAATATCCAACAACCTTTCTTCTTTGATGCACCGACCAGCCCCTATGATGAGGGTGCTAACACGATTGAGGATGAAGACTATGATTACTGGTATTACGGTGATGATGCCGGTGGAGCTCCGACCGGTGGTGACTCCGGTGCTGCCGGAGGCTGCTAGAGCTGAATGGAACAAGCATCACAAGTTTGTTGTTCTATCGTGCTAATCAATGGAAAAAGGAGAAAAATTGTGAAAATTATTTCTAAGGTATTGCTCACATTTGCAGGCGTAGCAATGGCTGCATCTACGGCCTTTGCCGGCCCGACATGGACTTTTGGCCCGGATGATGAAGGCCTGTTGAAGCTTGACTATAAGGGGCAATTTCAGTTGGATTACCGGGATACGGGCTCAGGATCGGATAACGATGACGACACGATGGAATTCAACTTCCGCCGCAATCGTATTTCTCTGGTGGGCGCATACGGGAATCTCGGTATTTACGCACAAACAGAGTACACCGAAGATGTTAATATCGGCCCTTTTACCGTGTCGGATGGTTCCAGCAACGAGTTCCAGATGCTGGACGCGCAAATTCGTTATAAGTTCAACGACGCCTTCCGCGTGCGCGCCGGTAAGTTCAAGTACAATTTGACGCGTGAAAATCTTGAAGCCTGTGAAGCGCCGTTGACTCTGGATCGTTCGGTTCTGATCCGTGCACCGTTTGTTTCCACCCGCGACAAAGGTGTTGCCGTTTGGGGTAACCTGTTCAACAATATTTTCCAGTATCGTCTTGATGTCATGAATGGTCGTAACGATTCGGACTCTGCACCGGATTCCAACTTTCGCTATACCGGACGTGCCCATGTTACCTTCCTCGATGGTGAAACCGGCTACGGCTATAAAGGAACCTATATGGGGAAGAAGAAGGTCATTACCCTGGGGGCCGCCTATTCCGTTGAGGAAGATGTCGCTTACGCCGATTGCGCAAATGAAATGGACGCTGTCGACTACAAAGCGTGGACGGTCGATTTCTTCGCCGAGTATCCTATTGAGGGGGTTGGTACCTTTACTCTGTCTACGGCTTATGTTGATTATGATCTTGATGACGCGTATAAAGGCGCAGATCCGGATTCCGGTGTCATCGGTGTCAACGGTGAAAAGAATGGTGGTTATACCAAGATTGCCTACATGCTGCCGGAAATTCCGCTGCAATTTTTCTTCCGTGCCGAAAGTTGGTCTCTGGCCTATCTGGACGGTGTTTACGATCAGGAAATCGACTGGTATGGCGGTGGCCTTAACTACTACCTGCGTGGCCAAAACCTGAAGCTCACCGTAGAGTACTCAACGGTAGAGTTTGATGAAGAGTCTGCTGACTATGAAGACTTTGACAGCCTGACCGCACAAATTCAGGTGATGTTCTAAGCGAGCGATTCATTCGCCAGTGAAAAATCAGAAGGTGTCTGCAGTGTGCGGGCACCTTCTGTTTATGAACTGCACGTAACGCCTTTTGAACTGTTTTATTACCGATCTTGCTTAGGGGGCGTTCTCATTTTTTGCAAAACCGTGAAGTGGATCGGTTCCTGCGGCGTTTTTACGTTTTAAATCAACGGCACGCTGCTGCGCCATACCTGCGAACTTTTGGCATTGACTGAGCATTGAGGCACCGACTGCAGAAACTTTTACCGAAGAGAGCGCTATGCAGCCAGTAAAAATGAAGAGCAATATCCGACTGTTTTTGACCGTGACCATTTTTCTGGTCAGTATTGTCGGGTTGTTTGTCTTTTTTTGGTATGTGGCGGTCATTCCCTATTACGTCCGTCTCGAAGAGCGCGAAGCCCGCTATTCCGCAACGGTGGTCAGACTTGCTTTTGAGCGTGAAGTCGCTTTATTGGAGCAGCTGGTCATTGGTTATGCCGCAGGGTTTGGAAGCGGTGCCGATGACACGAACGTTGAGCAGGCATGGGAACAATTTTTTAATCATGACATGCTGTCAGAAAACCAACTCGCTGCTGTTGCCGTTTTGGATCTGGATGGGCGGTGTCTCTTCAATCAGATTGCAGATGAAAGGATGGAAGATGTTGCCGCCACCCTCGGTTCAAAAATTCATAATGGCTGGTCAAAGAACATCAGGGATTACCACTCCCCGGTCACCGGTTTTTTTGCGGCGAAGCAGGGATGGTATCTTATCTCCGGGACCTCTCTTGTCTCACCGGCGGAGGTGGCGCAGGATCGCCTTCATTACCTGTTGTTCTTCCGAGCCGTGGATGAGGCGTTCATCTACAAACTATCCCGTCAGTTTCGCTTCGAATTTCAGCTGAATTATCCCATCACAGTTAATGATCTCCAACTTGAAAATGTCACACGCACTTCACCGGTGGTCGTGGAAAAGGGCACGGACGACTATCTTCATGTCTATTTCAAGCTGGAAGATTTCACGCAACAGAATGCGGCATTGGTGCAAATCTTTTTCCCGCGTGAATATGTGTTTCAATTGCGCCATGGCAGCTTAATGCATTTGACAATGATCTGGGGTGCTTTTACCGTCATGGCCTTTATCCTGACTCTGATGGTGCGGTCCAGCGTCAAAAAACCGTTTGAAGATCTTTCCGCTGTGATTCATGGTTTAAGAGAAGAGAATAAAGTCCGTCTTCCCGTTGACGATTTCGAAGGGAAAGAAATTGTCAGCCTGGTCACTGAGTTTAATCTGTTGTTGGACGACCTTGAGCAAAGCAAAATTCATCAGATCTGTTCAGAACAGAGAACGGATCTGATTCAACGGGTTGTTCCCAGTGCGATTTTTACTGTCGATGAAAACAAAATAGTGACGAGTTGGAATGAGTGTGCCACGCGCCTGACCGGTTATCGCGCCGAAGAGATGATCGGCAATGTGTGCTTTTTATTTGCCGAAAAACCCTGTCAGGAAAGTTGCGGCTTATTTGATGATCATGTGCCGAAACCCATTCTGGGGCGAGAATGCACCATTCGTCGCAAAGATGGCCGACTGATTCAGATCACTAAGAATGTCGATTATTTGAAAGATACCCAGGGCCGGATTGTCGGGGGCATTGAATGCTTTGAGGATATTTCAAACCGAAAATCATCCGAGGAAGCTTTGCAGTGGGAGCTGGCCCTGAACATCCGTCTGGCTCACTTGTCGCGTACCATCATTCATACTCCTGACAATATTGAAAAAATTGCCGATGAATTGTTGGATCATGCTCGAAATCTCACCAAAAGTCCTCATGGCTTTGTCGCGATTCGCCAGAACGATGAGCAACAACATTTTTTGGCGCAGACCTCATTGTTTTCAAACCCTTGCGAAGAATTCCCTTCAGAGGTCCATTCGTCTTCGTCGTATAACCGGCAGTCCCTGTTGAATTGCGTTTATCACTACCGCGATCATATTTGTTTTAATGATCTGGACTCGCTGGGGACGCTTTCATTTGTTGACAGTGCAAACGAGAAAATCAACCATTTTATGGCACTACCTATTTTTGATGGTGCGGACCGCCTTATCGGACAGCTCGCCCTGGTCAATAAAACCGGCGGTTACACACACCATGACCGTCAGGCTGTTGAGCAGCTTGTGGAGTTGTTTACTGTTGTGCTCATCAATTCGCATCACTGACCTTTCCTTGTCCGTGACCGGCAATGCGAAGGGATGACACCGCGGTTCTGCTTTTTTGTGACAGGTGTTGATTGGCGTGAGCGTGATTTTATATTTTGTCCAAAAGACCCAAAGGCTATATTCATCCCTCATCCTACCGTCCTTAATCTCATCACGTCCGTTGTGTTCTGTCCTCCCTTCACACGACTTTGTGAATAATTTAAAGATGAAATAACTGAAGAGCGTAGCCCTCCGTGTGCCGACAATCCGTTTTGCTTTCGGCGTATTATTCGTCGCTTGGCGTATAAAAAATCTCGTAGGAAACGCTACTTATGCTGCAAGTGTGACTATTTTTGTTGCTTATTAGTGTATCTTATAGGTTGTCAAATGATTGTTATGGTTGGCATTTTTAGCTTTTTTTGTGCAGAAAAGAATGTTCCTTCGAATCGGTTTTGTGCTATTCTTTGGCGTAATTGTTAGCTGGGACTTCATTAACGTTCAGGGAAGTGACGTTAGCTTTGGCTAATAGGTTAACTTCTATATATGATGAATTGAATGTTCATTTTATCCTGTCTAGAGAGAAAGGAGGCAAGTCAGGAGGGCTTTAGACCGTGTAGGTAGTATTTCTATTTTCGTTATTTTATGTGGAGGCAGTATGATTCGAAAGGTGTTCAAACACACAAAAGACAATGTTGTCCTTTTCGCCGCAGTTGTTCTATCCTGCTTTATCCTGACCGCTTGTGGCGGTGGCGGTGGCGGTTCTGATAGCTATGATGAGCCGAAAACAGTAACGAATGATCCCGTTGAAGATCTTGCCAACACCAGCGTTTTGATTACGCCGGAAATCCTCAAGGGATGGATGGATGCAGGGCTGGTCAACAACGAGGATAGTTTTAATGGTCGTGTTGTCATCCTGAGCCTTGAAGCGACATCTGAAACCGTTACGGGTGAAGTCGTAACGGAAGCCTATCCTTCAACGCATATTCCCGGTGCATTCCCTTGGGGGAGTGTTCAAGCTCAGACTCGCTTGGATGGCTTTTCTGAGGTGACGAATATGGTCGTTGACGGCCCCACTATGGATGCCATTTTGGAGCGTTGTGGTATCGATGAAAATACCACGATCGTTCTTACTTACGCCGGAAGTGGTGTGATGAGCGCTACTCGTGACTACGGCTATCTCCGTTATTGGGGTTTCCCCAAAGAAAAGATCAAAGTTCTCAACGGTGGCGACAACGCATGGGCCGATGCCGGATATGAACTGACCGACGCTCCGGCGACGGCAGCAACCACCTACATGAGTGTTTCGGATAATGAGGCCATCAGAACAGACCTCTATATGTCATTGGCTGAAATGATTTTAGCTGTACAGGACAATGATGATAGCGGCAACACGCTCTATAATATTGTGGATACCCGTGGCGCTTCAGCAACATATATCAACAATGCCATTCCGCTTGCCTACAGCCTGTTTACCGATCGCGCTGTTTTCTTTCCCAAAGCAGATGCTGTAGCCGCCATTGAAGCGACTGATTTCGACCCCACGTTGCCGAGTATTACCTATTGTGTTTCAGGCGGCCGTGCTTCGGTTGGTTTCTTTGTTCTCGATGCGATCATGGGCTACGATGTTGCCGTCTATGATGGTTCCTGGAACCAGTGGGGGCTGTACACGGATCCGTATCAAGTTGATAGCGATGGTGTCGTAACGCAATATAACCTGAATGATCTGTGGAGTGTTGAAAGCTTGACAACAGGCACGATGACTCCTGTATCCGGTACGATCAATGCCGACCTCAATGCAACTCTCAACGATCTTGAAGCACCTGAAGCAACTCAGATTGAAACTGAGGATACTGAATATTTCAACGGCGGAGCGTCCTCAGGTGCTACAGGCCCGGGTGAGGCAGGGGAAGCAGCTGGCTGCTGATCCTAATTTTTAAGCTGTCAATTATTTTGAAAGGAGAAATCTTGTGAAATTACGTAATATTCTGATGGCTTGTGCAGGGATCACCTTGTTTGCCTCAAGCGCACTTGCAGGACCGACCTGGACTTTTGGCCCTGACGATGAAGGGCTGCTGAAGCTCGATTACCAAGGACAATTCCAGCTGGATTACCGGGATACCGGATCAGGCAGTGATAATGGTGACGACACCATGGAATTCAATTTCCGTCGTAACCGGATTTCCTTGATTGGCGCCTATGGAAATTTGGGCATCTATGCCCAGACCGAGTATACCGAAGATGTTAATATTGGTCCGTTTGAAGTCAGTGATGGATCATCCAACAGCTTTCAGATGCTTGATGCCCAGATTCGCTATAAATTCAACAATGCGTTTCAGGTGCGCGCGGGTAAATTTAAATACAATCTGACCCGTGAAAACCTGGAAGCCTGTGAAAAACCGTTGACTTTGGATCGCTCGGTTCTGATCCGCGCGCCGTTCGTTTCCACGCGCGACAAAGGTGTTGCCGTCTGGGGCAACCTGTTCAACGATGTTTTTCAGTATCGCGTTGATGTCATGAATGGCCGTAACGACTCCGCATCCGCACCGGATTCCAACTTCCGTTATACCGGTCGTGCTCACCTGACCTTCCTCGACAAGGAAACGGGTTATGGCTACAGAGGCACTTACATGGGTAAGAAGAAAGTGATCACTGTCGGTGCGGCCTATTCCGTTGAAGAAGATGTGGCCTATGCTGATGTTGCCAATGAAAAAGATGCTGTTGACTACAAAGCGTGGACCGTGGATTTCTTTGCTGAGTATCCCATTGAGGGCGTTGGTACATTTACCCTGTCAACCGCCTATGTTGACTATGATCTTGATGATGGATACCAAGGCGCTGATCCCGACTCAGACCTTTGTGGCGTCAACGGTGAGAAGAACGGTGGTTATACTAAACTGGCGTACATGCTGCCTGAAACCCCGCTGCAGTTTTTCTTCCGTGCTGAAAGTTGGTCTTTAGCTGAACTGGACGGTGTCTACGATCAGGAGATCGATTGGTATGGTGGTGGTTTTAACTACTACTTCCGTGGTCAGAACCTCAAGTTGACCGTTGAATACTCCACCGTTGAATTTGATGAAGAAACGGCCGACTACGAAGATTTCGATAGCCTGACCGCTCAAATTCAGGTGCTGTTCTAGCGGTTGTTCTGCAATTGACGTAAGACCTTTGGGTGCCCGTGTCATCAGACACGGGCACCTTTTCGTTTGTCGTAGGGGCGATGTCGGTTCTGTGATAGGATATTTTTCTACTGACCTTCCTTGTGTGTCGCGTGTCGGAGTTATGATTCGAGTCCAGATTTTTATTGCCTGTCTTTTGCTTTTTCTGCTGGTTGGTTGTGGTGCGCAATCCCAGACATCGCAATGCGAATATTGTCACGCGGGTCTGGAATTAGCCTCGGATACCCACCAGGATTGTATCGATTGTCATGGTGGCGATGAGACCTTGACCGACAAAAAAGCCGCCCATGCATCCATGTATGGTCCACGCAATCCTTCTGCGCCAAAATTCTGGGAAAAAACCTGCGGCAAGTGTCACCAATATCAGCTTGATCGGGTGCGCTCCAACCTGATGCTGACCAATACCGGGTTTATCAAAAATATTCGCCTGACATGGGAAGGCGGCGAAGAATATCTCTACGCAACGATGGACCAGAAGCTTTACGATGCCGAAGGGAAACCGGTTGAGCATCATTCCGTACTGAAGTTGCGTAATCTGGCCGGAGAGTTGTATCGCAAATACTGTTCATTGTGCCATGTCGGCATGGAGTCGCACCGCTCTTGGAAGGCTTCTCATGCGTCAGGCTGTGCCGCCTGTCATTTTCCATTCAATGAAAACGGCACCTACCAGGGCAATGACCTGGCGATGAAAAATAGATGGCCCCATTCCGCCAGCCATCAGATGGAACCGTTGCCGACCAACGAGGTGTGTTTCCGCTGCCATAACCGCAGTGGTCGGATTGCGTTGTCGTATCAGGGCATGAACGACGGCAATAACGGCCTGGTGCCGGTCAGTAACGGCTTTCCCGGTCCGGAGCTGATCAGTGGGGCGCGTAATGTCACTCATATTCAGGGTGACATCCATTTTGATAAAGGAATGGACTGCATTGATTGCCATACGTCACGCGATGTGATGGGGGATGGTTACGCTTACGAAAATATGTATCTGCAGACCGAGGTGGCTTGCGAAGATTGCCATGGCAGCGGCGATGAAGCCCCCCGCTTCGAAGTGGTGGAACGCGAAAATCATGACGCTGTGCGCGAGTCGCGTAACTACCAGCGCCAGGTCAAAACCGGTGACAAGCTGGTTCTGACGTCAAAAGGGCGGCCGTATTCCAACGTTTTTTATCGTGACGGCAAGGTCATCGTTGTGGGCAAGCGGGATGGCCGGGAACATGTCAGCAAGCAGATCACTGCAACGCCTGAGCACAAGATTACCGGTCATGAACGGATGGAGTGTTATGCGTGCCATTCGGCTGCGGTGCCGCAATGTTTCGGTTGTCATACCCAATATGACCAATCGCAAAAAGGGATGGATTTTGTTCGTGGTCGGGAGACCCGAGGCAAGTTCAGCGAAACAGAAGACTATCGTTCGCTCTATCCGTATTCTCTGGCGCTTGACCAACGGGGTAAAATTGCCCCGATGACGCCGGGCTGTCAGACGTTTGTGACGGTTCGCGATCGCCGCGGCAATGTGCAAAAAGAGGAATACGTGGCTAATTTTCGCGGTAAGCAGCAGCTGCGTTTTGCGCCGTTTTATTCCCACAACACGGCATTGAAAGCGGTCGGTTGCAGTGAGTGTCATGCTGACCCGGCATTTCTCGGCTTTGGTCAGCATGTTGTGCAAGGGCAGAGTGTTGAAAGCACCTTGATCTGTGAAAAATCAGACGAGTTGCCGCTGGATGGTTTTATGGTCATGAAACAGGGGGAAATGCAGTCCTTTTCCGCTGTGGTACGTGAGCATAGCCGTCCTTTGAATGAAGAGGAAGTGCGTCGGGCGTTGATGGTCAACCAGTGTCTGGTATGCCATGATGACCCCAAAGATGCCATCTATCAGCAGGCTTTAGATTATGACCAGATTGAACGTTGCCTTCAGCGCGCTACTCCTGCTCACTAGCGTGACCACTGTGCTGGCAGCGCCCTGCCGGCAGTGTCATGAAGTGACGGTGTCCGGCGTTCATCAGGAAATGGCCTGTCAGCAGTGCCATGACACTCAGGGCAACCTGAGCCAACCAGGCATTGCCGACAACCGTGGCTTGGGCTGTGTCGGCTGTCATGAAGACAGCGGCATGATCTTTTCTCATGCCATGAGCCGCCGTACGGCGGAACAGGACTTTTGCCAACGCAGCTGGGGGCGGGCGGACGACACCTTCTATGCGACTAATTGCCGGCAGTGTCATGTTTCTTCCTGCGAGGATTGCCATGGTTCCGGGCACGCTATCACCACACCGGATACGCAGCGCTGTCAGAATTGTCATCAGGGCTATTTTGTCGGCTGGGATTTCTCCGGTCGTGCCCCGCGGGAAGATAGTGTGCGCTACCAGCGCGGGCCGCGTTCTCACGACCAGTATTATTTGAAAATGCGCCCCGATGTGCACGCTGAAGCCGGATTGGATTGCAGCGATTGCCATACCATGGCCAGTTTCTTACAGCAACAAACCAGTGCCAAATCCTGTCGCGATTGCCACGATGTCAATCTCGATATCATTGAGCACCGCATCACAGCCCATCTGGAAAAGATGGAGTGTGTCAGCTGCCATGCCTCCTGGGCTGCGCAGGAGTACGCCACATTCTATGTGGAAACCATCAACAGCAGCAACCGCGCTTATTTTCGCGTCAAGCCTACGGGTAATGAGCGCTATGTGAAAAGCAGTTATCTCAAACGTCAGGATTTACCTCCGCTGGGTGTGAACGATGAAGGCCAGGTGGCACCCATTCGTCCCCAGTTTCAGGCGTATTACAGTAAAGTGGTCGATAACCGGGCGGTGGGGGAAGAAAACCAACAGCTGGTCGGCGAATGGAAAGTGTTTACGCCCCATACCATCCGCCGGGGAACGGCGTTGTGCGATCAATGCCATGGCAATGCACGGCGCTTCATCCTGGAACCTCTTGATAAACGAATCTATCGTCCGGATCGTGACGGACTGGGGATTGAAGGTCTGTGGCGTCCTGAAGGGCAAACGGTGATCAATGGCCGTTTTATGACGCCGGAGCGTTTTGAACGGATGAGTGACAAGACACCGCAGTACAGTCGAGGATATGTAGAAAAATGGCAGAATTTTCTCAAAAAAGACGCCGCTTCATCCAAACCCTGATTGTCGGTGCGCTTACCGGGTGGGGCTTGTTGCGTTTTTTTGCCGCGTCACCGCCGCAGGAAAGCCTGCTCGCCACCGTGGAGGATGGCAAAATACCGGAACGGGGAGCTTTGGTGTTTCGTCGCCAGCGCTTCGCCCTGATTCGTGAGCAGGGACAGGTGTATGCCTTGAGCCTGGTATGCACCCACTTGGGCTGCACGCTCACGGTAACATCAACGCAATTGAGTTGTCCCTGCCATGGCAGCACGTTTGATCGACACGGCGAGGTGACCCGAGGGCCTGCGGATCGTCCGTTGCCGCAATTGCGCCTGGTGCGCCGGGGTGATTCCTGGCAGGTTTATGGTTAGCAAGGGGCTCTTGGTCGCGACACCCCGTTGAGATTAACGGCGGATTGCATACGATTAACCACCGAGGATGGTGACTGTGTTTAAAGATTTTATCCGACATCTGTTCCCACGCATGGTTCTCAGAGAGAACCTGAAGATCAGCTATACCTTTTGTCTGGGCGGCATGGCGTTTACCCTGTTTGTGTTACTGGCGATCAGTGGCTTGTTGTTGGCCATGTATTATCAGCCTCATGCCGATCATGCGTACACCTCAATCCTGTATATCGAAGAGCAGGTGTTTGGCGGGCACTTTCTGCACAGTTTGCATCGAACTGCGTCCAACCTGTATCTGTTGCTGATCTTTCTCCATACCTTACGGGTGCTGTTGACCGGAGCCTATCGACCACCGCGCCAGATGAACTGGTTGATTGGCTTTTTGCTGCTGTGCCTGGCTCTGTTCTCCGGTTATACCGGCTATCTGTTACCCATGGATCAGCTGGCCCTGTGGGCGACCCAGACCGGTATGGAGCTGGTGCGAATTTTACCCCTCGGTGAGTTGTTTTACCGGTTTCTGGTGCCTGATGCCGTTGGTGAGCCGCTGTCTTTGTTGCGGTTTTATATCCTGCACGTTGTGGTATTGCCCATGGTGACGGTCCTGTTGTGTGCGCTTCACTTCTACAAGATTCGTAAACAAAAAGGAGCCTTGCCGTACCTGTGAAAAACTTTGTTAAAAGTGATCCGACCTTTTTTCGTCTGATCAAAGGGGCGATGGCGGCAACCGTCTTGGCCACTGTGGTTTTTGCGGCCCTGTTTCCCGCGCCGTTGCTGGAGCCTGCCGATGTCTCGCGGGTGCCGAATCCATCACGTGCCGCTTGGTTTCTGATCTGGATGCAGGAAGTGGTCAGTTATTCCAAGTATGCCATTTATGCTGTCGTGTTTTTGGGCGGACTGTTTTGCGTGCTGCCCTGGATTCCCGGTGTTGCGCCATCGAAACGAGCCTGCTGGTGGCCGGCAGATCAACGTTGGGTCAATTGGTTAACGCTGATCAGTTTTGTCGTCATTGTCCTGTTGACCGTTGTTGCTTTTTATTTCCGGGGTGAAAATTGGGCCTTCGTCTTGCCGTTTTAATCCTGCTGCTCGGTCTGAGCGTTCCGGTGCGTGGTGAAACGCTCAACAGCTGTCTGGAGTGTCATAGTCGGGTTGTGTTAAGCCATGATTTTGTCGCGGACTCGGCTGTTGCTCTGACGGATTGTGTTGGTTGCCACCGGGGGAATCCACAAACGCGACGTAAAGACCTGGCTCATTCGCAACGCATTGATGCCGTGTATGCCTGGTTTCGCCTTGCCAATGCGCCTATCATGATTGCTGCGCGACAGAGCATTGATCGTTTTGCCTGCCGTCGCTGCCATATCCAGAGCCGTAAAGGCAATACACTTGCCGCAGATCTCGATCAACTGTTGGCCCAACGTTCCATTGAAGAGATGACCGAGGCGTTACTTGAGCCGGCTTATTATATGCCGAACTTCGCTTTGGGTGAGCAGGATCGTCAACAGGTGATCCGCGCTCTGCTCGCGGGAGGCACGGCACCACTTCACAACGCCGGCGAGGATATCACCATAGTGCACTTTGAAGATCCCGCCAGCGAGGAACGCCCTTTTGAGAAACATTGCGGGGCATGCCATCGCGTGTTGACGCCGCATTCGGGTGGCCTGGGTACGGCAACTATTGCCCCCAATCTTTCTGGCTTGTTAACATCTTTTTACCCGAAAACTTTTAAAGATGATCAACCGTGGACGACGGATGGCCTGACACGTTGGATTAAAAATCCACGCCAGATACGTCCGCTCGCGGTGATGCCGCCGCTTGATTTGAACGATCAGCAGATTCACCAGTTGATCGATAACACTTGGCCTGTCACTCAGGGAGAACTGTACCAATGAAGACACCTATCCGATTCCTGTTTGTTATGCTCATTCTGGCTCTACTCAGTGCCTGCAGTCATTTGCATGTTGACCTCGATTCCAATTGGCGACTATCGCAAGATGCCCGTGTTGCCGTGGTAGTCGAACAACCGCCAACCGAAATTACGGTATCCCAGGTCACAGATGCTGTTTATCGTCTGGGCTGGCAACCGACGAATGGGAGCTCTCGGGTAGACGCTCAGCTGTTGTGCCGATGGCAACGGGTTGTCGATCTGACGGACGATAGTGAGCCGACAAAAACCGTTAAAAGTTTTCACGCTAGAATTATCAATGCTGAAAATGGCCGGGTGCTCGGAGTGGCAGACTATTTTTACGCAGATGGGGAGCTTGATCTGTGGACCGGGGTGGAAAAGGCATTGAATCAGCTGTATGCACAGATTACCGTCGTGTCCCCTGTGGCGGTTGAGCCTGTGGCGGTTGAGCCTGTGGCGGTTGAGCCTGTGGCGGTTGAGCCTGTGGCGATTGAACCTGTGGCGATTGAACCTGTGGCGATTAAACCTGTGGCGATTGAACCTGTGGCGATTGAACCTGTGGCGATTGAACCTGTGGCGATTGAACCTGTGGCGATTGAACCTGTGGCGATTGAACCTGTGGCGATTGAACCTGTGGCGATTGAACCTGTGGCGGCATCTTCCTCTCAAACAACTTCTCGCGCCATTGACACGACCCAGACTCATGTCTCAGGCGTTATTTATCAGCAACACGCCGCAGGGCAATCTGCGAGCGGCGACGAAGAGAGCGACCTTCAAGAGGAAACGGCGCCTCAGTCAATGGAACGTTCTCCCTGGATTCCTCGCTTTCAGGGGATGGGGTTGGAAAACTGGGGGGAAGAACAAGAGTCCGTGATGGATTAGCGACCGCATTCAACACGTTTTATTTACGGCATTGCCATGAAATCACTATGGCGTTTATGCCGACACTACGGACACGAAAAACGGCTTTAAATGGTTGCTGTTTTTGTCCGTGGCAATGGTCAACCAGGTTTCTGGCGTCTTCTCATTGATTAGATTTAGGGGCTTCTCTTTAATAGGAGGAGCCTCTTTTTTTTATGCGATTTATTTTTCTCAATGAGCTAAAATTATTTCATGGCCAGTGTGTGGGGGATGTGTAATGGAATGGAATGAGACCTGTCGTCTGAAAAATCATTGTGTTGACTTTCTTGTTCTTCCTGTGTTGGGAGCACTGTTCCTCAGTCTTCTATCTGTTTTTCAAAAGCTGTATATCGGCGCCCCTGTTTGGCGCGCCCAGGTTTATTACTTTCCGGCTGTCTATGGCAGCATCGCCGGTGGTCTTGTCGGAATCTGGTCGCGTCGGCTTCGTCATGCCGTGGTCAAACAAGTGAAATTACAAGAACATTATCTGGACCTGTTTGAAAATGCTTCCGATCTGATTCAATCCGTGCGCCTCGATGGTTCTATTCTTTATGTGAACCGTGCCTGGAAAGAGACATTGGGCTACCACGAAAATGATATTGACTCATTGAATATTTTTGACGTTATTTCGTCCGCGGATCGTCCGATTTGTCGTAACCGTGTGATCAAGTTGTTGGATGGCATGGAACTGGGGCCCATAGAGGTCACTTTTCAATGTAAAGACGGCTGTGCGGTGCTCCTCGAAGGAAATATCAGCCTGAGGCAGGAAGAAGGGCAGCCTCATAGTGTCCGAGGTATTTTTCGCAATATTTCCGAACGTAAGCAGGCGGAACAGAAGATTCATCAACTGGCTTATTACGACACCCTGACGGGATTGCCCAACCGCGTTCTTCTTCAGGATCGTCTCATTCATGCCATTGCCGATGCCCGACGCTTTTCTCACCATCTGGCCGTGATGTTTATTGATCTGGACCAGTTTAAAAGAGTCAATGATACGTTAGGGCATTCCGTCGGCGATCTGCTGTTAAAAGAAGCTGCACGTAGATTGCGCAGCAGCTTACGTGACAATGACACCGCCGCGCGTCTTGGCGGCGATGAATTTGTTATTATTCTCTCCGGCTTTAAGCAGATCAGCAATATTCCCCATATTGCCCAGAAGGTTCTTACGGCCTTATCGCAAGCTTATTTTCTTGCGGAACGCGAACTGGTCGTTTCCGCCAGTATCGGCATCTCTGTTTATCCTCAAGATGGCGACAACGCCGAGATTCTGATGCGTAATGCCGATATGGCGATGTACGCAGCCAAATATGATCACGGAAACGGCTATTGTTTTTTCTCTGAGGAAATGAACAAAAATGCCACACGCCAACTTGAGCTTGAAGAACAGCTCCGTCATGCGCTGATTGATCAGCAGTTTGAGGTTTATTTTCAACCGCAATTCGATTGGAGCCGCCAAAAAGTCACCGGCGTTGAGGCTCTGGTGCGCTGGAACCAGTCAAAAGGTGAGGTGGTGCCGCCCGAAATTTTTATTCCCGTGGTCGAAAGTACTGGTCAGATTGTTGCCCTTGGAGAATGGGTCTTGCGGCAGGCGTGCCTTCAGGTGCAACAGCTCCAATGCCGGATAAATGTGCCTCTCCAGCTCTCCGTCAATTTATCCGGACGGCAATTTGACGATTCGGCTCTGGTGTACAAAGTTAAAAAGATCCTCCTGGAAACCGATTTTAAACCGGAGCAATTGGAGTTGGAAATTACTGAAACTATTCTGATGGAAAATGCCGACTCCGCACGTAAGACTCTTGATCAGCTCAGCACGCTTGGAATCCGTCTGGCTATTGATGATTTCGGCACCGGCTATTCCTCGCTGAACTATTTAAATACCTTTCCCGTTGATCGTCTCAAGATCGATAAATCTTTTCTGGTGAATGTGATGCATGACGACAATCATGCGGCGATCGTTGCGACGATTATATCAATGGCTGAAACTTTGGGGCTTAGTGTGATTGCGGAAGGGGTTGAGACGATGGAGCAGGTGAGCTTCCTCAGTGATCTCGGCTGTCAGGCGATGCAGGGATTTATCTTTTCCAAACCTTTGCCTCGCAGAGAACTGGAAGCATTCTTACAGCAGGGCTGGCCGTTATAGGGGGGCAATCAGAAGAATGTGAACGCTCCCTCTGGTAAGCAAAAGAACAAGCGACATCTAAATTAAAAAAGCCCCGACGGCATCACCGTCGGGGCTTTTTGTTGGTGCGCCCGGCAGGGCGCGTGGTGCGTGAGCACCATCCGATCAACTGTGGTGGTTGATTGGTGACTTGGAGGTGCAAGTCCTCTGCGGACCCTGATGACGGGAACCGCTAGCTGAACAGCAAGGGTGTCCGGGGCGACCCGGAATCTGAAGGAAGCTGTAGGCAAAATCCCGGCCCGACGAACAGAAATCACATACGAGGCAGTTTCACCCGGGCGAGAAGGCAATCATCTTCAAAGCCCGATAGTCATCCGGGAGGGTGAGGCTGTAGATGTGGCGGGTATATGGGAGGAAGGTCACGCGCATTACCCGGGGAGATCTGTCGGTCTGCCTCGTGCTACCGACGTCGTAAGGCGTCGGGATGGGTCGACAGAAGTCAGCAGAGGTCATAGTAGTCGGGTTTGACCAGTTCGATGAAGGACCGAACACGAGGCATGTTTAGGGAGACTCGAATTTCGATGACGAACGTAGCCACAGAAGCCCTGCCTGAGACGGCAGGGGCCGTGTCCGAGGGTAGCGACCGGAAGTCGCGAGAGTACGGCGGCGGTGTGTCAAACGTCACGGCATGCAGAGAACCTTTCTGGACGGAAGCGAAAATGCGACTGATGGAAGAAGTCGTCAGTCGCAGCAACATGATGGCTGCCTATCATCGGGTGGTTGGTAATAAGGGTGCCCCCGGCATCGACGGGATGACGGTTATCGCCTTGAAGGACTACCTGAACAAAGAATGGCCGCGTATCAAGGAAGAACTGCTGAACGGGGACTATCAGCCTCAGCCGGTACGGAAAGTAGATATTCCCAAACCCGGCGGCGGGGTGCGCACGCTCGGCATCCCCACGGTGCTGGATCGACTCATTCAGCAGGCGCTGCATCAGGAGTTGATGCGGCTGTTCGAACCGGACTTCTCCGAGCACTGCTACGGGTTTCGTCCCAAGCGAAGTGCTCATCAAGCGGTGCAGGCCGCTCGGCGGCATGTCGCCTCAGGGCGGCGCTGGGTGGTCGACATCGATTTGGAGAAGTTTTTCGACCGCGTAGGGCACGATGTCCTTATGGCTCGTGTCTCGCGCAAGGTCAAAGACCCTCGGGTACTGCAACTGATTCGCCGCTATCTGAGGGCCGGGGTTCTCGAAGGCGGGATCCTATCGCCCCGGGTGGAGGGCACGCCACAAGGCGGGCCGCTGTCTCCCCTGTTGTCGAATATCCTGCTGGACGAACTGGACAAGGAACTGGAGAAACGGGGCCATGCCTTCTGCCGTTATGCCGATGACTGCAACGTTTATGTTCACAGTCGCCGGTCGGCCGAACGGGTTATGTCGTCGCTGACAAGGTTTCTCGAACAGCAACTGAAGCTCAAGGTCAATCGCGGTAAAAGCGCTGTTGGCCGTCCCTGGGAGAGAACCTTTCTCGGCTACAGCATGACCTTTCACAAGAAGCCACGGCTGAAAGTTGCTCAAAGCTCGGTGAAACGGTTCAAGGCAAGCCTGAGGAAGCTGTTTCGACGGGGAAGGGGGCTCAGCCTGAAAAGAACCATCGAAGAAGCGATCCCGAAGCTACGGGGCTGGATCGGTTATTACCGGCTTGCCGAAGTCAAAGGGCTCTTCGAGGAACTGGACGGTTGGATTCGCAGGAAACTGCGCTGCATCCTGTGGCGACAGTGGAAGCGCCCCTTCACCCGTGCCAGGAATCTGATGCGACGGGGATTGACGGAACGCAGGGCCCTGAAATCGGCCCGAAACGGGCGAGGCCCCTGGTTTAACTCAGGAGCCTCGCACATGCATGATGCGTTTCGGAAATCTTTCTTTGACAAGCTGGGGCTGGTTTCATTACTCGACCAGCACAGACGCTTTCAAAGTGCCTTGTGAACCGCCGTGTACGGAACCGTACGCACGGTGGTGTGGGAGGACGGCGGGAGCGATCCCGCCTCCTACCCGATTACATCGTACGTTCTGAACGATTTACAGTGCGTCAATAATTGCGTTCAGTGTTGCACTCGGACGCATTGCTGCACTTGTCTTGGCAACGTCCGGCTTGTAGTAACCACCGATATCAACCGGTGAACCTTGGGCTGCCAGAAGCTCTTCATTGATCTTCGCTTCATTGGCTTCAAGATCTGCAGCAACTTTAGCAAACTTGGCTTTCAGCTCAGCATTTTTGTCTTGTGCTGCAAGCGCTTTTGCCCAGTACAGAGCAACGTAGAAGCTGCTGCCACGGTTATCAATCTCATTGACCTTACGGGAAGGTGCTTTTTCATTGAGCAGGTAATCCGTAACGGCTGCATCCAAAGCGTCAGCAAACAGCTGCGCGGTTTCGTTGCCCGTTGAATTGGCAATGTGCTCTAAAGAAGGAACCAGAGCGCAGTACTCACCCAGGGAGTCCCAACGCAGGTGACCTTCTTTGAGGAACTGCTCAACGTGCTTGGGAGCAGAACCGCCGGCGCCGGTTTCAAATACGCCACCACCTTGCAGCAAAGGAACGATAGACAGCATACGAGCACTGGTGCCGAGCTCCAGGATCGGGAACAGGTCGGTGAGGTAGTCACGCAGGGCGTTGCCTGTAACCGTAATGGTATCTTCGCCGCGACGGCTGCGATCGCAGGCCAGTTGCATGGCATCGTCCGGAGTCATGATGCGGATATCCAGACCGGCAGTGTCATGATCTTTCAGGTAGGTTTCAACTTTTGCGATCAGTTGCGCATCGTGACCACGCTTGGGATCCAGCCAGAACACCGTCGGAGAACCCGTTGCTTTGGCACGGGTTACGGCCAGTTTAACCCAGTCACGAATCGACTCGTCTTTGGTCTGGCAAGAACGGAACACATCGCCGGCTTCCAGAGTCTGCTCAAGCAATACGCTGCCGGTTGCATCATCAATCACCTGAATTTTGCCATCGCCGGGAGAGTAGAAAGTTTTATCATGGGAACCATACTCTTCAGCTTTTTTCGCCATGAGACCAACGTTGGAAACCGCGCCCATGGTTGCCGGGTCGAATTGACCATTTTTCTGGCAATCTTCAATCACAGTTTGGTAGATGGTGGCATAGCAACGGTCGGGAATCATAGCGACAGTATCTTGCAGCTCATCTTGCAGGTTCCACATGCGACCGCCATCACGAACTACGACCGGCATGGAAGCGTCAATAATGACATCGTTCGGTGCATGCAGGTTGGTGATGCCGCGACGGGAGTCAACCATCGCCAGAGCCGGACGGTCTTTGTAGACGTCCATAATAGCGGCTTCGATCTCTTCGCGCTGTGCATCGGGCAGACGCTTGAGCTTGGCATAAACATCGCCGAGGCCGTTGCTAACGTTGACACCGATCTCTTCAAAGACGGAACCGTATTTTTCAAAGACATCTTTGTAGAAGACTTTGACGCACTGACCGAAGATGTAAGGGTCAGAGATCTTCATCATGGTTGCCTTCATGTGCAGAGACAGCAAAACGCCATCTTTTTTTGCTTCTTCGATCTGTTGCGCGAAGAACTCACGAACCGCAGCCATGCTCATGGAAGAGGAGTCAACGACTTCACCCGCCAGTACCGGCATGTTGGCTTTCAGAACTTGCTCGCTGCCATCGTTACCGACAAATTTGTAAGAGAGAGTGGTGTCTTTCTCGATGGTGACAGACGTTTCACTGGCATAGAAATCGTTGTCATTCATGTGCGCCACACGAGTTTTTGAATCCGCAGGCCAGTCCTTCATCATACGATGAGGATTTTTCTGAGCGAATTTTTTGACCGAAGCAGCAGAGCGACGATCCGAGTTACCTTCACGCAGAACCGGGTTTACCGCACTACCCAAACACTTGGAGTAACGGGCTTGCAGCTCTTTTTCTTCATCGGTTTTAGGCTCTTCAGGATAGTCGGGAACATCATAACCTTTTTCCTGAAGTTCCTTGATCGCTGCTTGCAGCTGAGGAATGGATGCACTGATGTTCGGCAGTTTAATAATGTTTGCCGAAGGATCCTGAGTCAGCTCACCCAGCTGTGTTAGGTAATCTGCAACTTTCTGCTCATCTTTCAACTTCTCAGGGAAGTTAGCAAGAATACGACCGGCAAGGGAGATGTCGCGTGTTTCAACGTCAACACCAGACCCTTTGAGGAATTTTTGGACGATAGGCAGCAGAGCATAGGTAGCTAATGCCGGTGCTTCATCAATTTCTGACCAGATAATCGTGGACATGATCTCTCCTTAGTGGTGAATACAGTAACGCTCTCTCTCTATTTCATGTTGAGTTACAGCATTTTCTCACCAGAGTTAACCGTAGTCAGATAAGTGCTGTATAAGCATCGATAAAATTATCAAGCGATGCTGAGAGAGGAGTCGTTGGTGAGTGTGCAGGGACAGGTAGGTTTTATGGGGCTGGCAAAAATGCCGTCAAACATCCCAGAAGCCTGACATGTCCAGCAATCTTCCATGAATATATGTTAAAACGGCCCGGAGGACGAATCCTCCGGGCGGGTCGTGCGTATTACGGTTGAAGCGGTGATTAAACCGTCCAGGTGTGACCTTCTTCCATGACCTGCTGAACATTGCGGCCACGCTTGGCTTTAACAGATTCAATCTGCTCGTAAACCATGTCGTCATAGGTCTTCTTGCTGTCATCAGCGTAGAGAATGCCCAGAGCAATGGGCAGACCTGCGTCAGGACGCATGCCGGCAAGCAGAGCAGCCAGTTCAGCATTTTTCTCGTCGTGAACAAGAATGTCGCCTTCAGCAACGTCAGCCACGTTGGCAGCTTTGATGCCGAAACCGTCCTGAACCAGGCAGAATTGGTCTTCGTTGCCGAAGATCATCTTCTCGCCGTTGCGCAGGATGATGCGGTGGTTGGCGCCGGTTTGCTTGTCAGTCAGAGCATTGTGAGCGCCGTCGTTGTAGATGACGCAGTTGGCGTAGATTTCCATCATGCTGAAGCCGTGGTGCTTAACAGCACGTGTGGTGATCTCTTCAGACAGCTTGGGAACAGCGTCCAGACCTCGAGCGATAAAGGTCGCGCCCAAGCCCATCGCTACTTTCAGCGGAGCCATGGGATAGTCGATAACGCCGTACGGGCTGGTCTTGGAGTACTGACCCATTTCGGAGCAGGGAGAGTACTGACCTTTAGTCAGGCCATAGATTTTGTTGTTGATCAGCACGTAGTTCAGGTTGATGTTACGGCGGATCGCGTGGATAAAGTGGTTACCACCGATGGCCGTAGAGTCGCCGTCACCGGAGATGACCCACACGTCCAGCTTGGGGTTGGACACTTTCAGACCAGAAGCGATGGCTGCAGCACGACCGTGGATGGTATGGAATCCATAAGTTTCCATGTAGTAAGGGAAACGACTGGAGCAACCGATACCGGAAACGATTGCGACTTCGTCACGGGGCTTACCAGCTTCTACCATGCCCTGGCGAACAGCGTTCATGATTGCGTAGTCACCACAACCCGGGCACCATTTAACCTCAGCAGGGGAGGCGAAATCTTTTTTAGTCAGTTCTGCCATGGTTTTTATTCTCCTAACATTTCGTTGACTTTGTCGATGACCTCGTACTCACGGAACGGGTCGCCCTGAACCTTGGACAGAGACTGCACGTCTACCAAGAACTTGGCGCGCAGCAGCAGGCTCAGCTGGCCCATGTTGAGCTCGGGTACCAGGACTTTATCGAAACGGTTGAGGATGTCACCCAGGTTAGTCGGGAACGGCCATACCCAGCTCAGGTTGATACCTGAAACCGACTTGCCGTCAGCGATCAAGCGGTCAACAGCGCCTTTAACCGCGCCGTAGGTGCCACCCCAGCTGACTACCAGAACTTTGCCGGACTCTTCGCCGTTGATTTCGAGAGCAGGCAGGTCGTTGGCAACCAGTTCAACTTTCTTTTTACGGGTTTCAGTCATGATCTGGTGGTTCATCGGATCATGGCTGACTGCGCCGGTCAGTGCATCCTTCTCCAGGGTGCCGATGCGGTGCTGGCAGCCTTTAGTGCCGGGGATCGCCCAGTCGCGCGCCAGAGTCTCAGGGTCACGCTTGTAAGGCTGGTAAGTTTCACCCGGATGATCTTCAGGGTTGTAGAAGTTGACGTAAGGCGTCAGGTCTTCCAGCTCATCCATGGTGGGCACTTTCCAAGGACAGCTGCCCTGGCCGATGTAACCGTCGGTCAGAACGATAACCGGAGTACGGTATTTCAGAGCGATTTTGGCGCCTTGGTAGGTGGCGTTGAAGCAGTCTGCCGGGCTGTTGGCAGCGATGATCGGCATATAGCTGTCACCATTGCGACCGAACATGGATTGCAGCAGGTCAGATTGCTCAGTTTTGGTCGGCAGACCGGTACAGGGGCCGCCGCGCTGAACGTTGACGATAACCAGAGGAACTTCCAGAATCAGCGCCATGCCGGCAGCTTCAGTTTTCAGCGCCAGACCGGGGCCGGAAGTGGTGGTGAAAGCCAAGTTGCCACCGCAGGCTGCGCCAACCGCACAGCAGATACCCGCGATCTCATCTTCCATCTGCATGGTGACCAGACCCAGATCCTTGAACTCAGATGCGTAGTGCAGCAGGTCGGTTGCCGGGGTGATCGGGTAGGAGCCGATGAACGGTTGCAGACCGGACTTGGCACCAGCGGCTGCAATGGCCAGGGCGGCCGCATCGTTACCGGTGATGTTGCGGTACAGACCTTTTTCGATCTGTGCAGCGCCCATGGTGTAGCGCTCCTGGAACATGATGGTGGTTTCACCATAGTTCAGGCCGGCTTTGAATGCCTTGGTGTTGGCTTCAGCAACTTGCAGCTTAGGCTTCTTGGCGTTGGGGCCGAATTTTTCCTGGATGAAGTCGAGTACCAGATTTTGATCTTTGTCGAACAGCCAGCACAGAACACCCATGGTGAAGAAGTTCTTGCAGCGGTCCTTAGCAGCGTTAGGCATGTCCATGTCAGCCAGCGCTTCACGCACCAGAGTGGTCATGGGGATGGCTTTAACGTCAAAGCCTGCTAGGCTACCGTCTTCGAGAGGGTTGCTCTCGTAGCCGACTTTTGTCATCGCTTTTTCGGTGAAAGAGTCGGAGTTGGTGATGATCATGCCGCCGGTCTTGACAAACTTGGAGCTGTGCTTGACCGCAGCAGGGTTGAAAGCTACCAGGACGTCGGGAGCGTCACCAGCGGTGTAGACCTTGTGATCGCCCAGACACATCTGGAAACCGGATACACCGGCGATGGTGCCGGCAGGTGCGCGGATTTCAGACGGGTAGTCCGGCAGGGAGTTAACATCGTTACCGTCCAGTGCTGCCAGGGCGGTAAGCTGGTTACCGATGAGCTGCATGCCGTCACCGGAGTCACCGGTAAACTTGACGACAATCTGCTCAGTTTTTGTGAGTTTTGCATTCTCAGCCATACTGTCTCCTGTTTAAAAAGAAGATGTTTCAAGGAATTATGCTGCACTTACAGCAATCAAACATCGTCATTTGCTCGTCGCAAACTGTATACACTAATTGTATACAATATGCAATATACAATGTGCAAGCACAGAGATGCGCGAGATGAAATAAAATATTACATCTGTTGAGCCTGGCTAAAACAGTGTTAGGGAGTGTAAAAAAGGAGAAGGGTTTTTTTAGAAAGTCCTTATGCTCTCAGACACTGACAACGCAACAAGGGCAATGTTGCCATTGCCCTTGTTGGGATGATTCAACTTTGTGTCAAGTTGATTAGCTGTTCAGAATGTCTGCCATGTCCGGCAGGATGCTGGGCAGCTCATCAATCAGGCCCTTAACGGCGGCAACAGAGTTGTCGAACAGAGCTTGCTCTTCAGCATCCAGTTCAAATTCCATGATGCCTTCGATGCCGCCGGCACCCATGATGCAGGGAACACCGACATAGTAGTTGTCAACACCGAACTCGCCTTTGAGCAGGGCGCAAGTAGGCAGAACACGCTTCTGGTCGCGCAGGATCGCTTCAGCCATGGCGATGGCGGAAGAAGCCGGGCTGTAGAATGCGGAACCGTTACCGAGCAGCTTAACAACTTCGCCGCCGGCAGCTTTTGTACGCTCTACCATAGCCGTCATGACTTCTTGAGCTTTAGCTTCGTCACCGTATTTGCGGATCAGTTGTTCCATAACGGGAACACCGTTGACGTTGGCATAGCGTACGATGGGAACCATGGTGTCGCCGTGGCCGCCGAGGACCATAGCATTGACGTCGCGTACGGAAACGCCCAGTTCCCAAGCGATGAACGAGCAGAAACGGTTGGAGTCGAGAACACCAGCCTGACCCATGACGCGCTCAGGCGGGAATCCGGTAACCTTCTGGCACAGGGTAACCATAGCGTCCAGAGGGTTGGAGATGATGATAACGAAAGCTTCAGGAGCGTACTCTTTGATGCCTTCGGAAACCTGCTTCATGATCTTGGCGTTAACGCCGAGCAGGTCGTCACGGCTCATGCCCGGTTTGCGGGGCAGGCCTGCGGTAACGATAACAACGTTGGAACCAGCGATGTCTGCGTAGCTGTTGGTACCTTTCAGATCAACATCAAATTGATCTACACGGGCAACTTCAGCGATGTCGAGCATTTTGCCTTGAGGCATGTTTTCGACGATGTCAAACAGTACAACGTCGCCCAGCTCACGCAGTGCGCAGAGTTGTGCCAGAACGCCACCAATTTGACCACCACCGATCAATGAAATCTTAGCTCGTGCCATGTGTCTCTCCTCCAATCAAATAAATGAATAAAACCCGAAGCAACACGTGTTGCCCCGGAACGCGGAAACATGTGTCCGAAATTATTGGAATACAAGCGATTGTTTCCCGGTTCGGACCACTCCATAAAACGAGTCGGAGTCTATACTATAAGCGACGTATACAGTATGCAAAACCCCGATAGCTGTCAAGAAAAATTACCACGCCTTTTTGTGGATGCAAGGCGAAAAGTTATTGTCCTACGGGAGGAAAATTCCAGAGCTGCGTGCCGTCTCTCGGGCGGATTCACGTTCCTCTTCGGTGTGGTTGCGGGGCACGCTGAGGATTTGTCCGGGGAAAATTTGTTGTGGGTCTTTTATCTGGTCGCGGTTGGCGCGATACAGTAAGGGCCAAAGCAGTCCTTCCCCGTAGATCGCTCTGCGCGCTGCGATCGAATACAGGTTTTCACCGGTGCCGACGCGATATTCCGTAAGCGGCGTGGTCAACGTGGTTTCGGCGACTGAGGCTTCCTGCTGCGGAGACGTTTCAGGCCGAGGTCGTGGTGGCGTTGGGGCCACAACCGACAGTTGGTCGTGAGACGTTTGCAGTTTCTTTTGCAAGGAGTAAAGGCGTTGCTCAGCCTCTAGTGCTTCGCATTGGCTGGAGTATTGTTGGATCGTCTGACGTTGTGCGCGCGCTTTGCTTTTGGCTGTGATGGCCCACTGTGTCGCTTGTTGCAATGTGGCGACCGCTTTGTCGTGGCGGCCATTGCTGAGCAGGGTTTCTCCTCGTTGCAGGGCCGTGGTCGCTTGACTCAATTCTGCAGTGGCATAGCTTTGCGCTCCCTCGTTGCGTGCCGTTTCAACGGCGTAACGGGCGACGTGGAGTTCGACCGGTGGACTGCTGGCACAGCCGGTCATCAGACCGGCTGTGCACAGGACAATCAGAAGCACGCGATAGCATAAGTTCATCGAATCGCCTTGAGGGAAGTTGGCATCCGTTTACGAATGCCGGGTCGATTACTCTTTTTTGCGTGTGCGCAAACGGATGGACAGTTCCTGCAGTTGCTTGTCATCCACTTCACCCGGAGCACCGGAAAGCAGACAAGTGGCCTTCTGGGTTTTGGGGAACGCGATGACGTCGCGGATGGAATCAGAGCCGGTCAGGATCATCACCAAACGATCCAGGCCGAAGGCCAGGCCACCGTGCGGCGGCGCACCATACTCCAGGGCATCCAGCAGGAAGCCGAATTTCTCTTGCGCTTCCTCTTCGCCGATACCGAGCAGTTCAAACATTTTGCTCTGGATGGCCTGATCGTGGATACGAATACTGCCGCCGCCGATTTCCGAGCCGTTGAGCACCAGGTCGTAGGCTTTGGCACAGGCTTTGCCCGGATCGCTGTCGAGCAGGGCAAAGTCTTCGTCGCGCGGTGCGGTAAATGGATGGTGAACCGCGACGTGGCGTTTGGCTTCACCGTCCCATTCCAGCAGCGGGAAGTCGGTGATCCAGACAAATTTGTAATCCTCTTTGCCGGCCAGACCGAGTTTCTGGCCGAGGTGGCCGCGCAGACGTCCAAGCGCTTCATTGGTGATGGACGCCGTATCGGCGACGAACATCAGCAAATCACCTACCTGAGCATCCAATGCCTGGTTGATTTTTTCCAGTTCTTCCGGAGTGAAAAACTTGGCAATGGGCGACTGCCAGCCGTCTTCGGTCATTTTGACCCAGGCCAGGCCTTTGGCGCCGTAGATTTTAACGAAGTCGGTCAGGTCATCAAGATCCTTACGCGAGAACGTGGCGCAGCCCTTGGCATTGATGGCTTTGACCATGCCGCCGTTTTTCACCGCATCGGCAAACACTTTGAAGCCGCAGCCATCGACAATGGACGACAGTTCGGTCAGTTCCAGATCGAAACGCAGATCCGGGTTGTCAACACCGAAGCGGTCCATGGCCTCGGCATAGGTCATGCGCGCCATGGGCGTGGCGACTTCGACACCGAGGGCCTCTTTAAAGACGCGGGCGATCATGTTTTCCATGATGGTCATGACATCGTCGGTGTCGACGAAACTCATTTCGCAGTCGATCTGGGTGAATTCCGGCTGACGGTCGGCACGCAGGTCCTCGTCACGGAAACACTTGACGATCTGGCAGTAACGGTCGTAACCGGAGACCATCAGCAGCTGCTTGAACAATTGCGGACTTTGCGGCAGGGCAAAAAATTGGCCACTGTTGACGCGGCTCGGCACCAGATAATCGCGAGCCCCTTCCGGGGTGCTCTTGGTGAGGACCGGGGTTTCGATTTCGAGAAAACCCTGCTCGTCGAGATAGCTGCGCACAGTGCGGGTGACCTTGTGACGCAGGATCATGTTTTTTTGCAGCGCCGGACGACGCAGGTCGAGGTAGCGGTGCTTAAGGCGGATATTTTCAGCGACGTCCACATAATCGTCGAGCATGAACGGTGGCGTTTTTGAGACGTTGAGAATGCGCAGTTCGCTGACTTCCACCTCAACTTCGCCGGTTTTCATTTTGGGGTTAACCGTTCCCTCGGGACGCGGCGAAACCTTGCCTTTGACGGCAACGACAAACTCATTGCGCACCTTGTCGGCTTTTTCGTGGGCTTCCGGATCACGATCCGGGTCCAGAGCCAGCTGGGCGATGCCTTCGCGGTCGCGCAGGTCGATAAAAATCAGTCCGCCGTGGTCGCGGCGGCGTTGAACCCAGCCCATCAGGCAGACTTCATTACCGATGTCCGCGCTGCTGATATCACCACAATAATGGGTTCTTTTCCAGTTTCCGAGTGCGTCGTTCAAGGGTTGTTCCTCCCAAAAAGTATTTTAGGGCAAACGTATCTGTTTGCCGAGCTGTCACAGCATCGAATGCTCGCGTTGACAGACTCTTCAATATGTCAAACAGGCTATTATAACGATGTTGTTGAATCCTAGTCAAGCAACGGCCGCAGTTGGTCCAGCAACTGATCCAATCGCACCACCTGCTGGTCTCCGTCGGCCATCCGTTTCAACTGGGCGCTGCCCTCGCTCAGTTCGTTGTCGCCGATCATGATGGTGTAACGGCAATTCAGTTTGTCGGCCCGGCGCAGTTGCGCTTTGAGACTTTTGCCGGTGAAATCCATCTCCGCGTAAAGGCCCTCGCGTTGCAACTGGTGAAGAATCTTAAACGCGAAGGTTTCGGCCTCCTGGCCCAATGTGGCCAGAAACAGTGCCGGCGGAGGCGTTTCAATCTTGTTCTCCTGCAACAGCAGCACCAGGCGTTCAACGCCCATGGCAAAGCCGATGCCGGGCAATGACGGTCCGCCCAGCTCTTCCACCAGGCCGTCGTAACGGCCACCGGCGGCCACGGCGTTCTGGGCGCCGAGGTTGTTGGTGACCATTTCAAAGGTGGTCTTGGTGTAGTAATCGAGCCCGCGCACCATGCGGTTGTTGATCGAATAGCTGGTGCCCAACTGATTCAGGCACTTCTGGACCGTGGCGAAATGCGTGTCACACTCGTCGCACAGGTGATCGAGGACCGAAGGTGCGTCTTGGGTCGCTTCCTTGCACGATTTGGACTTGCAGTCCAGCACGCGCAGCGGATTGCTTGAATAGCGGCGTTGGCAATCCGGACACAGCTGGTCAAGGCGCTGTTGAAGAAAATCGATCAGGGTCTGCCGATAGGTGGGGCGGCACTTGGGGCAGCCCAGTGAGTTGATCTGCAGACTGACGTCGGTGAGACCGACCGCTTCAAAATAATGGCTGAGCATGGCCAGCACCTGAGCATCCATGCGTGGATCGTCAATGCCGATGATTTCGGCACCGATTTGGTGAAATTGCCGGTAGCGGCCTTTCTGGGGGCGCTCGTAACGGAACATCGGCCCCATATAATAGAGTTTGGATACCTGGTCCTGATTGAACAGTTTATGCTGGATGAACGAGCGCATCACCGGAGCGGTGCCTTCCGGCCGCAGGGTCAGGGAATTGTCGCTTTTGTCGTTGAAGGTGTACATCTCTTTTTCGACGATGTCCGTGGTCTCGCCGATGGAGCGACAGAACAGCTCGGTCTTTTCCACTACCGGCACGCGGATCTCCTGACAGCCATAGGTGGCGAAGATGCGGCGCGCAGTGTCTTCCAGAAACTGCCAGGTGGCGATCTCGCTCGGCAGTATATCGTTCATCCCTTTGATTCCGGTTATGCTCACGGGTGACTCCTTTAAAAAATCATATTTGCCATCGGCCATTTTCTTGGCACGACGGACGGATTTCCTTTAATACAGGATTTGCCGACGCATGGGAACCCCCGGAGAAAAAAAACTCGCTAGGGGGCGTTGCCAATGAGAAGAATGAGCGGCCTCTGGATGGTGGTGATGGGTTACGGCCAGGCTAGTGGGGCTGTCAGATTCTGACGGTGCCAGCTGTTGCCGGATTGGATCAGACGTACCGAACCGTCACGATCCGTACGGATCAATGATGCCGGCATGCTGTTGAGGGTGTCGATGACCGCGCGGTGGGGGAAATGATAGCAGTTGCGATAGCCAACGGTCGCGATGGCCCAGCGCGGTTGCAGGCGGTGCAGCAGTGCTTCGGGGGCACTGTTGCGACTGCCGTGGTGGGGGAGTTTGATCACGTCAACCGGACCGGGTGGGGGATCATCCAGGAGCTGTTCGACACCCTGTTGTTCCAGGTCGCCGCAGAGTAAAATCCCCTGGCGATGATCGCGGGCATAGAGTACCAGCGACTGATCGTTTTTATTGTTGGCCTGCGGGGCGACAAAGAGACTCAGGTGCTGTTCGGTGGTGTGGTCGATGTCGGTCCAGCCCGGCGCAAAAACCCGGATGGGAATTCGGCGTCTGCGCAACACCTGTTGCAGGCTGTCGTGAAGGTGTTGCGGCGCTGTTGAGCACCAGAAGGCGTTGACCGGAAAATGCGTCAGGATGTGAATGAGCCCTTTGCGGTGGTCCAGGTCGTCATGGGTGAGAATCACGCTGTCAATCCGGTCAATGCCGAGGCGACCGAGGGCCGGTGCCACCAGCCGTTCGCCGACATCAAAGGTTTGACTGTAGAGACCGCCGCCGTCAATGAGGTAGGTCTGCCCGTTGGCGCGCTGTAAAAGCAGGCAGTCGCCCTGACCGACACTGAGGGTACTGAGTTGTAGTGTTGAAGAGGGCGCGCTGGTGACGATCATGATGACGCTGCTGAGCACTGTGGTCAGCAATGCGGTGAGAGCCGGACGACGTTGTCTGGCCAGCAGGGCCAGTAGCGTGATTGACACGCCGGCCAGTATCAGGTGGTGAGCGGCGGTCAGGTAAAGGCGTTGGGCGCCCAGAAGACCCTGGCTGATGGTGCCCGCTGCCGATAGAACGCCGTCGAGCAGGTGGGCGGCAACGTGGAACAGCGGAATTGCTCCCGGCAGTCCGATGGCTAAAAGGCCGGTTGCCAGCAATGTCAGGGGCAGGACAACCATACCGATGATGGGGACAGCGTACAGATTGTTGATCAGCGCCGCCGGAGCCAGGATGTGAAAGTGCCATAGCGCCACCGGCAGGGTGGCCAGGGTCGCTGTCAGGGTAACTAAGGGCGGCATGGCCAGCCAGCGCTGCCAGCGATGGTGTTGCCAATGTCGCCATGTCGGCAGAACCAGAATCAGCCCGGCGACACCGGCGAAAGATAATTGGAAAGAGGCGCCGAACAGCGCCAGCGGTTTGACAAGCAGGATCAATAAGGCAATGGAACACAGCAGGTCGTCCGGCCGTACATGGCGATGGCGTAGGCTCAGCCACGCCGCCAGAGCAATGAGCAGTCCGGCCCGCCACGTTGGCAAGGCACCACCACTGAGCAACAGATAAAACAGCAACGGCGGCAGGATCAGCACCGGAACCGCCTGTTGCAGCGGGCACCACAGCAGGGCGCGGGTGCTGCGGCGATAGAGCTTTTGCCCCAGCAGATAGAGGATCGCGGCCAGCAAACCCAGGTGCAAACCGGAAATGGCGAAGAGGTGGGAGAGGCCGAAGCGAGCCAGGTTCTGGCGTTGGTCTGTAGTCAGGCGACTTTTCTCGCCCAGTACCAGGCTGATGAGATGCGCGCTTCGCTGGTGTCTGACGGCTGCGGCAATGGCTTGGCCCAGTTGGCTGCGCCAGCGTTCCACGGTCACCAGCGGTGAGGAAGCCTTCCTTGCATGAAGGATCTCGAGCTGGTCGGCTGACGTGATATAGCCGGAGGCGACAATCCCCAAGTTGGCCAGATAGCGTGGATAATCAAATTCACCCGGCGTGCCGAATCGCCGTGGGCGACGCAGCTTTCCCGTCCAGCGCATCGTGTCGCCGGGAAGCACCGGACAATCATTGTCGAGCAGGTGGATGCGAACGGTCTGTCCCCTCAGGGCGTCCGGTTTTTCTACCGTGAGGTCCATGCGCCAGCGTTGCGGTTGGGCTTCCAGGCGTATGATCGTTGCCGTGATCTGTTGCTTGCCGGACGGTAGGGGATGTTGTAACGCAGGCCATGCCTGATGGTAAAGCAGTTGACCGAGAAACAGCATCGCCAGGGCCGTACCGCTCATCAGTAAAAGGGTTTTGCCACGGCGTTGAAATGGTACCATGCTCCATAACAGCGCGGGGAGAATCAGGAACGCTGGCGGCAGGAGCAGTCCGTCATCAGCCAACATCAGGCCAAGGCTGTAGCTTAAAAGCAGGGGCCAGCTTCCCCGCTGGCGAAATGAACGCGACATCAACCGACCTTGCAGGCAGAGAGAGGAAAATAGATGTCGCAATATTATTTCAAGTTAATCTTTAGATCAAGCTAAGAAGGGTGGGACCGTTTGATTCGGCCATGCTAAAACATAAAGCGCCGCATGCTGATATTGAGGAGCAGGCCGGTGCCGATCATTGTTGTCACCATGCTGGTGCCGCCGTAAGAGAACAGAGGCAGGGGGACACCAACTACCGGTAGCAGTCCGATCACCATGCCCAGGTTGACAACAATGTGCCAGAAGATCATGGCCGTGACGCCGATGGCCAGATACATGCCAAAGCCGGAACCGGCTTTACGGGCGATGAGGATGCCCCACAGTACGATCATCAGATACAGCGCCAGCAGCAACAGCGAGCCGATCAATCCCCACTCTTCGGCAAACACCGAAAAAGCGAAATCGGTGTGGCGCTCCGGCAGAAACGACAGCTGCGACTGGGTGCCCTGCATAAACCCTTTGCCCCAGAATCCTCCGCTGCCGACGGCGATTTTCGACTGAATAATATGGTAACCGGTGCCGAGGGGATCTCGTTCCGGGTTGAGAAACGTGCGGATGCGATCCTTCTGGTAGCCGTGGAGCAAAAACCAGCCACCGACCATCGACAGCATGCCGCCGACACCGAGAACAACCAAAGCCGAACGGCGAATGCCGGAGAACAACGCCATGGTGACGCCGATGAACACCAGCAGCATGGCGGTACCGAGGTCCGGTTGCTTCATGATCAACAGCACCGGGGTGCCGAGCAGTAAGCCGGGCGCCCACAGCTCGCGCAGCGAATAACCATCCGGTTGTTCATTGCGACTGAAATAAGCGGCCAAAGCGATGATCAGGACCAGCTTGGTGATCTCACTCGGTTGCAGATTGAACAGGCCCAGGTCGATCCACCGGGTCGCTCCCATGCTGGTTTTGCCGAATAGCAACACGCCGGCCAGCAGCGAAACGCAACCGATGTAACCGTAAATGCCCAGGTATTCCAGATGGCGGTAGTCAAACAGGGCAACGCCAAAGGCGATGATCAGGCCGAGTCCCAGCCAGTACACCTGCTTGAGGTAGATCGGCGTGCCGTTCATGTTCCAGGTTGAGGTGGAGCTGTACAGATTCATGATGCCGATTGCCGCCGCAGCCAGCACCAGGCCCAACAGAATCCAATCAATATTTGAAACCAGTCGGCGGTCAAACATGGTTCGTCTCCGTTACTCTTCTTCGTTTGCGCTCTGTTGTTGCGGACCCGGCGAGATCTTGAAGTAATGTTCAAATATTTTGCGGGCAATCGGACCGGCGGCACTGCCACCGTGCTGGCCGTGTTCAACAATGACGGCAATGGCGATCTGGGGATCTTCTGCCGGGGCATAGGCGACAAACAGGGCGTGGTCACGCAGCCGGTAGGCGATCTCTTCCGGGCTCTGCTTTTCGCCGCTCTCCGGGTCTTCCTGAATTTTAACCACTTGGGCGGTACCTGTCTTCGCCGCGATTGTGACGTCGGCCAGCCAACTGGATTTACCCGTACCGCGGGGGTGGTTGACCACCTCCTCCATCCCTTTTTTGACCGGCTGAAGTGTCTTGTCATCAATGTCGGCCCGATGCAAGACAACCGGTTCATTTTCTTTGAGCGTTCGGCCACTGTAGTCAGTAATTCGCCGCACCAGCTGCGGCTGGTACAGGGTGCCGCCGTTGGCAATGGTGGCTGTCATCACCGCCAGTTGCAGTGGTGTAGCCAGAACATAGCCCTGGCCGATGGCGGCAATGACTGTTTCCCCCTTATACCATGAGGCTCCGTAACGGTTGCGCTTCCAGATTTTGTCGGGAATCAGCCCTGCCTTTTCATTATCCAGCGGGAGATCAAAACTGCGTCCCAGCCCCAGTTCTCGCGCCATGGTCGACATTTTCTCGATACCCAGACGCAGGGAAATCTCGTAAAACCAGACGTCGCAACTTTCGCGCAAAGCTTTGTTCAGGTTGGTTGGGCCATGGCCGGTTTTTTTCCAGCAGCGGAAATCGCGTGTGCCGAGAGTAATGCGTCCTTTACAGTCGATCAATTCATCCGGTGTGGTCACGCCGGCACGCAAGGCCGCCAGGGCCGTGACCATTTTATAGGTCGATCCGGGCGGATATTGTCCACTGATGGCTTTGGCCTGGAGTGGATGGTCGGGGTTCTTGACCAGGGCCTGCCATTCTTTCTGGCTGATGCCCCGGGCAAACAGGGCCGGGTCAAACGCCGGTCGGCTGACCATGGCCAGGATGTCGCCGCTGTTGACGTCCAGCACCACGGCGGCACCGGCCTGTTCATCAAACGCCTCTTCCGTGGCCAGTTGCAGGTCGCGATCAAGGGTCAGATAGACGCTTTTGCCGGGCAACGGGTCTTCAACCTGGAGTTGGCGCAGCTCCTTGCCTTTGACGTCAACCTCCAGCAAGCGTTCGCCCGCCTGCCCTTTGAGGTAGGATTCCAGATGTTTCTCCAGGCCGCTTTTGCCGATAAACTCGCCGGCACGGTAGCCTTCAAACTCATGACTGGCCAACTCTTTTTCGGTGATGGCGCCGATATGACCGAACAGGTGGGCTGCCACCTCTCGATAGGGATAGAAGCGCATCGGCTGCACTTCGATCAGCATGCCGGGCAGGTCGACGGAGTGCTCAGCGAGTTGCTCAAGCGTGTCGCGATCAATGTCGCTTTTTAGCGGAATCGGCCGATAACGGGGGTAATAACGTTTTTGATCCCAGTCTTGAGCAAGCTCCTGCCAGTCCGTGTGTAGATAGGCGGCAAGGTCTTTAAGTAGTTGCTCTTTGTCGGTGACCTCCTGGCGCAGGACCGAAACCGTAAAGGAAGGACGGTTGTCCACCAGCAGCTGGCCGTCGCGATCATAAATGGTGCCGCGAGGCGCCGCAATGGGAATGTAGCGGGTGCGGTTTTTCTGTGATTGCAGCTGATAGCGTTCGCCGCTGATGATTTGCAGATACCACAGACGCATGGCCAGCAGGGCGAAAAAGAAGATGGCTGCCAGCATGAGCAGTTCAAAGCGCCGTTTGCGGCGAATATCATCGGGTTTGGGACTGTTGAGAGCCATCGGTGGTTACCCCGAATTTCGCAGCAGGGTGGGGGGCTTCGCTGCTCGGATCCGGCTGAGAAACGGCGTCGCCACCAACACGGCCAGCACATTGAGTACCAACTGGATCGGTAATTGGAACAAGACGATACGCCAGCCCTGGTCGGCATCGGCAAAGAACAGCAGGGTCGCGATCAGCAGCACATCGTGGGCGGCTGTACCCAGCACTGCGGCAAAGAACATCACTGCGGCGTTATCGCGATTAAGCTGGCGGCCACCGAGGAACGTAGCGCAGAACACCAGCAATAAAATAAGACCGTAGAGTCCGAAGGTTGTGCCGCTGAATACATCCAGCAGACAGCCGAGCAGCCAGGAGGTAAAGGCACCCTGTAGCGGCGAAGCGTGAATGCCGAGGTACAGAGTGAGGATCAGCACCAGATCGGGACGCGGTCCGTTACCGACCAGTGCCGGGAACAGCGAGGTTTGCAGCAGAATGAACAACAGCCCGCAGGTCAGATGGCGCAACATCCGGCTCATGGGGTTTCTCCGGTGAGAATCAACACGTCTTCGAGGCGGGCAAAGTCCACCGATGGCGTCACTTCCAGAGTTTGAAACAGACCGTAATCATGTTTGACAATCTTGGAAATGGTACCCACCGGCAGGCCTTTGGGAAAGACACCGCCGGTTCCCGAGGTCACCACGGCATCTTCGAGGGCAACATCATCGTTACGCAGGGCATATTCCAGGGTTAATTGTGCGCCCTGGCCGCGGGCAATGCCGCGCGTGCGGTTATGCTGGACAAGGACGGCGACTTCCGATGAGGCGTCGATCACCAGCAACACCCGTGACGTGCGCGCCGCACATTTGATGGTGCGACCGACAATGCCTTCGGCGACCACCACGGGCATCCCTTCGTCAAGACCATCGTTGGTCCCTTTGTCGATGGTGATGGTGCGGAACCAGCTGGACGCATCTACGGCAATCACCCGTGCCGGGATCGCCGGCAGCTCGGCGGTTTCAAGAAATCCGAGCAGCTGTTTGAGACGCTGATTTTCCAGCTCAATTTCGCGCAGATGGGCCAGGTGTCCCTGTTGTTGGCGCAGTTGCTCCTGGAGGCTGATGTTTTCCTGTCGCACATTGATCAGATCGATATAATTGGTCCATACGGCGGCCGCATCGCGGCTGACAGCATCAATGGTCCGGTAAAACGGGCTGGCCAGTTGCAGGATGGCTTTTTCGAATAAGGAGGTGTGTTCCCGTTGGCGCAGGCTGTTGGAATAGAGCAACAGTGCGCACAACAGCAGCAGGCAGAACAGCAGCGCGGTCTGATATCGCTTAAGAAAGTCGCGCATGAAAAGTCTCAAGTTAAACAGCGCGGAACAGATTCCGCGCTGTTTGTGTCAAAGGATATCAGGTGACGACAGTGACGCGACGCAGCAGATCGAGTTCGTCGAGAACCATGCCGGAGCCGAGAACAACACATGACAACGGATCGTCGGCAATCATGACCGGCAGGCCGGTTTCACGCCGCAGAAGCTCATCGAGATTACGCAACTGCGCTCCACCGCCGGCGAGAATGATGCCGCGATCGACGATGTCGGCGGCCAGCTCAGGCGGGGTGCGCTCCAGGGCAACACGTACTGCCTCAACAATGGCATTTACCGTTTCGGCCAAGGCCTCGCGAATCTCTTCTGAATTGATGGTGATCGTGCGGGGGATGCCGGTGACCAGATCGCGGCCTTTGACATCCATGGTGCTTTCTTCCTCACCGGCATGAGCACTGCCGATTTCGATTTTGATCTGCTCTGCGGTGCGCTCACCGATAAGCATGTTGTATTTGCGTTTGATGTATTGGGTGACGGCCTCATCGAGTTTGTCGCCGCCGACGCGAACGCTTTTGGCGTAGACAATGCCCGCCAGGGAGATGATCGCCACCTCGGTGGTGCCGCCGCCGATGTCAACGATCATGTTGCCGTTGGCCTCGGTAATAGGCAGCCCGGCACCAATGGCGGCTGCCATGGGCTCCTCGATCAGATAAACTTCGCGGGCGCCGGCCGATTCCGCTGATTCCTTAACCGCCCGTTTTTCCACCTGCGTGATGCCTGAAGGAACACAGATGACAATGCGCGGCCGAACCAACGCCTTGCGATTATGGACTTTATGAATGAAATAGCGCAGCATTTCTTCGGTGATGTCGAAGTCGGCGATCACACCATCCTTCATCGGGCGGATGGCCACAATACTGCCGGGAGTCCGGCCGAGCATCTTTTTGGCTTCCACACCAACCGCGAGAACTTTTTTTGCCCCGGTTGAATCTTTCTGGACGGCAACCACGGACGGTTCACTGACAACGATCCCTTTGCTTTTCAGGTAGACCAGGGTATTGGCCGTGCCCAGGTCGATGGCGAGATCGTTGGAAAAGATACCCCACAGGGCGTTAAGCAGGTTTAACATAGCTGCACTTTCCTTCTTGTTGGATGCAGGGAATTCAGGCATTTCTATGTGAAAGAGTTCAAACTAGCAGAAACCCTGTCTCTTCTCAAGGATTAACAGGCCTTTTGCCGGACAGACGTGACCGCGAACTTCAATTGACGTTCGTCGGCAAACCTTGCACCATCGGGTCAACGTGTAAATCGGGATAATCGGCGGCATTTTTTTGCCGGATTCGACGGTGGCGAATCCCTTGCCGTAACCCGCTTTTTCAACCGGCCGCCGACGGGAAAAACTGTTGCAATCCCTTGGGGTATTGACGTAAGATGCGACGCTGTTTTTACCGTAATTTTCCGCGTTCGACAAGGAGAAATCTTTCTATGCTGGATTTGATTCGTAAAAAGCAGAAAACCACTCTCGTGAAGGTGGTTTTCTGGGTCATTATCGCAACGTTTATCGGCACGATTTTCCTCGTTTGGGGTAAGGGCCGCGATCAACAGCGAGACATCACCGTAGCGGCACAGGTCAACGGAACCGATATCAGTTTTGAACAGTTTCGCACCACCTACAGCAACATGTATAACCTGTACCACAACCTTTACGGACAGAACTTCACGCCGGAACTTGAAAAACAGCTGCAGCTGACCCGTCAGTCCATCAACTTGCTGATTGACCAGGCCCTGCTGCTTGAAGAGGCCGAGCGCATGCACTTGTCGATCAGCGATGACGAGCTGGTTCAGACCATTGCCGAGGTTCCGGCTTTCCAGGTAGACGGCGTTTTCAACAAAGAACAATATATTTCAGTTCTCAGCTACCAGCGCATGACGCCGGAACTGTTTGAACAGATGCAGAAACAGCAGATGCTGGTGAATTTGACCCAGGCACAGATTCGCAGTGAAGCCGTTGTCAGCGATGAAGATGTTGCTGATGAATATCGCCGTCTCAACGAAAAGGTCAATCTGAGTTACGTGGCGTTCAAGACGGGAGATTTTACCGATGCGGTCAAGGTGACCGACGAAGGGCTTAGCAGCTATTACGCGGCCAACCAGGAGTCCTTTCGTGTTGCGCAACAGGTTGCACTGAGCTTGGTCACTTTGAGCCCTGCCGATTATCTGGAGCAAGTGACCCTCGAAGAAGGGGATATCCAGCGCTACTATGACCGCCATCTGGCCAATTACGCCATTCCTGAACAGGTGTCGGCAGCGCATATTCTCATTCCCGTCGCGGCCGATGCCGACGACGCGCAGCGTGAAAAGCAGCGTGCCCTGGCTGAGCAGGTTCTGGAAAAAGCTCAAACCGGCGATTTTGCCAAGCTGGCCAAGCAATATTCCGCTGATGCCGCTACGGCCAAAAAGGGCGGCGAACTGGGACTCTTTCAGCGTGGCGTCATGGATCCCGCTTTTGAGAGTGCCGCCTTTGCGCTGACGAAAGACACGCTGAGCCCTGTTGTGGAAACGCGTTTCGGTTATCACATCATCAAAGGGGGCGAGCACATCGAGGCCGGCTTTACGCCGTTGGCCGAGGTGCGCGATGAGGTTGAAAAGGCCCTGCGTCTCGATGAGGCCCGTAAGCTGGCCTACGAGAAAGCTATGGACGCCTACAATCTCAACCGCAAAGAGAATAACTTCAGTGCCGCCGCTGAAACTCTTGGTGCGACACCGGTTGAGACCGGCCTGTTCTCTCAGGCACAAGCCATTCCTGCAGTGGGTATCAGCGCCGAGTTGACCGAGAAAGCCTTTGCCGCCAACGCCGGAGAGCTGCTGGCGCCGGTTAATACGACCCGTGGCGTGGTTCTGGCCACGGTGACTGAAAATGTGGCCAGCCATATTCCTGAGCTGAGCGCCGTTAAAGCCGAGGTGACTGAAGCCTACAAGCGTCAGCAGGCGGTTGTTCTGGCTGAAGAGGCCGCCCAGCAGGCCCTGGATAAAATCCAACAAGGTGCTAAGCTCACATCAATTGCCGACAAAGGCCGCCCGGTTGAAGAGACCGGTTTGTTCAGTCGAGCCTTGGGTGAGTTTGTGCCGACCCTCGGCAATGTTCCGGGACTGGCCGAGGCCGCGTTCAACCTCAGTATCAAAGAGCCGGTGGCTTCTCAGCTGTACAGTGCGGGGGAAACATTTTATGTTGTTCGTCTCAAGCAACTGCAGCCGGCGGATCCCAACGGCCTGACCGAAGAAGAATCACAACGTTTGCAACAAACCGTTCTGGCTCGTAAGCAGGACGAATTGCTGCGCGGCAAACTGGAACAACTCAAACAAACTGCCGAGGTGATCATTGCTCCGGCAATCCTGCGCTCAATGGAAGAAGGGAATGAATCATGACTCCGATCGTAATGCAGAGTAGCTGCCCCGATCTCAAACTGGTCAATCAGGGAAAAGTCCGCGACATTTATGATGTCGGCGAGTATCTGTTGATCGTCACCAGTGACCGGATTTCCGCCTTTGATGTCATCATGAATGAAGGCATTCCGCAAAAAGGTTACGTGTTGACTGAAATCTCCAAATTCTGGTTTGAGAAGATGACCGACATCATTCCCAACCACATCGTCAGCACCAACGTCGATGAGTTTCCGCCCGAGACGCACCAGTACCGCGAGCAGCTTGAAGGGCGCAGCATGCTGGTTAAAAAGGCCGAGCCGCTGCCCGTTGAGTGCATCGTGCGCGGTTACATCTCCGGTTCCGGCTGGAAAGACTACCAGAAGACCGGTGCCATTTGCGGTATTCCGTTGCCCGAAGGTCTTAAAGAAAGCGACAAGCTGCCCGAAGTCATCTTCACCCCGTCGACCAAGGCGGAGCTTGGCGAGCACGACGAGAACATTCCGTTCTCCAAAGTTGAGGAGCTGTGCGGCAAGGAGCTGGCCGCTAAGGTGCGCGATACCACCATCGCCATCTACGAGCGGGCCCGTGACATTGCCGACGAAAAAGGCATTATCATCGCCGATACCAAATTTGAGTTCGGCATGCTTGACGGCGAGCTGATCTGGATCGACGAAGCTCTGACTCCCGATTCTTCCCGCTTCTGGCCCAAAGATCAGTACCAGCCGGGTGGTCCTCAGCCCAGCTTCGACAAGCAGTTCCTGCGTGATTACCTCGAAACCCTCGACTGGGGAAAATCCGCTCCGGCCCCTGATCTGCCCAAAGAGATCGTCGAGAAGACCGGCCAAAAATACATGGAAGCCCTGACCCGTCTGGCCCAGCCGACGACGCTGAACACGGCACCGTCCGGGTGTTGTGGCGGCGGTTGCGGCTGCTCCTGATTGCGCGATGTCATAAACGAACCAGACAAGGGTGCCTCGGCACCCTTGTTTTATTTTGACTCGGATCTCTTTCTTTCATGGAGAATGACATGATTGAACGACTGGATCGCCTGTTTCAACTCAGTGAACGCGGCAGTGATGTGCGCACTGAGCTGATCTCCGGCATCACCACCTTTCTTACCGCCTCCTACATTATTTTTGTCCATCCGGCCATGCTCGCCGAGACCGGCATGGATCGCGGGGCGCTGACTACCGTTACTTGTCTGGTCGCCGCTCTGGCCACTTTGCTTGTGGCCGTGATGGGTAATGCACCGCTGATGATGGCGCCGGGTATGGGGCTGAACGCCTTTTTTACCTACGGCATGGTCATGGGGCAGGGGGTGAGCTGGCAAACCGCTCTCGGGGTGGTATTTCTGTCCGGGGTGGTGTTTCTGTTGCTCAGTCTGCTCGGAGTCAGGCAACACATCGTCAAAGCCATTCCCCTTCCATTACAGATTGCCGCCGGAGTCGGCATTGGGCTGTTCATCGCGTTTATCGGTTTGCAGAACCTCGGGCTGGTGGTCAAAAACTCGGCCACCATGGTTCAGCTCGGCTCCTTTTCCACAGGGGCGTTTATCGGCCTGTTCGGCCTGTTGCTGATCGTCATTCTCGAGATCCGTCAGGTGCGCGGTGCCATGCTCATCGGCATTACCGTCACCACGCTGATCGGTATGCTGATCGGCCAGGTGCCGCTGCCTGAACGGCTGGTGTCCTTGCCACCGTCACCGGCTCCCCTGGCCTTTCAGCTGGACCTTGTTTCGGCCCTGTCCATCTCACTGTGGTCGAGCGTCTTTTCCTTCATGTTCGTCGACCTGTTCGACAGCCTCGGCACTCTGGTCTCCGTTTGCCGTGATGCGCGTCTGTTGGAACGGCAGGGTACTGTGCCGCTGATTTCGCGGCTGCTCAATGCCGATGCCCTGGCCACCATCGGTGGCGCACTGCTCGGCACCAGCACCACAACCACCTTCATCGAATCGGGCAGCGGGGTCAGTGCCGGAGGCCGCACCGGTCTCACCGCCGTGGCCACGGCCGGTATGTTTCTACTGGCATTGTTCTTCACCCCGCTCATCGCCATTGTGCCACCTTACGCCACCGCCCCGGCGCTGATCGTCGTCGGCTTGCTGATGATGCGCCATGTGGCTCAGATCCCATTCAACGACATCCAGCAGGGGGCTCCGGCGTTTCTCACCATCGTCATGATTCCGCTCGGCTATAGCATCTCTACCGGACTGGCGTTCGGCTTTATCAGCTACGTGCTGATTCAGCTGATTCTCGGTCAGATTCGCCAGTGCAGCCCGACGCTGATCATTATTGCGCTGCTGTCGGCGGTGAGTTTAATGGTGGGCTGATCTTGCTGTTTTTTTAGCCTGTTGTCAGCGGTGTCATGCGTATGTCAGAAAAAATTGAAAACTTTATGAGTTTGAAGAAGAAATGCGTTGACAGGCAGTCGCCGCCTTTGATATAAACGCCTTCGTCTTATGGGGCTATAGCTCAGCTGGGAGAGCGCTTGAATGGCATTCAAGAGGTCAGCGGTTCGATCCCGCTTAGCTCCACCATAAAAAATCAAAGGGTTCGCTGATTGTTCAGCGAACCCTTTTTTTGGTGTGCCAGGCATGGCACGTGGTGCGAAAGCACCGTCTGTTTAACTGTGGTGGTTAAGCAGTGACTTGGAGGTGAAAGTCCTCTGCGGACCCTGATGACGGGAACCGCTAGCCGAACGGCAAGGGTGTCCGGGGTGACCCGGAATCTGAAGGAAGCCGCAGGCAAAATCCCGGCCCGACGAACAGGAATCACATACGAGGCAGTTTCATCCGGGCGAGAAGGCCAAGATCTTCAAAGCCCGATAGTCATCCGGGAGGGTGAGGCTGTAAATGTGGCGGGTATATGGGAGGAAGGTCGTGTGTCTTACCCTGGGAGGTCTGTCGGCCTGCCATGTGCTACTGGCATCGTAAGATGTCGGGATGGGCTGACAGAAGTCAGCAGAGGCCATAGTAGCTGGGCTAACCACCACAGCGAAGGGCCGAACCTGATATGCGGAGTTAAACTACTTTTCTGAACGTCTTGAGCAGATGCCTCGAAAGAGGGCCTAAAGCTGGAAGTGGCGACCGGAAGTCGTGAGGTAAAGCTGGGCGCTTATAGGGCGACGGGCATTGTTAGTTGATTAATGCAGAAGCAAATCAGGAACCGCCGTGTACGGAA
Organism: uncultured Desulfuromonas sp.; assembly: GCF_963676955.1. Lineage (NCBI taxonomy): Bacteria > Pseudomonadati > Thermodesulfobacteriota > Desulfuromonadia > Desulfuromonadales > Desulfuromonadaceae > Desulfuromonas > uncultured Desulfuromonas sp. The sequence goes on along the minus strand of NZ_OY781461.1, from coordinate 3,809,588 downwards.
CCGTACGCACGGTGGTGTGGGAGGACGGCGGGGGTAACCCCGCCTCCTACCCGATTTTTTCAATATCAATCAAGTCAGACTGTTAAGGGCTCTGTTAAGCCGGTTCGAAAAGCGACTTTTCAACGCCGCAATTCGGACACGTCCAGTCTTCGGGGAGATCCTCAAAGTCGGTTTGTGGAGGCGTGCCGTTGGTTTCATCGCCGACTTCAGGGTCGTAGATGTATTTACAGATCGAACAACGATACTTTTGCATTGAATCCTCCATTGGCAAAAATAAAAACGATTTGTTTCAGTCCTGCAGATCGTTGACAGATGTTGCGGCCCATGCCGTTGCCCGCGTATGCGTCTCTAAGCGTTAACCATGAACCAGCTGTGCCAGATGAAATGCAAGATCAAGACTCTGTTCTGCGTTCAGGCGAGGATCGCACTGGGTGGCATAATTCAGCTTGAGATGATCATTCTCAATTTTTCGCCCGCCACCGATACACTCCGTAACGTTCTCACCGGTCATCTCCAGATGAACCCCGCCCGGATTGGTCCCTTCAGAGCGATGAATGTCAAAGAAACTGCCCACTTCACCCATAATATCGTCAAAGTTTCTGGTTTTATGGCCACTTTCGGCAACATACGTATTGCCATGCATCGGATCGCAACACCAGACCACTTTGTGGCCGGCTTTTTTGACCGCCCGTGCCAACGGCGGCAGATAGTCGCCAACTTTACCGGCACCAAAACGGGTGATCAGGGTCAGTCTTCCCGGTTCGTTTTCAGGGTTGAGTATTTCGATCAGGCGTAGCGTCTCATCCAGGTTATAGCTGGGACCGATTTTGACGCCGATTGGGTTGAGAACGCCACGGAAAAACTCGATGTGTGCGCCATCCAATTGACGGGTTCGATCACCAATCCAGATCATATGAGCGCTGCAGTCATACCATTGGCCCGTGGTCGAGTCGCGGCGTGTCAATGCTTCTTCGTAACCGAGCAACAGCGCTTCATGGGATGTGTAGACATTGGCCTGGTTGAAACGGGGGCTGTCAACGTCGAGGCCGATGGTTTCAAAGAAATTCAACGCTTGGGAAATCTGCTCAGCCAGAACTTCATAATTCTGTCCTACCGGAGAATTCTTGACGAAATCCTGATTCCAGGCATGGACCCGATGAAGGGCGGCATAGCCCCCTTTGGTAAAGGCGCGCAGCAGGTTCATCGTCGCACAGGCGACATAGTAGCCTTTAATCAATCGCTGAGGGTCCGGACGGCGTGCCTCCGCGGTAAATTCCGGGCTGTTCACCATGTCTCCCCGATAACTGGGTAATTCCAGGTCGCCGATCTTTTCCATGTTTGATGAACGTGGTTTGGCGAACTGGCCGGCAATGCGTCCCACTTTGGCGACAGGTTTACCGCCGGCATAGGTTAGGATAATCGCCATTTGCAGGAGAACTTTAAGCGTTTCACGAATATACGGCGCCGTACACTGGGAGAAGTTTTCAGCACAATCCCCACCCTGAAGAAGAAACGCCTCGCCTTCAGCCGCTTTTGCCAGAACATCTTTCAGAGCACGGATTTCACCCGCGAAAACCAGAGGGGGAAACTCGGAAATTGTTTCGATCGTCTGCTGGTATTCCTCCGGGTCGGGCCACGGTGGTGTCTGCGCCGCAGGGAATTTACACCAACTCGATGGATGCCAGTTTGCAGATGAATCAGACATGAAAGCTCCTATCGTGTGAGGTTTTTTTTAAGCCTCAAATAAAGATATTATTCCGTGAAATCATGGAACGGCTACAAAAGGTGACGTTATTATATTCTATTTGAATAATCTATGCATTTGATTGTCGTTTTTTTTAAGGGAACAATTGAAGACCATGTGGTGGGTTTTCTTCTGGCAGTGTCATAGAATCGAAAAAAATATTGAGGTTTCTACTGTCTCAAACACCAAAAGGACTTACCGCATATGCGGTAAGTCCTTTTGGTGTTTACGTTGATTCAGAAGCCGGAAAGGGAGCTTCGTCGCTCTCTTCGGGGCAACGGAAGTCCCTTTTAACAAAGCTTAGTCGATCTGGCAGAATACCGAGCTTTTCGCTCCGCAGACCGGACATTTTTCCGGAGCGGATCCCAGCTCGATATAACCGCAGATCGGACAGAGGTAAAATTCTGCAACATCCATATCTTTACCCGCCTTTACAGCCTCAAGAGCTTTGGCGTAGATCTGTGCATGCACCTCTTCAGCATCAACGGCAAACTTGAACATGGTTTTCGCCTTGTGACCATCAGACACCGCTTGCTCCAGCATGGGCGGATACATTTCGGTGAACTCATAGGTCTCGCCGTCAATGGCCGCCTGAAGATTGTCGGCGGTGTTGGCGATCATATCCAGAGCCTTGAGGTGGCCTTCGGCGTGAATGCGCTCCGCCTCGGCCGTGGTGCGAAACAATTTAGCAATGTTGCTAAACCCTTCTTTTTCGGCCTGTTTGGCAAAAGCGCGATATTTCTGGTTTGCCTGACTTTCTCCTGAAAAGGCTTCTTTGAGATGTTCGTTGGTTGTTGGCATTGTTTCCTCCTGGAATGTTGGTGAGTAAATCTTGCTTCAGCGACGTTTTTGAGTGTCATGATATTTTGAAGCACAACGGTTTTTTTTGACGGACTTTTTGTAAGAGCCGCCGGAGGGGGATGCATGTGTTATATATCCTGTCAATAATAGGCAACAGTAAGGCTCATGCAAATTTTTTTTATGGATTCTTCCTTTTTACGAATCTTTTCCTCTTTGCACGCGACTGCTGATGGCCCCCATTCGGAGTGTTTCGCTGACGCGGAAACGGTCGAAAAAAAGTGCGATAAAAGTTAATTGAGAACGGTCCTTCTTTAAAATGGTATTTATTTAACTCAAAAGAGCTTGTTTAGTGAATAATGTTAGATATACATTAGAAAGTGAGATTTCTGATTTGTTGCTAATGAATATAAAGAGGTCGTTTTTTTTCTAGATTAGAGGATGTCATATGAAAATCAGAACAAAAATCATTTTAACGTCATTGTCTCTGGTGCTGGTCACGGTTGTTTCCGTTCTGGGAGTCGCCATTTATCAAAACACGATTCTCAGCCAGCGCGTCAGCGGCGAAATTGATAGTCTGGCCCGCCGAGAAGCGGCATGTATTTCTCAGGATGTTTTTCTCATGTGTCGTTCGGCGCAAGAGTCTGTCCAACTCATGGTCGATGCGGGCCTCAATGTGGCCCGCGAAACACTGACGTCTCTCGGCGAGATTACTTTTGACGCCGACTCTGTTCAATGGCAGGCGGTCAACCAGTACACCAAACAACCGCAACAGGTCTCGCTTGCGCGTATGATGGTGGGAGAGACCTGGCTGGGACAGAACACCTCGGTCGATGTTGCCACGCCGGTTGTTGACAAGGTGCAGACATTGGTCGGCGGGACGGTCACTATCTTCCAACGGATGAATGATCAGGGGGATATGTTACGTGTTGCCACGAATGTGGTGAAAAAAAATGGCCAGAGAGCTGTGGGAACCTACATCCCCTACACCAATCCGGACGGCAGAACAAATCCGGTTATAGCTAAAGTCCTCTCCGGAGAGACCTATCGTGGTCGGGCATTTGTTGTCGATGACTGGTATATTACGGCCTATGAGCCGATTTGGGACAAACAGCATACGACCGTGATCGGGATTCTCTATGTCGGTGTGAAACAGGAGAATATTAAAAGCCTGCGTCACGGTATCCTCGATATCAAAGTCGGAAAAAGCGGCTATGTTTATGTGCTCGGCGGGAAAGGCGATTTGCAGGGCAGCTATATCATTTCTCAAGGCGGCAAGCGGGATAAAGAAAACATTCTCGATGTAAAAGATGCCGATGGCTCATCGATTATTCGCACAATCGTTGATAAGGCGCTGGCACTGCCATCGTACAGTCGCGGAGAGATCCCGATCGCTTTTGAGCACTACAACTGGAAAGATCAGGGTAATAGTGAAGCGCGCAGCAAGGTAGCGGCCATCACTTATTTTGCCCCGTGGGATTGGGTTATTGTCGCCGGCTATTACACCGATGATTTTGCTGCATCGCACAATCTGGTCCACGATGCTGTGACGACGCAACTGATGTGGATTGTTTCGATCGCCGCATTAATGCTGGTTCTGTCGGTTATCGGCAGCTACCTGTTGGCCAACAGCGTCAGCCGTCCTTTGGTTTTGACATCCAACATGATGACCGATCTGCAAAATGGCCATCTGGATAAACGGCTCAATCTCAACCGCAAAGATGAAATCGGAGAGATGGCTGAGGTCGTTGACCGATTTGCCGATAATCTGCAGCAGGAAGTGGTTACCGCGTTTGAGAAGCTGGCCAGTGGCGATTTCACTTTTAAAGCCAATGGCGTGATAGCCGTTCCCCTTGCCCACGCCAATGCCGCCATGAATGAGACCATGGCGCAAATTCGCGCCTTTGGTGAACAGATTGCCTCCGGCAGTAATCAGATTTCCGATACCAGCCAGGCCCTGTCACAGGGGGCCACGGAACAGGCCAGCAGCCTCGAAGAGATTGCCGCTTCGCTCAATGAAAGTTCGGCACAGACCTCTGCCAATGCCGAAAATGCCTCTGTCGCCAACCAGTTGACCACCTCAGCGAAAAAAGCCGGTGAAGCCGGCAGCCAACATATGGGGCAGATGGTCGCGGCCATGAATGACATCAACGCTTCCGGAGAGCAGATTGGCAAGATCATTAAAACCATTGATGAGATCGCCTTTCAAACCAACCTGCTGGCCCTCAATGCTGCTGTAGAAGCGGCTCGTGCCGGGCAACATGGCAAAGGTTTTGCCGTCGTCGCCGAAGAGGTCCGAAACCTCGCCGCACGCAGTGCCAAAGCCGCTCACGAGACGGCAGAGCTGATCGAAGGTTCCGTTGAAAAAACCGTTAACGGCACCCAGATCGCATCCCAAACCGCCGAGGCGCTGCAGGAAATGGTTGAAGAGATCACAAAAGTGTCCGATCTCATCGGTGAGATCGCCACTGCCAGCCAGGAGCAGGCGCAGGGCATTTCCCAGATCAACATCGGCGTTGGCCAGATCGACACCGTTACCCAGCAAAATACCGCCAGTGCCGAAGAAAGTGCTGCCGCGGCCGAACAGCTCAACAGTCAAGCCGAACAACTGCGTACCATGCTGAGTCGTTTTACCCTGGACTCTTCTTCCGCAGGGATCAATCGTGCACCCTCAGATGAGCCGCCCTTGGAGATCGGCTGGGGCGAATAGTCCTTATCGTCTGCCCCATCGAAGTGAAGGCTGTTGTTTGAACAGTACAAAACAAACATTGATACGAAGAGGTTAAGCTGAGGCTTAACCTCTTCTGTCGTTTCAGGGGCGTCGAAACCTGTCTGCCCACAGCATATTTTATAATTTTCTCCAAGTAGATAAATTGCTCGCGAGGATGAAAGAGATTAAAATAGTAGATAAAAAAATATCTATAGAGTACTGTTTTCTTGATTAATAGTCTTTTTTTTATCTTTTATGTTTTGGAGGCTCGTCATGGACTTTTCCGTCATGAGTGACAAAGCTGTTCTGCGAGAGCTCGGCAGTCGCATTCGTCAGCTGCGGCTCAACCGAAACATCACCCAGGAGGATTTAGCCGACCGGGTCCTGCTCTCCGTCGGCACCATTAAATCTCTGGAGCGGGGGCAGGGTAAACTGACCACCCTGGTGGCAGTGCTGCGTGAACTCGACGCCATGCCCGGCCTGGAGCAGCTGCTTCCCGAGCCGCGTCTGAGCCCGCAACAACTGTTGAAAATGCAGGGCGAGCGTCGCCAGCGCGCGACATCCTCCAAAGATAAATCTCAGCCGGAGGAAAGTGAATGGTAGACACCGCCAGAATCACGCTGTGGGGCACGGACGTAGCGGCTATTGCCTGGGAAGGCTCAGCGACGACCGGTTCCGCCTCCTTTGAATACGATCCCAAATTTGTCCGTCAGGGGCTCGAAATCGCTCCCCTGACTATGCCGCTACGCGACACTCAGGTCTATGCCTTTCCCCGCGGCCGTATGGCCAACGGTGATCTCGACACCTACAAAGGATTACCCGGACTTTTGGCCGATTGTCTGCCCGACAAATTCGGTCATGCCGTCATCAACGCCTGGCTGGCCCGTCAGGGCCGCGACCTGGGTTCCTTCACCCCCCTTGAGCACCTGTTGTCCATCGGCACCCGAGCCATGGGTGCGTTGGAATTTCAGCCCGCCGTCGATGGTCGGCTCTCGACCTCCCGGCCCGTGGATATCGCCTCCATGGTTGCACTCGCGCATCAGGTGACCTCCAAACATTCCGCGTTTACCCGCATGGACGACGATGCCGCTCATACCCGAGCCCTGCTCGATCTTCTCACCATCGGCACCTCCGCCGGTGGCGCACGGCCCAAAGCCGTGATTGCCGTCAATGATGCCGGCGACGTCATTTCCGGTCAGGCCGATGTGCCGGAAGGTTACAGCCACTGGTTGATTAAATTTGACGGTGCCGGAGACATCGAACTCGGCGACACCCAGGGCTTCGGCCGGGTGGAATATGCCTACGCCCTCATGGCCCGGCAAGCCGGGATCGACATGTCCCCCTGTCGTCTGCTAGAAGAAGGCGACCGGGCGCACTTCATGACCAAACGCTTCGACCGCCAGGGCAACCGCAAGCTCCACATGCAAACCCTGTGCGGCGTGGCCCACTACGATTACAATCTGCCCGGTGCTTACGGCTATGAACAGGCGTTTCAGGTGATGCGCCAGTTGAAACTGTCTAAAAAAGAAGCCGCCCAGATGTATCGGCGCATGGTGTTCAATGTCGTCGCCCGCAATCAGGACGATCACACCAAAAATATCTCCTTTCTCATGGATCGTGACGGCCGCTGGCGGCTGTCACCGGCCTACGATGTCACCTACGCCCATAATCCCAAAGGGCAGTGGACCAATGAACACCAGATGACCATCAACGGCAAACGTTCAGGGTTTACCTTGCAGGATCTGATTGCCGTCGGCGAATCCATCAGCCTGCCACGTCCCAAGGAAATCATTGACGAGGTTGTTGAGGCTGTGAGTCAGTGGCAGACGTTTGCCCAGCAGGTGGATGTGAAGAAGGCGTGGATTGAGGATATTGGGTCGCATCATCGGTTGGGGGTGGGGGTGGAGTGACGGATTGGAGTCTTTGATTCGCAGAGGGGTCGCTTTCCCGCTTTAAAAAAGTTTGGTGGGTGCTGGAACTCAGCTGGTGTCAGAAGGGATTGAGACGTGTCAGGAAAGAATTTTTGGATTCCCGGAGGATGAACAAGACGGTTGAAAATATCCAAGCCTTTAGATATATTATTGAAATTTAATTACGTATTTTAGGATGAGGTTTTATGAAAACGGCGATTGATTTATTTTGTGGTTCCGGAGCTGTAACCTGGGGACTGAAGCAAGCCGGTTTCAATGTCGTCGGTGCAATCGATTTAGATACCACCGCCTGTGCCACCTATCATGCAAATCATCCGGAAGTCCATCTCCTAGAGCAGGATATCAGAAAAGTTTCTCCTGCCGTTTTTACCTCAACCCTTAGCGGAGCAAATGTAGACCTTCTGGTCGTTTGTGCTCCGTGCCAACCCTTTAGCAACCGAAATCAAAAGAAATCGAATGATGACCTTCGTTCGTTACTCGTGCTGGAGTCATTACGCTTCATCGAGCATTTGAATCCCGAAATGATTTTTTTTGAGAATGTTCCCAATATTGGGAAGTCTTCCGTTTTTAGTGAGCTAGCTGAAAAATTAAAGGAACTGGGGTTTCATCTGAATCCTCCCCAAAGTGTTGACGCTGCAGAACTGGGAGTGCCACAGCGCAGGGAGAGAATGATTCTTGTTGGGGCCAGACGAGTTTCTTTACTTCAGCATGTTCAGCACATAAATGCCTCACAGAGACAAACCGTTTTTGATGCCATTAGTGATTTGCCCGTTCCGCCAATCGGTTCGCCAATAGAGGGCGGTGATGCACTGCATTTCTCAAGGCGCCATTCAGCATTGAATATCAGCCGACTGCAGCACATTCCTCATGATGGGGGTAGCCGAGATTCTTTGCCCGAACAATTACAACTTCTTTGTCATAAGAAGTTGTCCCGTAATAGCAACTCTTTTCCGGATACCTACGGGCGCATGAGGTGGCACGACGTTGCTCCAACCTTGACAACTGGTTGTACAGACATCACCAAGGGCAGATATGCCCATCCGGTTCAAGATCGAGCCATTACCCTCAGAGAGGCCGCTCGTCTCCAATCTTTCCCGGACAATTATATCTTTAGAGGGAATAGCGCCCAGATAGCGACTCAAATCGGTAACGCGGTGCCCCCTGGAATGATGGCGGGAATCGCCAATTTCTTATATGAGGCGCTGGAAGATGGGGGCCGGATGGACGCCGTAGCAGAGAATGGCTAAGCGTCCAGCTGCGTCATCTGAGGCGGTATCCCGCACCATGAAAAAGGTGAGAAATCGGGATACAAAAGAAGAGTTGGCTGTTAGACGGTTGCTCTTCGCTAAGGGGCTTCGTTACCGAGTACAATACCGCCCCAAGAAACCGAACATTGGCCGTTCTTCGATTGATATTGCATTCCCGGGGAAACGCTTGGCGATCTTCATTGATGGTTGTTTTTGGCACGGATGCCCCGAACACGGAACCGTTCCAAAAGCCAATCAAGAATGGTGGGCAAAGAAGTTAGCTGCAAATCAAAAAAGTGACGACCGGGTTACAAACACTTTACAGGAATCTGGTTGGACAGTGTTGCGATTTTGGACACATCAGACCCCGGAAGAAATTGCCGGGGAGATTGAAATGAAGCTAGATGATATTAACCCTTTGGAAGTGTCTAAGGGTATTTAAGGTAAGGGGGAATAATGGTTCAGTTAAGGGTCAGGGCTCGTGCCGTCGACATGCTGGGCCGGCAACAAATTGCTGGTATCCCAACTGCAATCCATGAACTGTTTAAAAATGCTCACGATGCCTATGCAGAAAGAGCAGAGGTCGATTATTTTCGCCGAACCCGGGTTTTAGTTCTTCGTGATGACGGATATGGGATGACTCGCGAAGATGTAGAAAATCGCTGGCTAACCTTGGGTACAGAAAGCCGTCTTAAAGCGAATCGCCCTGACTCCGTTGACAGTTGGACCGGTCCGAAAAATTTACCTCGCCGCGTAATCATGGGGGAAAAGGGAATAGGCCGTCTGGCCATAGCTGTTATCGCCCCCATTACCTTGCTTCTTACCCGTGCTGTGCGTCCCGATGGGATGCATGATCTTGTCGTTGTCTTGGTTCACTGGGGACTTTTTGAACAGCCTGGGCTCGATATTGGTATGATCGATGTCCCGATTATTGAGCTTCCTGGTGGTTCGTTACCCACTCGTGATGATGTAAATGGGTTGATTGGTCGAGTGAGATCAAACATCAAGGAATTGCGTGAGGAGTTAGATGGAGCTGAGTTTGACCGGCTCAATGATGAATTGAATAAAGTCCAGCCGATAGGCCCCGACAAATTAGACACCACGCTTCGAAAATTCTTGAAAAAGGATGAAACGCCACTATCGCTCAGAGATGATGGCCATGGGACCCATTTTATCCTTTTGCCAACTGCGAGAGAGTTGAATGAAGACATTGATGGCCGAAGTAAAAATGATCCTTCGAATTTCGACAGGCTTCTATTGGGTTTTTCAAACACTATGACGGGAGAAATTCCGGTTATAGAAACCAAGTTACGCGATCATCATCTCGACGAAGAACCAAATGAGCTTATCGGGCCGAGCAACTTTTTCACTCCAGAAGAGTTTGAAAATAATGACCACTTAATATCTGGTGAATTTGATCAGTACGGACAATTTAACGGAACCATCAAAATTTATAACAAATCTCACCCCTTCGTTTGCAATTGGCCAGACGGACATGGCAGGACAATTGCGTGTGGCCCATTTTCAATTAAAACGTCTTATGTCATGGGGCGAACATATGAAACACAATTGAAGTCAGATGACCACAAGGCAATTATTGATAAGCTGGATCGTATCGGAGGCTTGTATATATATAGAAACGGTATCCGAGTGTTACCATACGGAAATACCGATGTTGACTTTCTTGAAATAGAAAAACGGCGAACCAAAAGTGCTCAAGATTGGTTTTTCTCTTATCGCCGCATGATGGGATTTATCTCTATCACCCATGAAAAAAATGAAAAACTGCATGAAAAAGCCGGTCGGGAAGGATTTCGGCAAAATCAAGCATATCGCGATTTCAGAAATGTACTTATCAATCTGTTTGAACGATTGGCGCTTGAATTTTTCAGACCCACATCTCCTCAAAACGAAGCTTACTGGGATAAAAAAAACGAACTCTTAGTACAAGACAAACTACTGAAAAAACAGAAGAAAAAGGCTGACAATAGAAGGAACGAGTTCAAGGAGCAACTTGATAAGTTTTTCACTGCATACGAATCTGGTGATTTCGACCGGATTGTGGAAGAGCTTTGTTTTAAGGCGCAAAACAAACTTGATAATTTGGTGTTGGTAGAGGATGACGGCTATTTGGCCCTGGGTATCCGTGAATTGGAAATCGAATTGTCGGAAAAATTTCATTTACTTGAAAAACCTCTCATGCTTGCCAAGCCGCGTAGTCTCGCGTTAACCCAAAAACTCGAAAAAGATTGGGCGGCCTATTTGCGGGTTTCCACTGAGGTCCTCGAAAATTTGATCTCTCCCGCGAGAAAAGAACTTGAAGTCCTTATCCGCAATGCCACCGCCAGTAGAATCAGTGATTCCCAACGACGGGAAGCCGCATTGGACCTTCTCGAAAAACAAAAATCTGGGCTAGTACGCGATTTGAGTAATTTGCGGAATGATGCTTATGCCGCTCAAGAGGAAATGCGCACCACCTTAAAAAATGTAGTGCGTGAAGAGTTTGGTCAGTTTCGGGAGCTTGTTGAAAAGCTATTGATCGATTTTACGCGGCAAACCGCAGAAAATCCAGATGTGTTAGATGAAGCCAGAGCGGCATTTGAAGAAGAGCTTTCAAGAATACGCGGACGCGAAGCTTCCTTGCTGGAAGCGATAAAGAGGCAGTTGGTCGATTTTGCTGAAAGTTTGAAGGAACGGGAGACTGTAGACGACAAAGTCGGCGCTTTGGAGCAACAAAATCAGCGGCTGGAAGAACAATTGGATTTTTACTCTGACTTTGCACAAATGGGGATGGGCGTTGGTATTCTTCAACACGAATTTGAAAAGACAGCTCGCGATTTACGGACTGCGATCCGCGATCTCAAGCCTTGGGCTGATGGCACCCCACAACTAAAAGCAGTTTATACCCGTCTAAGAAGTTCATTCGATCATTTGGACGGATATTTGAAAATGCTCGACCCTCTTGGCCGCAGATTGCACCGAACCAACGTAGAAATTTCGGGTGACGAAATCCGTATGAATCTGATGCGAATTTTTAGCAAAGCCCTTAAAGAGCACGATATCAATTTGGTCGCCAGTGCTGATTTCCTCTCACGAAAAGTGAAATGCCATTCTTCGGCATTGCTTGGTGCGTTTATCAATATCGTAGACAATGCCATTTATTGGGTTGCCAATGGGGCAAAGGATGAGCGAACCGTCTCTCTCGAAGTGGATGATCAGGGTTTTCTGGTCTCCAACTCTGGCCCCGGTATTGAAGAGCGTCTGCGAGATCGAATTTTCGAATTTGGTGAAACAACAAAACCCGGTGGTCGTGGAATGGGGCTGGCGATTTCTAGAGAAACCCTGTTGAAAGAAGGGTTTGATCTTGAATTGTTGCAAGCCGGAAGCAATGTGGATCCGGTTTTCAGAATTTCAATAGCCGCAGAAGACTCGGAGGGGATCGATGACGCAGAGTGAAGCAATTAAAGATGTGAATGCTCCATGGCGTGAGCACTGCAAAAATGCAGTACGTAAGTTTGTGATGAATGCAGTAGTTATTGATAATCAACCAGTCTTAAGTAATAAATCCACCCCTTCCTTGGCAGCTAAAACTGCAGAGGTTGTGGATGACGGGATGGGTGGGGAGCCTGCTACTCCAAAACCTGAAAGCCAAGAAGTTGATTCTACGGGGGAGGCTGGCACTGAGGAAAGTCAAGATCTTTCAGCCCACGATTTAAATATCCGAGTTGTTTCAGATGCTTTTGCCAAGGAGCAAATAGCGTGTGCTTTTGTCCTGCCCGATGATGATGAGATAGATTCTGACAGTAAAGCACAGCGCATCATTGCCGCCAGTAGACAATCGGATATGATTGTTATTGATTGGTATCTGCAAGACAAAGACCCTTCTCTGACATTGAGAGTTCTCGAAAAAATTGCGGAAGAAGATGCAAAAGAAAACGGTCGCTTGCGTCTGATTTGTGTATATACGGGCCAGCCATCTTCATTTTTTGAGCAAATAACTAAAGATGTTGTTGCGGCTTTCAAAAAGGGGGGCTTGCCTCCTGAAAAAATTGATGAAAAGAAGGGGTGGGCAAAAGGAAACAATTTCTGTTTTCTCGTTCTGAACAAAACTGAAGTTCAAGGCGAAGAACTACCGGATAAGCTTCTTGAGGCAATGACAGATTTATCTGAAGGGTTATTGCCTTCCTTTGCTTTAGCCGCAGTAGCTGCCGTACGTCGCAATATGCACCACATTGCGACACGATTCTCTTCTGATTTGGATATGGCTTTTGTCGCCAACCGTTTAATCACAGATCCTCCTGGTGATGTTGCAGAGCTGATCCGAGAACTTTTTGTTTCTGAATGCGATACTGCTCTTGGTCTCGAAAAAGTTGCAGATAATTACCTTGAAAAAAATCAAATTTCAAAATGGCTTGATAAACATAACCAACCAAAAAGAAGAGAGACCTATGGGGGGAAAAAGGGTAACGACATATCCGTTGATCGAGCCTTCATTGACGGGTTGCTGAATAAAGGAATCAGGCAGGGTAAAGTGGAGATTGAAGGGGTAGGCGAAAAATCTTTCAAAGAAGATTATCGAAGAAAAGTTACTTTTGGATTGCATGGCTCTAAAGAAAAAGCCATTGAATCCGAGACTGATTTCTCTCGATTTGCTTCTTTGAAGCGCGAAGCATTTGGTTCTACAAAGCTTCTTTCCCAAGAGGGGTGGGTTCCTTCTTTGTCTTTGGGTACAGTGCTTAGGGTTGATTCTGAAAAGCCAGATGAAGTTCCTCATAAGTATTATTATTGTCTTACGCCAGCTTGTGACACTCTTCGGTTGCAGGGTGAAAAAAGAACCTTCATGATGCTGGAATTGGAAGAACCGGATGGAAACCCCAATTTAATTATAAAAGAAATAGATGCTGTGAAAAAGCTTCGCATAGTCCCTAAGCCATATAATATTAGAAGCTTTGTTTTCAAAGGGGACGACGTGACTGGCCGAGTTCAGGCTACTCCTACGGATAAAGATTCTAACCATTCCCATTTTATTTTTTCAACAACCGACAATGAATATGAATTCCTGTGGCTGGCTGAAGTTAGAAGAAATCGTGCAAATCGCGACATGGCTGACCTTAATAGGGAATGGCTGAGGCTTGGCATTTATGAATTGGAATATTTACGTTTGGCAGGCCGAAAAAAAGCTGATTTTTGATGTGACAACTTCTGACAAGCATTGAGGAAATTCCTTATTTGTTTTCCAATATGATGGAATTGTTTTGGTATGCAGAAATTTATCTTGTTTTTGATTTTTCTTGTTCTGACCACTTCCACTGCTTTCGCCAACAATCTCCAAGACCTGCTCTCCCCAACATTCACCGCCCATCCCAATCAAAGTGGCGCTTACGTGCTGGACAAAGGGGAAGAATCCCTGCTGGCGCGCGCTTGGTTAGTCGATCATGGGGCGGAAACCATCGACGTGCAGTATTTCATCTGGAGCGATGACAATATCGGCACCCTGGCCACCGAGAGCCTGTTGCGGGCGGGGCAGCGCGGCGTGCGGGTGCGGGTGATTGTTGATGATCTTTTGATCCAGGCGCCGGAGGATTTTCTGCTGGCGCTGGCCGCGCATCCCAATATTTCCATCCGGGTTTATAACCCGCAGCACAAAACCGGCGTTTCGACCCCGCAGCGGTTGTGGAATATTTTCAGCAATTTTCGCGCGGCCAATCAGCGCATGCACGACAAGACGTTTATTGTCGATCAGCAGGTCGCCATCACCGGCGGTCGCAACATGGCGGATGAGTATTACGATTTTGACCAGAGCTACAACTTTCGGGATCGCGATATCCTGTTGCTTGGTCCGGTGGCACAGACCATGACCGTCAGTTTTGATGCGTTCTGGAACAGTGCTCTGGCCAAACCGATTGAAAGCCTGCTCGATGCCAAGCATGCCCCGGATGAACAACGGCGTGACGCCATCTATGCCGATTTGCATGCCTACGCGCAAAATCCGGAAAACTTTGCTCCTGAAGTGAAACAGGCGCTGGATGATCTGCCACTGAAATTTCAGATGTTGATGGATAATCTGGCGTGGGGTGAGGTGCAATTCATCAGCGATGAACCGGGGAAGAATTCCGGTGACCACGGGCTGGGTGGCGGTGGTCGCTCGACGAGCCGACTGGCCGAAGCCCTGGCGCAGGCAGAGAAGAGCGTGACCATCCAATCCCCCTATCTGGTGATGCCGGAGGGTGGACTGGAGCTGTTTGAAGAGCTGATCAAAAAAGGGGTCAAGGTGCGCATCAGCACCAATTCGCTGTTGTCCACCGATAATCTGCAGGCGTTCAGCGGTTACAGCAATCAGCGGGAGGATCTGTTGGAAGCGGGCATTGAGGTGTTTGAATTTCAGCCCCATCCGCGCATTCAGCAGCACTTGATGGAGCGTTATCCGAAGCTGAAAGAGAAGGCGCCGGTGTTTGCCATCCACGCCAAGACCCTGGTGATCGATGGTGAAAAATTGTTTGTCGGCACCTTCAATCTCGATCCCCGTTCGGCCAACCTCAACACCGAAGTGGGGGGTGATCATCGACAATCCGCATCTGGCGCAACAGGTGGAGCTGGAGATCGAGCGCGACATGGCTCCGGGCAACAGTTGGAACAGCGCTGAGGATAACCCGGACCGTTTTGCGCCGTGGGGAAAACGGCTGAAGCTGACGTTTTGGAAGTGGATGCCGATGGAAGATATTCTGTGATCAATAAAGCTCCATAGTCGGGGCGCTAGAGATCGTGACATGGTTTCGCATGTCGAACACCAGACGCAACAAAGCCGGTTCGGGGAGGCATCCGAACCGGCTTTGTTTATTGTGTGTATCAACTAGGAAGAAAGGAGAACCAGGTCTTGCCTGCCACAACAAGCCTTGATGGTTGTTACTCTATCAATCTCCTGCCGCAGAAAACACCGCCGGACGCGTAAAAGTTCGCATGGCAATCCACGCGTGTGCCCTGTGCAGATGCACAGCGGCGCCAGAGTGTAGTTCTTACCCGCGAATCCGCCGGGAGCGGATGACGCGTCCCTTGAGCTTGCCGTTACAGAGCTTTTTTAACGCCGCCGCAGCCGACTCGCGTTTGACCGCCACATAGGCCCAGTTGGCAAAGACGTTGATCTTGCCGACATCGGCTCCGTTAATGCCGTTGGCTCCGGTCAGCGCGCCGAGGATGTCGCCCGGCCTGATTTTTTGCCGCTTGCCGCCATCAATCTGCAAGGTGGCCATGGAGGGCTGGCGAGGCTCTGTCTCCAGCACGCTCTCCGCTGGCAGCGGCTCGCCGCTCAGATCCTGATCGAGAAATTTTGCCAGTCGCGTCACCTTGAACTGTTCTTTGCTGCTGTACAGTGAACAGGCGAGGCCGTGGCTGCCCGCCCGACCGGTGCGGCCGATGCGATGGACGTGCACCTCGCTCTCGCGAGCCAGATGGTAGTTGAACACGGAATCCAACGCCTCAATATCGAGACCGCGCGCAGCAACGTCGGTGGCGACGAGAATCGTAGCACTGCCGTTGCTGAACCGCACCAGCGCCTGATCCCGCTCACGTTGTTCCAGATCGCCGTGCAGTGCCAGGGCGCTGAAGCCGTGCTCGCGTAGATCGTCGGCAACCTCGCGGGTGTCCAGCTTGGTATTGCAGAACACCACCGCCGAAGCCGGTTGGTGATGGAGCAACAAACGACGCAGTGCCTGTTTGCGCTGCTCTTCGTCGTCGGCAACTTCGTAGAAATGTTGCGCGATCACTGCACTGTCGTGGGTGGCTTCCACCTGAACCATGACTGGTGTCTTCATCACCCGCGCGGCAATCGATTCGATCTGGCGGGGAAACGTCGCGCTGAACAGCAGGGTCTGGCGCTCCTGCGGAGTCTGGTCGATGATGGCATCGAGCGCCTCCTGAAAGCCCATCTCCAGCATACGGTCCGCTTCATCCAACACCAGGATGTTGAGGTTGTCCAGCTTCAAGGCCCCTTTGCGGACATGCTCTTCAATGCGCCCCGGTGTGCCGACCACGATATGGGCGCCGTGCTCCAGAGAGCCGAGTTGCGGGCCGAACGGCATGCCGCCGCATAACGTCAGTACCTTGATGTTGTGGATAGTGCGCGCCAGTGTGCGAATCTCTTTGGCCACCTGATCGGCCAGTTCACGTGTCGGGCACAACACCAGCGCCTGCACGCGAAAGCGTTTGACGTTGAGTTTTTCCAGCAGGCCGAGGCCGAAGGCGGCTGTTTTTCCCGAGCCGGTTTTGCCCTGACCGATGACATCGCTGCCCGCCAGAATCGGCGGCAGAGCCATGGCCTGGATAGGCGTCATGTGCGCGTAGTCGATGGACTGGAGGTTTTTAAGCAGTGCGGGCTGTAATTTTACGGCGGAAAAATCGGTTTGGCTCACGGCGGGTCCTGTCTTGAAGCGTTGGGTGCGTAATGACGGATTGAAGTGCAGTGTCTTCTAGCATATCGGTGGCGTTGATACCATCGATTGTTTTTGTTCAGGCGTGAAAATCGCCGTAATCGTGGACGTGATCCTGTGGGAAGTTTCTACCGGCAGCGTTGTGTTTCACAGTCTGCACTTGGGCGATATCGGCCATCCCGTGGTGACGACTCATCTCGGTGGGGTGATTGGCGGCGAGACAGCGTTTGCCTTGTCCCGCCGCCCCGCTATGGCAACATTATTCACTTGGCGTCTTTTTGTCCGGTCGCGCCAGCCAGATGACACTGATCAGAATCAGGAATAACAGCGATGAGATGCGGTACAGCTCCATGGCCGACAGGGTGTACGCTTGCTTGGTGAGCTCCATATTGATCAACCCCAGGCTTTTCATCCCGGCCATGCCCATGGTGAGCAACTTGTCGCGGGCGATGATCACGGCGTTGGCGTAACCGGTGATGTGTTCACTGAGCTGGGCGTGATGCAGGATGGCGCGGTCCTCCCACAACGTGGTACCGATGGAGGCCGCGAATGCACCGAGCATGATGCGGGCAAAGTTGAGCAGGCCGGACGCTGACGGGATGCGCTCTTGAGGCAACTGGGAAACGGCCATGGCGTTGAGCGGCGTCATGAATGCGGCCATGCCGATGCCCTGCAGCAGATGGTTGAGGGCGATGGTCCCGGCGCTGACATCGGGTGTGAATTGCGAGCGCAGGTAGAACGCCAGCGAAAAGAAGCTGAACGCGCCGGTGACAAACAGCCGCGGATCAACGCGATGCAGGTTCTTACCGACCGCCGGGGCGAGAATAACGGCAAAAATTCCGAATGGTGCCGTCACCAGACCGGCCCAGGTGGCGGTGTAGCCCATGAAGCGCTGTAACCACAGCGGTGTCAGCACCAGATTCATAAAAAAGACGCCATAGCCGAGGCTCAGCGACAGGGTGCTAAGGGCGAAATTGCGGTTTTTGAACAAACTCAGATCCACCACCGGATGGGGCACGGTCAGCTCCCACACCAGGAAGTAGCAGAAGCCAATCACCGAAATCACCGCCAGGGCGACGACAAACGGCGAGCCGAACCAGTCCAGTTCGTGACCCTTGTCGAGCATGACCTGAAAACATCCCACCCAGAGCATGAGTAGAAACAGGCCGGTTTTATCCACCGGCAGCTTGGCCGTCGGCGTTTCGCGGTCTTTGAGCACCGCCCAGATCACTGCCGTTGTCAGCAGGCCGATGGGGATGTTGATGTAGAAGATCCACGGCCACGACGCATTGTCGGTCAGCCAGCCGCCGAGGATCGGCCCGGCAATCGGCGCCACCGTGACGGTCATCGACCATAGCGCCAGGGCCAGACCGGCTTTCTGGCGCGGATAACACTGCAGCAGCAGCGACATCGACAACGGAATGATCGGCCCCACGGCAAAACCTTGGAGGATTCGGAAGGTGATCAGCGCCTCCAGATTCCACGCCAGACCGCACAGCAGTGATGCCAGAATAAACATCAGCAGCGCCGAAAGAAACAGGCGGATCTGGCCGATGCGCCGCGTCAGCCAGCCGGTCAGCGGTACGGCCAGGGCATTGGCCACGGCAAAAAAAGTAATGACCCAGGTGCCCTGATTGGTGCTGACACCGAGATTGCCGGAAATCGCCGGGATCGAGACATTGGTGATGGTGGTATCCAACACATTCATGAACGTCGCCAGGCTTAAAGAGGCCGTAGCCAGAACCAGGCGGCCTCCGCTTAACGGCGGCAGCACTTTGGGTGCGTTATCCTGCATCCTTTGTCTCCGGCTCAGGGCGTCGCTTGCGGGGCACGGTTGGCAACGATGATGCGCTGCGCCAAAGTGTCAGCTTCATCACGCCAGACGTTGGGGACCGCGCTGTCCGTAGGCCGTGTATTGGCGCGGCCTTCACTCAGGCGGGCGCCGTCGGTGGTGTGGATATCCACGGTGACCGCCATGGACAGGCCGATCTGCAGCGGATTGGCGGCCAGTTCCTGGGGATCCAGAGCAATGCGCACCGCCAGCCGCTGCACCACCTTGATCCAGTTGCCGGTGGCGTTCTGGGCCGGGAGCAAAGAGAACACCGCCCCGGTTCCTGCGGAAAAGCCCGCCACCCGGCCATGGTAAACCACCTGCTTGCCGAGCAGATCACTGACCAACTCCACCGGTTGTCCGATACGCATCTGGCGTAATTGAGTCTCTTTGAAGTTGGCGTCCACCCACACCTGGTTAAGCGGCACCAACGCCATGAGGGGCGCGCCGCTGGTCACCCATTGTCCGGCCTGCACATTGCGCCGGGCAATGTAGCCGGAGATGGGTGCGACGATGTCGGTCCGTTTCCAGGCCAGGTAGCGTTCGCGCAACAGGGCCACGGCCTGAGCCACCTGGGGATGCTCCTCAAGGGTGGTCTGATCCACCAGCGCACGATTGGCCTGCAGTTGTTGCCGCGCCGAATCAAGGGCCTGGCGGGCGCTGGCCACGGCGTCGGCGGCGTGGGTGATCTCTTCTTCCGCCACCGCCCCGGTGCCGCGCAGCGCGGAGCGGCGGGCCAGGTCGTCACGTGCCGTATTGAGGTCGGTCCGGCGCTGGGCGACCACGGCCTGCAGGGCCTCGTCACCGTGATACAGGGTGCGCACCCGGCGCACCGTCTCGGCCAGGTCGGCTTTTGCTTTGGCCAGAGCCAGCTCGGCGTCGGCTTTGTCGAGTCGCACCAGCACCGTACCCGCTTCAACAAAGTCGGTGTCATTCACCTCCACCGTCTCCACCCGGCCATTGGTCAGCGGGGTGATCTGGGCGATATTCCCGGCCACGTAAGCATTGTCGGTAAACACCTGGTAGCGGCCGATCATCAGCCAATAGGCGGCGTAAGCCGCGCCGATCAGGGCAAAAACCGCGGTCATGCGCAGCAGGATGGTGACCCGTTTGCGGACCATGGAACCGTTCGTGTTCTGTTGTGTTTCCATCGTATGTCTATCCTTTAAAAGTTTCGCTTTTTGCCAAAGGCTCTTTGGTTGATTTTTGTTGAGACGTGCTCGCCGGAGGTTGCGGGGTCAACCCGCCGCCCAGCGCCCGGATCAGCGCCAGCAGGGCCAGCTCCCGGCGTTGGCGCAGTTCGGCCTGAGCGCTTTGTTCATCGAGAATCCGCGTCTGTGCGTCAAGCACGGGGATGCGCCCGCTCAAGCCGTTGGCGTAATGAAGCTCGGCCAGATGATGGAGTGCGGTCAACTGTTCCAGTGCCTCCTCACGATCGTCGAGGCGGCGCGTACTCGCCTGCCACGAGGTGACCGCATCGGCCACCTCGTGCACTGCCGTGAGGATCAGGGCGTTGTAGTGTTCGACGGCGCCGTCATAGGCGGCATTTTCAGCGGCCAGGGCACTTTGCAGCCGACCGGACGTGAACAGCGGCAGGGTCAAGGCCGGGCCGACGCCGTACACCCGGCTGCCGCTTTCAAGCAGGTTTTCCAGGCCGATGGCGTCGAATCCGGCAAAGGCGCTCAGGTTGACATCGGGGTAAAACGCCGCTTTCGCCGAGGCGATGCCGTGCGTCAGGGCGTCAATGCGCCACAATTGGGCCACCACGTCCGGCCGCCGACCGATCAACTGCGCCGGAATGGTCGACGGCAGGGTCGGTGGGGCCAGGGAGGCCGCAGGGGGCGCATTGAGCGCCAGCCCGCGCTGTGGTCCGGCTCCGGCCAGGGTGCCGAGGCGGTGTTGCAGCAGGGTCTGCTGCTCGGTCAGCAGGGCGATTGTGACCCTGGTGAGAGCGTTTTTGTTGGCCACGCGGCGCCCGTCGTCTTCGGGTTCAAGACCGGCATCCGCGCGCAGACGCCGAAGCTCCCGGATCTGTTCATCCTGTTCCAGGCGTTGCGTGTACAGTTCTTTTTGGGTCGTGACGCGCCGCAGTTGGCTATAGGTCTCGGCAATGGCGCAGGTGAGGGTGAGCTTGACGGCTTGGGCCTCGACCTCGGCGGCTTTGGCCGTACCCAGCGCGGCGCGATAGGCGGCTTTTTTGCGTCCCCACAGGTCCAGGTCGTAGGCGAGGTTGAAACCCAGCCGGTTGGCGCTGTCGGTGTCGCCGGCGTATTTTTCTCCCACCGAGCCGTTTTCAGTAAAACGCTGGTAAATGGTTTCCCCCTGTAGCGCCACCTGCGGGCCGTAGCCGGAGCGCACCTGCCCGGCCAGAGCCAGCGCCCGGCGTATCCGCGCCTGCGCCTCTTTCAGTGTCGGGCTGTTGTCCAAAGCCTCGGTCATCAGCGCATTGAGCTGCGGGTCGTTAAAGAGATGCCACCAGTCCCGGTCCGACCAGGGGCCGCTGGCGAGTTGGCCGGTGGAGAGGCTTTGCGGCGCGTTGCGCATCGTGGCCGTACTGTCGATGCCGTGAAATCCGGCACAGCCGGACAAGCCGCCGGTCAGCACCAGAGCGGTGATCAAGGTGATGAGGTTGTTTTTCATGGGGTTCCCTGACGATGGAAAGCTACCGGGTGCAGGCGATGTGACGCGCACCCGTTCATTAAGTAGAACGGTTATCATTATCACATTTCGTGCCAATGGCGCGGTGCCGCTCAGGGGGGGCATTCAGGGTTTCGTCCGTAGAATCGGTAATGATATTTCGATAGCGGGGTTGTGAAATATCGATATCTTGGATATGGTCTCGATATTTCGTGACTAGGGAGCGTTCTCAATGAGAAGAATGAGCACTATTTTGAAGGTTTTTTTGTGTCAGCAAGGCACATGGAGGCGTCATAGTTATTCTATGGCAACGACGTGTAACGCTGCGGACGCGGGAAAGGCCCAAAATAGTACCATGAAAGCTGATTGAGAACGCCCCCTAACAACCGTCAAGAGAAAGGGGAACCATGGAGATCAACCACGAACAATTTTTTCGCGAGATGACGCTGCGGGTGTGCAGCAGTCTCGATATCCGCCTGGCTCTGAAGCGCACCTACGACTATCTGCGTCAAATCATGCCGCTGCACAGCATTTATCTCAATGTGCACGATGAAACCCTCAGTGCGCTGCGTTTTATCGCCTGGGAACCCGAGGAGTGTAAAATCGCCGACATCATCCCCCTGCCCAAAGATGCTTGGGAATGGAGCCGGGCGCTGCGTGAGCCGGTGATTAACGATGCCAACTCCGACAATCCCATGATCAACAAA
Source organism: uncultured Desulfuromonas sp. (assembly GCF_963676955.1). Lineage (NCBI taxonomy): Bacteria > Pseudomonadati > Thermodesulfobacteriota > Desulfuromonadia > Desulfuromonadales > Desulfuromonadaceae > Desulfuromonas > uncultured Desulfuromonas sp. Next base: position 3,787,560 of record NZ_OY781461.1, on the reverse strand, counting down.
ATGGCCGAACTGACCCACAACAAAGGGTTTACCACCATGCCGGTGCCCCTCTCTCTTGACGGCAGACGCATCGGCGGACTCATCCTGCGTGCCGCAGGTGACGGGGCCTACAATCACCAGCACATTGAACTGATGAAAAGCCTGACTGAGCCGTTTGCCATTGCCCTGTCCAATGCTCTGGCCCATCAGGAGTTGCTGACCTACCGCGACCGGTTGCTCGACGACAACCGTTTTCTGCAAAATGAGCTGATTCCGCCCGCGGCTACCGAGATCATCGGCAACAAAGGCGGGCTGCGCAATGTCATGGAGATGGTCGGTCAGGTGGCACCGCGCAACAACACCGTGCTGCTTCTCGGCGAAACAGGTGTCGGCAAAGAAGTGATCGCCAACGCCATCCATTACAGCTCGACGCGCCGGGAGGGGCCGTTTATCAAGGTCAATTGCGGGGCGATTCCCGAATCCCTCATCGACAGTGAATTGTTCGGCCACGAAAAAGGCGCATTTACCGGTGCGGTGGCCACCCGGCGCGGTCGTTTCGAGCGCTCCAGCGGCGGTACCATCTTTCTCGACGAGATCGGCGAGCTGCCGTTGGCCGCCCAGGTCAAACTGTTGCGGATTCTGCAATATCACGAGCTGGAACGGGTCGGGGGTTCCGCGGCCATCCCGGTGGATATCCGGGTGATTGCCGCCACCCACCGCAACCTCGAAGAGATGGTGGCCGCCCAGCAGTTTCGTGAAGATCTGTGGTTTCGCCTCAACGTGTTCCCGATTTTTATCCCGCCGTTGCGCCAGCGCATCGGCGATATTCCGGCGCTGGTCCACTCGCTGCTCACGTCGAAAAGTCGTGAAATGGGCCTGCATCCGGTGCCGCCACTTGCCGCCGGAGCCTTGGAACGCCTCACCCATTATGCCTGGCCCGGCAATGTGCGGGAGCTGCAGAATGTCATTGAACGGGAGCTGGTGCGCTACAAAGGGGGAGCGCTAACGTTTGATCGATTGGTGGGGCAGGACGAATCCAGCTCTGTCGTCCCGGTTGATGCCGAAAAGTCGTTTTCTCCCAGACCTCTGGATGACTATTTGACCACGTATTTGCGTCAAGTGCTTGAGCACACCGGTGGTCGCATCAATGGCGAGGGCGGTGCGGCGCAGCTGCTCGGCATAAACCCGAGCACGTTGAGGAGTAAGCTGAAAAAACTGGGGATAGAGCGAAAATAACACTTTCGCCGTGAGAACGATTCGGAATCAGCGGTGATCTTGTGAACTTGTCGGCAACTGACCCAGCAACATCAGCATCGCGCCATCCGCCAGCAGCGAACCGACGGTTTCCAGTGCTTTGCGCAACGGCGTATTGCTGACCTGCTCCCAGCGGGTGTCGCCGGTAAAGTTTTCCGGGGTGGACAGGTTATAGAAAACCGGTAGCTGACTGTCGTCGAGATCGGTGGCGTGCACCCGCAGCCAGGCCTCGCCGCCGGGCAGGACATCGGTGAGATAGTCGATGACCACCTGACCATTGTCAAAAACGTTGGACACCACCTTTTCCGCCATGTCCACATTGCTGACGGTCGCGTCGGGGATGATTTCCACCAGATTCCACCCGGCCAACAACAGGTCTTCGCCCATGTGGTTGACGCTGCCGGCCACTCCGGCCACCACATCATCGGCAACGGCCTCTTTGAGTTTGTCAAAAGCAAAGCTGACCCGTTCCTGCAATCCTTCGGGGGCGTCCTCGCCATCAGGCCGCCAGGCGCCAAAACTCAGGGCACTGCCGACATCACAGACCAGATCAACCAACGATCCGACCAACCCACGGTTTTGGCTGGTCTGCACCTCCCCTTGCTCATCGCGGTAATGTGTTTCAGCGCCAAACAGCAGGTTATGGAAAAAATTGCCGATGTTATCGACCACATCAGACAGGTCTTTGGCAATGTTTTCAATCAAGCCGGACTCCTCGCCTTGCGTCGTGCCGTCAACGAAATAATCCTCGCCGCCGGGATTACTCAGCAGTTGTTCGTCGCGGTACTTGTCCCAATCGCCGGCGTCATCCGCCAAGACCGGCACCAGAGTATTTGCCGTGGTGGCTTGGAGTGGGGTTTGACGTAACGGCTGTGTTGCGCAGGCGGATGTCGCCTGATTGGTGGTTTCGCCCTGCGCCTGTTCCAGAATAGAGGAGAACGCCGACGATTGGGCAAAGGAGGGACGTTGTTGTTCAGATAACGCTGTGTTGTTGAGCTGTGTTGCGAAAATATTCATGAATGATTCCCTAACGGTTTGTTTTACCGTCTTTTTCTCTTCGACGTATTGGCAGGAAAAGATAAGGGAAAAGATGGCTTCAGGTTTAAACCTGTGAACCACGGAGACGCTGAGACACGGAGAAAACCTAATGGTCACAGGCAGATCAAAACGGGGAGGGTGACAAAACAGCGAGAAGGTTTTGATCTTTTATCGTGGATCTTATCCGATCTTATCGTGAAGTCATCGTGAAGCGAATTGTTTTTAGCCTCGCGATAAAGGCCTCGATAAGATCGGATGAAATCTTAAAACCATTGAACCACGGAGACACTGGGGCACGGAGAGAAGCCTATTGGCCACAGACAAACCAGACAGGGGCAGGACAAAAGGGCAAAAGGACTTTTGATCTTTATCGTGGATCTTATCCGAATTGATCGTGAAGTCATCGTGAAGCGAATTCTTGTTTTTAGCCTCACGATAGAGGCCTCGATAAGATCGGATGAGACCTTAAAACCATTGAACCACGGAGGCACTGAGACACGGAGAGAAGCCTGTTGGCCACGGACAAATCAGACAGGGGCAGGACAAAAACAAAAAGATTTTTGATCTCAATCGAGGCCCTTATCCGATCTGATCGTGAAGTTATCGTGAAGCGAATTTGAGATAAAAAACTTAAGGACCTTTGACTTGTCCTGATTTTGTCTGGTGTGTCTGTGGCAAAAAAGAATTTGACCTTCTCCGTGTCTCAGTGACTCCGTGGTGAAAGCCTTTTTTGTACTGTTTCACAACAGTGACAATTGTTCGGCCTGCCGAATTGGGAGTTTTTTCGCCTCATGGCGCACCTGCTCCAGCAGTTCTTGCTCAATGCGGTCGAGGAACGGGCTGCGCGCTAACTGATACTCCTTACCGAGCAGGAAACGACGGTCGGCGTGAGACATAAACAGCCGCTTCTTAGCGCGGGTCATGCCGACGTAGAGCAGGCGCTGCTCCTCATCGACATCACTTGTCTGAGTTTCAAACAAACCATAGGGCATCAGGCCCTGTTCACAGCCGGGGATGAACACGGCATCAAACTCCAGTCCTTTGGAGGCGTGCAGGGTCATCAGCGACACCGCTTCACTTCTCTCATTGTAATCATCGGCCACCGAGCCCAAGGCCAGATAGTCGAGGAACGCCTGCGGCGCGGGGAAAGCGTCGCACAGGTTAAGCAGGCGACGCAGGGCCGGGTGGTCGATCAGCTCGGCGTCGTTGTGGTCGGCCACGGCTGCGATCAGTTGACTTGAGGTGGGCAGTTGTGCCCAGTGCTGCAATTGCTCGGCTCTGATGGCGAACTGATCCAGCATCTGTTGATGCAAAAACGGATTGCCCGGATTGTATGCGGCACGGCATTGCAGCAGGAGCGACTTGACCGGCTCCTGGTGGAAAAACGGCATTTCGCCGACGATGCGGTAGGGAATGTGGTGATCGCGCAGGGCTTTTGCGATCGCCTCCATCTGGCGGCCGAGACGACACAGGATGGCAATTTCGCCCAAGCCGCCGATGTCACCTGCCTCGCCGCTGGTGACGGCGGAGTCGATGGAAAAAAAGCTCACCCCGCCGAGTAGCTGTTCGATGGTGCGGGCCAGTCCTTCGGCCTCGGCCTTATCGCTGGGGAAGTGGTTGATGGCGGTTTTGACCTGTGACGGCACGCCGCACAGCAGTCCAGCGTCTTGACTGTCCGCCGCGTGCAGCACGTCGCCGGAAGCGCGCAGGATGGGATCAGGGCAGCGGTAGCTCTGGTTGAGGTGGAAGACGGCGGCCTGCGGATAGTCGGCGCTGAACTGGCGGATGTAACGGATGTCGGCGCCGCGAAAACCGTAAATGGCCTGATTGGGGTCGCCAATGGCAAACAGGTTGGCGTCGCTGGTCGGCGCCAACAGGCGGATCAGCGCATATTGGGCGCGGTTGACGTCCTGATATTCATCCACCAGCAGCCAGGAAAACTGCTGCCGATAGTGCGCGGCCAACTGCGGGTCCGCTTCCAGTAGTTGCAACGGTACGGCCAGCAGATCGTCAAGGTCAAACAGGTTTAATTCTCGCAACGCCTGCTGCCAGTCGGCGAACCACTCCGGTTCGTCTTTGTCATCGATCAGGCGTTGCTTGACAGCGCTGATCTCAGTCAGCCGCTGCCGAATCGTATCTTTCTCCCAGCCGAGATGGTGGCGGGCGATCAGCGTTTTTTCGTCCTCATCGATCAGGGCGAAATTTTCACTGCGGCCGCTGCGTTCCAACTGGTCGCGGATGATCTGCAAACCCAAGGCATGAAAGGTGGCCACAGTCACCGGCTGCGCCGCGTCGCCCATCAGGGCGGTCAGCCGTTCGCGCATCTCCTGAGCGGCCTTGTTGGTGAAGGTGATGGCGAGGATGCGGTCTGCTGGAGCCGTGCCGCTGTTGATCAAGCGCTGGATGCGGTTGACCAGCACCCGCGTCTTGCCGGTGCCGGGACCGGCTAAAATCAGCGCCGGGCCGTGATCGTGGTTGATGGCGGCGCGCTGGGCCTCGTTGAAGGAGAATTGAGCGGCTGGGGGCGGTGCCTCGTCCGTGGCGTTGGCGGGCGTGTTCGCAGGCGTTGGCTCCGCATTCGCTTCGCTCCGGCCTTTTTCTTCCAGCAGGCGTCGGTATTCCTCCAAATCAAAGGTCAGCAACGCGCGCTTGGCGACTTTGGCCGGAGCAGCGAACGTGTCGAACAAACTCTCCTGATGGGTAAAGCGCTCCTTTTCACCGTCGCCGAACACGCGGATGCGACCATATTCGCCGTCGTAACCTTCCTCGATGAGAATCTCCCCGGCGCGCATACGGCGAATCGCCTCGGCAAACAGGGCGTCGCTCTGCTGTTCGATGATGTCGAGCGGCAGGTCCATGAGGATCGACAGCTCCGGCCCCCACTGGCGGATCTGCGTCCGGTAGACTTCGGCCACTTTCTTGCTGGCGGGGCCGACGCCCATCAGCTCGCCGAGCAGCTCCTTGAGCGGGATCAACGAATGAAACGGCTTGCGATTCGGCCGCTGCAAAATGTCGCTGCGGTCGGAAAGCTGAACCACCCGGTTGGCCACGCCTACGGTCAGCGGCTTGCCGCACACCGGGCACAGGCCGTCGTGGCGAAAGGTCTCCACCGGGTCGAAACACACGCCGCACTTGCGGTGGCCGTCAAAGTGGTATTTGCCCTCCTGGGGGAAAAACGAAATGGTGCCGACAAAGCCGTCGTCGCCCTTAATTACCGCCTCGCGCAGCGCCGTATAACTCAAGTCCGTAGCCAGCAGGTTGGCGTTGCGGCCCAGCTTTTCCGGTGAATGGGCGTCGGAGTTGGCCAGCAGGGTGAAGTCGTCGAGAAACGAGCACATCCAGTTGATGGCCGGGTCCGTGGACAGGCCCATCTCCACCGCCGCCAGCAGCGGGGTCAGCTCCTCGTAACATTCCGTCAAATTGTCAAAGCCCGACTTGGCGCCCAGCGCCGAAAACCACGGCGTCCAGATATGCGCCGGAATAAACATCGTGCGTTCGCACACATTCAGGCACAGATCAAACAAGTCTTTGGAATCCAGCCCAAGAATCGGCCGCCCGTCCGAGGTGATATTACCGATCTTGTCCAGCCTCGCCTGCAGCGCTTCGGCGCTGGCAAAGTCCGGCAGGCAGAGGACATTATGTACCTTACGTACCTTGCCGGTTTTTTTGTAGATGTTGCTGATTTCACCGGTGAGCATGAAACGCACCTCGCCCTCCGGTGCCGGGAAGTCCTCGTCCTCCGGTACATTGGCGTAGTCCGCTTTGAGGCGAAACAATCCTTCCTCCGCCGGTTCCAGCTTTTCCTTCAATTCGGCCAGCCAGCCCGGATGGGTGATGTCGCCGGTGCCGACTACATGCACCCCTTTGATGCGCGCCCAGTAGGCCAGATATTCCGGCGTCAATTGCTTGCTGGTGGCACGCGAGTAGTGGGAGTGGATGTGAAAATCGGTGACGTAAGTGCGGGGCTGAGTCATGGATCGGACCTTGGGATGAGGGTTTGAGCGGGTTGTGAGGCGTCATTATCCGCGTTTGCCGGAAGGGTGTCAAACGGGCTTATGATTTTCGGGGAATGGTCGAGATGCTGAAAAGGAGCCTGCTTGTGACTGTGGCAACTTCGTAGGACGGATGTTTGCGGACTATGGAACGGTGGGGGGCACCGATAAAGCCTGGGACAGCTTCCATGCCGGGACAAGCCCGGTGGTGCTCATTCCCCCTAGCGCCATTCGGGAATGCCCCTAAATCCCCCTGACCGGTAAGATTGATCATAAAAATACCCCTTTGTTGTTCTTTACGCTTCGGAAACCTTTTTGACAATGAGTTGCTCAATAGATTAAACTATCCGTTAATCATTTAGGGCCTGACGCCGTCCCACCGTTCGGCGAAAAATCTGTGCTCAGCAAAATGTGTTATCAACCGAACTGGAGATATGGATGCCGTTATCGAGTAAAGACATTATTCCGTTGAAAGAGGTTCGAGCCCGCTTCACTGCGCTGGCCGAGGAAGTATGCACCGGGCGGGAAAAAATCATCACGCGCAACGGAAAAGCCTATGTTGCCATGATTGATGCCGAGCGCTTGGATTATTATCATCAGCTCGAACGGCAGAGTCTTCATCTGCGCTTACTGGATGAAGCAGAGGCCGGGCTGAACGATATTGAAAACGGCAACGTGATGAGTGTTGCCGAACTGAAAGCCGCCTACGGGCGTGACGGGTCGCGGTGAACCAGCACGTCACCCATAATTTCAGGCGTAACCTGGAAGAGATCAAAGATTTTCTGGTGGAAATCGACGCCCGAGGTCAGTTCGAGACGCTACTGGACGACCTTTTCGGGCAGATCCTCCCGATGCTGGAGCGTTTTCCCGAATCGGGTGCGGATTACTTTCGCCATCCGCCCAGGTCGCAAGCGGTTCTGCTGCGGATTGAGGGATTACGGCAACGCTTTGGTGAGGAGCTGCAACTGCGCGAGTTGATTCATGGGGATTTTTTGCTCCTCTACTCAATTCGCAACGACGACCTGTACCTGTTGTCGATCAAACATCACCGGCAGCTGTCTTTCGACCTCCATGGCCATTTAACTGAATAATGGCGCTAGCTTTGAGATTTAACAAGAATCGCGGACTAGCCAAGTAAGGTTAGTCAAAGGCAGATTTGACCCCTTTGTGTTTTACCGAATGGCGCTGGTTTTGAGATTTAACAAGGATCACGGACTAGCTTGGTAGGGTTAGTCAAAGGCAGATTTGACCCCTTTATTTGCTTCGCGCAACGGCAAAGCCTATGTTGCCATGATTGATGCCGAGCGCTTGGATTATTATCATCAGCTCGAACGGCAGAGTCTTCATCTGCGCTTGCTGGATGAAGTAGAGGCCGGGCTGAACGATATTGAAAACGGCAACGTGATGAGTGTTGCCGAACTGAAAGCCGCCTGCGGGCGAGACGGGTCGCGGTGAACCAGCACGTCACCCATAATTTCAGGCGTAACCTGGAAGAGATCAAAGATTTTCTGGTGGAAATCGACGCCCGAGGTCAGTTCGAGACGCTACTGGACGATCTTTTTGGGCAGATCCTCCCGATGCTGGAGCGTTTTCCCGAATCGGGTGCGGATTACTTTCGCCATCCGCCCAGGTCGCAAGCTGTTCTGCTGCGGATTGAGGGATTACGGCAACGCTTTGGTGAGGAACTGCAACTGCGCGAGTTGATTCATGGGGATTTTTTGCTCCTCTACTCAATCCGCAACGACGACCTGTACCTGTTGTCGATTAAACATCACCGGCAGCTCTCTTTCGACCTGCATGGTCATTTAACTGAATAATGGTGAATTCATAAATAGGGGATAGGAAATTCCCGAATGGCGCTAGTTTTGAGATTTAACAAGGATCGACGGCCCAGCGAGGTAAGGTTAGTCAAAGGCAGATTTGACCCCTTTAAACCTTTTCCCAGTCACCAAACCGGCTGCGATTTGCAACGATTCCTGGACGCTGATCAATGCTTATGCGATCTACTCTAAAGCGATATCCAACACCATACCGGCGCTGTTTTCGCCGTTTTTTATGTTTTCGGCGCAAGCGTTGATAAAGAACGCCACCAACACTGCCCTCAAGATAAATCCAGCGATAGATGGTTTCATGACTAATCCGCATCGTATCGTCAGTGGGATAATCCATGCGGATTCTATTTGCTATTTCTTCCGGTGACCATTCAAGCTTAAGTTTCGACTCAACATAGGAAACCAGTCGTGAATTGTTCTGTCGACGAAAATGACGGGGCTTGTGGCGGCGTTCGAGTGCCAGCGGTTGCGTCCAATCGTAATAGTAGATTGTCCATGGATGTCTCGCTTTAGCCCGCTTGATTTCACGACTTATCGTGCTGTGGTTTCGGCCTAATCGTCGAGCAATTTCACGTATGCTGAACGAATATTGCAAATGACTGATGACATAACGTTCGTGTTCGCTAAGATGGGTGTAGGACATGACAGGATCCTTTCTGGCTCTGATTTGGTCACGCTTTTCAGAATACCAGAAGCCCTGTCATGTTCTGTTCTTAGCTTAAGTGGTGCGCTTTGAAATTGAATCTACCATTCTTGACCCCTTTATTCTTTATTGTTTCCTAGCTTCCCCCAATACTCCATTGTTTTAATTTTAGATATAACATATGATCGATTGCTAATCAGTTGGCTGCTGGATGTGCTTTGATTTGTTTTTATTGGGCAACTGTGCTCAATGGGGGGGGGCTATATGAGCGAAGAAGAAGTTGGTAGAATGATTGCAAGTTTTATTGCAGAGAATCTCGCATCTTTAATGGAAATTGGAAAAGATGCTTACAAGATGGCTTCTAATGAAATGAAGCTTTATCTTGAGAAAACCTATAGTTCATATTTGAGAGAGAAGTGGGATAAGTATTCACAAACAAAGTCTTTTTTTATTCGACATTCACCGGTTGATTTTTATGAATTTTATGTACCGATAGCAGTTGAATCCTCAAATAATCGTATCGATGAGCCATCATTTGAAAATTTGGTGAATGAATCTGGGCGTGTCGCGGTGCTTGGAACTGGAGGTTGCGGCAAGTCAGTGTTAATGAAGCATCTTTTTCTTAGTTGTATTAAATATAAAAAACAAGTTCCAGTATTTGTAGAACTTCGTGAAATAAACTCTCAGGATTTAACATTGAGCCAGTTGATATTTGATGCTTTAAATTCAGAAAGTCACAGGTTTGATAAGGAATATATTGATAAGGCTATTTATTTAGGGCATTTTTCTTTTATATTAGACGGTTTCGATGAGGTGAGTAACTGCCATAGAAAGAAATTGATAAAAGAAATAAAATTACTATCAAGGAGTAGTAAGGAATGTTCAATAGTAATATCATCGCGTCCAGATGAGGTTTTTTCAGGGATTGATGAATTTAAACTTTTTAAAGTCGTTAAAATGTCCCTTGACTCTGCCTGCCTGTTGGTTGAAAAACTACCATTTGATGAAGATGTGAAGGGGAAGTTTACAAAAGAGCTAAAAGATGGGATGTATGAACAACATAAGTCTTTTCTATCTAACCCCTTATTATTATCAATTATGCTTTTGACCTATGGACAGAATGCGGAGATCCCAACCAAGCTGAGTATTTTTTATTCTCAAGCTTATGAAGCATTATTTCAAAGGCATGATGCCTTAAAAGGAGGATATAAAAGAGAAAGGCAAACAGGTCTCGATATACAAGATTTTGCAAAAATATTTTCAGTTTTTTGTTTGCAAACATATGATAAGCGACTTTTCCGATTTACTCGAATGGATGCTCTTGATTTTGTAGATAAAAGCAAACGCCATCTTTCTGAGTCGTTTAATAATGAGGGGTATCTAGATGATGCTTTAAAGGCAACATGTTTATTAATAGAGGATGGTCTAGATATTGTATTCTCACACAGATCTTTTCAGGAATATTTCGTTGCCCTGTATATCTCTAAAGCCTCTCCTGAAGTTCAGAAAAAACTCATTGGCAAATACTGGAAAAATATAAGATCCGACAATGTTATTTGTTTATTGTATGAAATAAATAAAGACCTTGTAGAAAGATTATTATTTATCCCGATAATATCTAGATTCTATAAAGATATTGGTGTTTCAAAAAAAGTTGGCATAACACATTATGTTAAATATTTAAAAAATTCATTTTCAACTATAAATTTTGAAGATGAAGTTTCTGCAAGTTTGAAAAATGTCATTGCTGACGACCATGACATACTTAGATTTTCTGTTCTAAAATCCGGTATTGTTATTATACCTAATGATTTTGATTTCGATGAAGAACAGAAGTACTTAATGAATAAATATAAGAAAGGAGGAGAGAGGACTGAGTATAAAACTGGAGAATTTACTTATAAGAAAGAATTAGTTAGGGATCTTTCCAAAGGATACGGTGCTTTTTCAATTCAATATCTCCAATCTGGATACAATTATTTAAAGCAGCTTCAAAAGAAGCATAAGGAAATAGAAAATAGCCTCAATGATCTGTTAAGTATATAGAACTAGCAAGTTGTTGAAAAAACTCTTTACATACAACCTACTGATTCTATTAGTTTTTTATTTTTAACCCTGTTGCAATTGTGCGCATAACCTGTTGAATATACAGAAGATATTTATGCGCGGAGGATACTATAACCAACAGGCTCTGTTCAGTTATGCCTCTCTAGAGGCACGGGTTCCAGAAGATCACCCGTTGCGCCCGGTTCGTATCATGGTCGATAACACTCTGCTCGACTTGGCGCCGTTGTTCAAAGAGATGTATTCACATACCGGTCATCCTTCAATTGCGCCGGAACAGCTTTTGCGAGAAATCATCTACTCCTTTCGCAGTGAACGAATGCTGGCAGAGCAACTGGATTACAATCTACTGTTTCGTTGGTTCGTCGGGATGTCCATGGATGACAAGGTGGGGATCACTCCCAAAGGGGTCACCCAAAGGGGTCAGATCTACGGTTGACGCACTCCCAAAGGGGTCAAAATTACCAAAGGGGTCAGATCTACGGTTGACGTATCGTGGTAATTGGTAAAATTAAGCGGGGCCGATACCGACCCCGCTTTTCTGTTCAAAGATTTAATTTATTTCTCCTTCTCGGCCAGCATCCTCCGAGCGATTTCCAAATTGTGCCAAGCCACAACCCGAATCATTTCCACATCCCGACCTTTCACCTTATCCAATTCAGCAAGAAACTCCTCCAACTCCGTGCTCGCCGCAGCCACTTCCTGCGGACGGAACGGAATGGAGAAATCAATCCCTTTGACATTCCAGCCCTCCGGGAAATAGGTGAACGGTGCAAAGTCGGCTATCTGCCGTTTAGCCTTTGGGATGATGGTGCTGTTCTGCATGTTTTCAAAGCGCATGCCGTCAGCATCGGCAACGATGGTGTAGCTGCCGGTGAACGGCTGCTGGACATCCTTGTTGTTAGCGTAGGTATAGTTGGACTCGGCAACCTGGGCGTGGCTGGTGTGGCAGCTGTCGCAGGTGCGGGCCTGGCCGAGGGCGTGGCTCATCTTGTCCATCTGAATCCACAGCAGGGCCTTGTTGTTGTGCGGCAGGTCGTTGCGGGTGCCGTTGACGATAAAGGCGTCGTTGACGTCGGTTTGCTCGCGGGCAATGGTGAAGGTCTCGGGTTCGCCGATGCGCGTATTCCCTTTGATGGTGCGTTGCGGGATGGCGCGGAATTTCAGGCCGGTGGGGGCGACATCTTTGGTCTGGTTGAGCGCGGCCATGGGGTAGGGCTTGACCGGAATCCAGCGCCCGGCGGCGTTTTTGATCAACGTCGGCAGGGAGCGGGTGCCGTAATATTCCTTGTGCTTGGTGAAGGGTGTTTCCACCCCGGCGACCACGCCCGGCCCCCAGAAAGTGAACTGATACGCGCCGACGGTCTGGACGTGGCAGGCGCTGCAATCGACATTGCTGTGACTGGATTGGGCGACGGCGGCGACGATCTCTTCATGACATTGTTGGCAGGAGTTACGCGCCGAGTCGCTGGCCAGGTGGCCGAACTGGTGGTTGTCGATCTGATGGCAGTCGATGCAGTCAACGCCGTTCTGAACATGCACGCCGACGGGTAGGTCGGACGGGAAGGCGTATTCGCCGCGCATGTATCCGGCACCGCGGCGTCGATCCATGGGCCCGGCATGACACAGGCTGGCGCGGCCACCGCCATAGCAGGACGGCGCTTCGGGCGGGCCGAAGCGGTGACGGCCTTGCCCTTTGTAGGCGTGATAATGGCAATCGTTGCATCCGGCGTGGCATTTACTGCATTGACGCGCCGAGGCGCTGTTTTGCGCGGCGTCAAACGGCACGGCACATTCGCTGGCCAGGGCCTCATAATTATCGCCGAACCACGGGCCGCAGTTCTGCGGGCCGGGCAGGTCTTCACTGAAGGTGCGGAAAGCGCGCTGATGCTTGAGCAACCCCTTGGTCGAGCTGTTGTAAGCGGTGACTTCGTCGTTATGACACTTACCGCAAGTGGCGCGGGCCACTTCCGGCGCATAGGCAAAGGTCTGTGGATCGCGGTCGTGATAATAGAGGCCGAGAATCTTACCGGCTTTGGCTTGTTTCAGCGTGGCTTTATCCGGTTTGGGAATCAAGGCGTCAAAGTCACGGCCCTGCGGCTCCAGCGCGGTGATGCCGATCTGCTGCCGATCCATGGTTTCGCCTTTGTACGCGCCACCTACGGCCATCAGAAAAGGCTTGAGCACGCCCTGATGCGCGGCGTCTTTATCCAGAGTGGTGTTGTCGCCCTGATGACAGTCGACACAGGTGGGCATGCCGCCCATGTTGACTTCGTCGTCCACGGCTTGCGGATCGAGGTACAGAGACGGAGCGCCAAGGGCGGTCATCTGAATTTCGTCGCCATGGCAGCGCACGCAGGTGGAGTCAGCGTCGTAACCAAAGCTCAGGGTGGGCAGGAGCAGAATAAGCAGGAAGCACAAGCGTTGCACCATGGTGGCGTCCTTTCAGAAGGGATGCGGTCTGATGTGGTTTAAAATCAATGATATGTTTTTAGCATGCTTTAACAATGATGTCATGCTGTTGCTGTATTCAGTATTTATGAGGATGATGAGGGGCAAGCCAATTCGTTTACTGGAGTTTCAATCGGTCATTTTCCGTTTACATCACTTGGTACGCACATGACGTGGGCTTCCGCGCCCACACGTCTGTCCGGGTCAAGTACATAGGTAACAGAAAAGTCCACCTACATGGTTTACACATTGAGGCTGATATAGCCGTTGCGATCCGTTGTTATGTCACTCATGTCGAAGTGACCAAGTTTGATATTTGCAAAGTACACATTCCATTGTGTGTCACTGGTCTGCTCCAGCCCTACTTTTTCTCCCTTGAGCAGACACGCGATGTAAACCCGGTGCTTCAAGTGATAAATGACGCCATTGTGATTGACCAGGCAAATATTGAAATGGGCAGGATAGTCCAGCTCAGGCAACTGCTCCGGCATGTTTTTCGATGACGTCACATAAACTGTCGCTGGAGTTTTTTGGCCCAGGCTTTCGTGGGGCCGTTTATGGTTATAGGTGTCAATAAAGTGGTCGAACGCTTTTTGCTGTTGTTGGGCATTACCAGCGGCAGGCGTGATGGCAGCCTTTTTGAGGGTGGAATGCATCCGTTCATGACGTCCGTTCTGTTGCGGCTTCCCTGGCATAATGCGTTCCGGGGCGATCCCCAGACGAATCCACCACTTGGATAGGTGGGATAATCCGGCAAGCCCACTACTGGCAAACGGCGCACCATTATCGGTGCGAATACGCTCCGGCAAGCCATATTGCCGAAATAATTGATCAAAGATCGCCATGGTATCATCTGTTGTTGTCGCACTTAACGTACGACAGGCCAGTAGATAACGGCTGTGATGATCCATGATGGTAAGGGGATAACACCATTTGCCATCAGCGGTCTTGAACTGCCCTTTGAAGTCTGCAGACCAGACCTGGTTAGGTTTATCAACCGGAGCAAAAGGTTGCGGGTGAACAGGAACGCGCCGACGAGACTTGCTGGGCGTAATCAGTTCAGCCTCCAGGAGGATTTTATGGATGGTTGTCTTCGATGGGATATCCCAATCAGGGTGTTCTTGTTCAAGCAACACCTTGATCTTCTTTGCTCCAGGAGGATCTTTGTACTCGCGACGGACCTTGATGATCGCCTCTCGAACACAATAGGGCGTTTTTAAGGGGTTGGTTTTAGGGCAGCGCGATTGATTCTGGAGACCATCAAGTCCCAATTGGCGATAACGATTGAGCCACTTATACCCTGTGCGGCGACTGATGCCATAAGATTTGCAGAGCGTTGAGAAGTTAGCGACACGCCGCAGGTGATCGGCGATAAAGAGCAGCTTCTGTTCCATAGGTTTAACCTCTTTCCAGGGCATAGGCACCTCCTTGTGAAGTGTCTATGAGGATACAAAAGTGTTACCTATGTACCTGGACCAAAGTGTTACCTATGTAGGTTACCCGAACACGTCGGGTCCCTTTTGCGTCGTCAAAAGAGACGGAAAAACGACTCCCGACCATTGCGCCCTACGGGTTCCCTCACTCCATTCGCTTACGCTGAGATGTCGGCAAAAACTCGCTGACGCTCAAACAGTTTGCCGACGACCATCACAGCGACGCTCTTTACGTTCGGCGCTGCTGAACGGGAGGACTTGGTTGCAAAATGAGATAAAGTGGCGGGGGAGGTGCCACGGAAAAAATAGAGAGAGACGCAAGATAGTTATCACGGTTTTACGCCAGAGCTGATGAGGTGCACGATTCGCCGTTCTAAAGGGCGGCGAGCCGGATATGTAAAGCAGACGGGAAATCGACTCATTGTCGGTGGGTTTGCGACCCCCGGAGGGCCGGGGTTCAAGCTCGTTTTTGCATACTTTTGAGCGGCTAGTCAAAAGTATGTCGGTCGCCGGGACGAAACCCGGCGGTTTTGATCTTGAAGTTTAAAACACATTCCACCGCCGAAACGACCCCGCTTTTTTCACCCGTTGAACCGCAAGCTCCACACCCGCCTCTCTGGGCAAAATCCCTTTACGTTTAACGCCATCCAGAACATTGCGGGTATTGTGACGCAGCTTTTCCTCAATCGCTTCGAGCGCAGCAGATTCCGTGGCCCCTTCATATTCCATAGCAGCGCAGATGACGCCACCGGCATTGGCAATGAAATCGGGAATGCACAGGATGCCGCGTTGATGGAGAATTCTCTCTGCATGATGCGTGATGGGGATATTCGCCCCTTCAACCACCAGGCGGGCTTTAAGGCGTTGAGCATTATCTTCGTGAATCACATCGGGGCGGGCGGCGGGAATCCAGATGTCGCACTCCATGTCGAGCACGGCGTCTTTGCTGCCGTGCTGACCGTCCGGGTAGGCGGTGATGCTTTTGCCCTCGGCCTTGAGTTCGGCAAGGTGGTCGATATTGAGGCCCAGAGCGTTGTAGATGGAACCCTGCGAATCTGCCGCGCCCACCAGAATTGCACCTTGCTCGGCAAGAAAGCGTGCGGCATGTTTGCCCTCGGCGCCGAACCCCTGGACCACAACGCGGGCACCGTCAAGGCCGAAATCACACGCCTCCAACGCTACCTGCGTGGCGTGGAACAGCCCCCAGCCGGTGGCACCTATCTCATCCAAGGGAATGCCGCCAATCTCACGCGGCAGACCAACGGAGCGGCCGATCTCATCCTGCACCCAGGCCATACACTCTTCATCGGTGCCCATATCCGGGCCGATAATATACTCGTTGATATCGCGCAGGGCATTGGCCACGGCGCGGATAAGTTGTTCTTTTTTCTCGCGCGGCATTTTCGGATCGCCATAGAGCACGGCTTTGCCGCCGCCGTGCGGCAAGCCTGCCGCAGCATTTTTCAAGGTCATGGCCCGCGCCAGGCGGCAACACTCCTCGGTACTGACATCGGGCGCCATGCGCAAACCGCCGATGGACGGCCCGGCCGCGACATTGTCCACCACCAGAACCGCTTTCAGGTTCAGCGTGGGTTCATAAACATGCAGAACCTTGGTTGGTCCGAGATCGTCATAGAATTTGAAAATGTCGTCCATGGTGGCCGCCTTTCTTAACGTGTTACTTAAAAAATAGCAGAGAAATGGAATGTTTGTTCTGATTGCGTGGAAATCAGCGATTTTATGACATGAGTGAGTGCTGATGACTCGGGTGAAAATTGCCCAGCGTGTTTAAGATCGAAAACGGAATTACTGATGGGAGACATTGGTGTTTTAAATGTTGGTAATGTGTTGAATTTTCGTTATCGTCTTGAGCTTAACGTCCGTTGATGGTGAAATGTTGAACATGATCTCTCGGATGAGACGTTATGACTGAGCCATATTCCTGCCGATGCTGGTGATTGAAACCAATCCCTTTCTGAGTCAATAGATGAACGACCAAATTGATGAGAACAATATGCTTTTTGATAAGAGCACTACCGGCCACACGGCTGATCAAAACGTTCGGATCACTGCTGAATGTGTCCGGGTGGTCTATCAGAACAGAATCCCCAGCCTGGTTTCTGTTTTAATCGCGTCCTTTCTTCCTTTCGCTGTCGGCCTGCTGCCGCAAACTCGAACCGGAACGTTTATCTCGGTTTGTTTACTCTGGTTATTTGTTGCGGCCAACTTTGCCTTGTGTCATTGGTTTAACCGTTCCGATCTTCCTGACAAGGACGCCGTCAAATGGGGGCGTTTTTTTTATGTCGAACATTTTTTTCTCGCCATGCTGTTGGGCAGCATCTTCTTTTATTTTGTTGTCAATGGCATTGAAGGTGCGCCGCTCTATCTTATTTTGGTCTCTTTGGGCTTCTCCGCGGGATCGGTGAGTGCTTTCCACCAGTTGAAATGGGCTCCTCCCATTTTTATGGCCACGATTATTACCCCGCAGGTGGTTTATTATTTTTTACAGCAGTCGAAAAGTAGCAACGTCGTTGCCGTGATGCTGCTTATTATTCTTGTTTTTATGTCCATCATCAGCTTGGAACAGCATAAAAACTGGATCAAAACACTGGCCTTAAGTTTTGAGTTGGAATCTGCCAAAAAGGAGGCCGAGTGGATTGCCCGCATCGACCTTTTGACCGGATTGTATAACCGGCGGGCCTTTTATGAAGTGGCGCCTAAGTTTTTAGGAAATGCAAAACGCTACAAGCGCCCCGTTTCCGTGATCATGCTGGATATCGACTATTTTAAAAATATCAATGATGCCTACGGTCATGCCGTGGGTGATACGGTTTTGGTGAAAATAGCCGAATTGCTGAAAACTCAGCTTAGGGGCTCTGATCTGGTTGGACGCATGGGAGGAGAGGAGTTTGCCATTCTCCTTCCGGATACGGACCAGGACGGTGCCTTCATCTTGGTTGAGAAACTGCGGGAAAAGATCAAACAGCTGTCTTTCGACGAATGCGGTTTTAATTTTAACGTCACGTCCAGTTTTGGTCTGGTTGCCTATTCCGGGGCGGATGAATCACTCGATGCGTTATTGAAGAAGGCGGATGCCGCGTTATATCAAGCAAAAAACGAGGGGCGGGATAAGACCATTGTTTTTGAGGGGTAGGGTTGTCGGGACGAACCCCGGCGGTTTGGATCTTGAGGTTTTTCAACGGAGAGCCAGCAATCCTTACGACACCTGCCAGACCTGCCGCGTTAACACATCACAAGCGGTCAAAACCCGATTGTGCCCAGCCCCGGTATCCATCGCATAACGCCCCTCATCAAAAGTCGGCCAATTGTTCGGAGTCGGACTGTGACCAACCACCTGAATGATCCCATCATCACTCGGCGGCAGATTGCGTTCCCAGAGCAGGGTGAAGATCGATTGCTCCTCAACCGGAATACCGGGTTGCACCCCGGCGTGAACAAACAGAAACGGATCACAGCGCCACCATAGCCGAGTCTCCTCCAAAAAGGTCACATGCTCTTGGGGAATATCCGTGAGTTTATTGGTCTCGTAACTGGCCAACGTGGCCCGGCCACCGTTGCTGTAAAAAATGTCCACATCGGAAAAGATGCCCAGATCATCCCGGTAGCGTGGGCAGATGTCCCGCAGGCGCACATCGTGACGCACGCCGACCTCGACCAATGCATCAAGCAACATCTGATCATGGTTGCCGCGCAGAAAAACGGTGGTGGGAAAGCGTTGTTGCAGAGCGATGAGGGTGGAGAGCAAACCGCAGCTGTCCGGGCCACGATCGACATAATCACCGAGGAATACCAGTTGGTCTGCGGCCGTCGGCTGGACGACATTGAGCAAACGGCGCAGCATATCGCGTTGACCATGCAGATCACCGATGGCAATCAGGCGCTGTGGAGGTCTCGGCGTCACGGCTGGCGTTACTCCGTGACGGATTGAGGCAGGGTTTCGACAAAGGCTTTGATCTCGTCGCGGACTGCACGATAACAATCGAGCTGCTCCTCTTGCGTGGCGCCTTGTTCGGCCAATTCTCTGGCCATGTGCGGCGGATCGTCAAAACCGACATGGACCACTTTGCAGTTGGCTGGAAAATAGGGGCAGGTTTCGTGGGCGTGACCGCACACGGTGACGACGACATCAATCGGCGTGTCTTTGAAGTCATCCAGGTGCTGGGAGCGGTGGCTGGAAATATCGACCCCGGCCTCGGCCATCACTTTGACGGCATTGGGGTTGAGGCCGTGGGTTTCAATCCCGGCGGAATAGACCTCGATCACATCCCCTTTGAGGTGGCGGGTCCAGCCTTCGGCCATCTGGCTGCGGCAGGAATTGCCGGTGCATAAAAACAACAGGTGCAGTTTGTCGGGCATCATTTTCTCCAACGTGTTTTATAAAGTGTTGTGTTTGGCCCGATTCAACCAAAACTCAGCGAAAAAGTCGAACGCTCTTTTGCCCGAGGCGCTGGCGTGTATCACGCGTCGTTATTTTCTTCCTCTTTGTCTGTAAACCGTTCCGTCAGCTCCGCCAGATGTTTGCTGTGGGTGAGGATCAGGGCCTCGTCTTTCTCTTTAAGAACCGTTTCCGCATCGGCAATGAGAAACTGATCGTCGCGATAAATGCCGATGATGCGCGCCTCTTTGGGCAGGGCAAAATCGGCGATTTTTCCTTTGTTGTGCTCGGTGATCTGCACCATGATGCAGCGCGCCTCGTACTTGATCATCGATGACAGTTCCACGGCATCGACGCCGGAGACGGTGTCGGCCAGGTAGCGGCTGATGGTTTTAGACGGCGTCACCGTGTGTTCCAGACGCAGCTCGCGGCAAATGTTGAGGTAGTCGACATTGTGAATCTGTACCACCACATGACCGTAGCCCAGCGAGCGGCCGACCAGTGCGGCAATGATGTTGTACTGGTCGTTCTCCGTCAGGCAGAACAGGTAGTCGGCATGCTCCGGCCCGGCTTCGGTGAGGATGTTGGGGCGGCTGCCGTCGCCGTGGAGAAAACTGCAGTCGAGGGTTTCGGTGAGTTCCTCAATGCGCTCCTTGTCTTCTTCAATAATTACTACCTCGTGTTTGCGCGCAATGAGCAGGGCGGCGGTTTCTACGGTGAGTTCACCGGCACCGACAAAGACGATTCGCATCAGTTCTCTCGCTTTCTACCGAACCAGGTTCGGTGATAAAAGAAAATCAGCCAGGCCGCGCATTCCAGTCGGCCGAGAAACATATCGACGCACAGCACCCCTTTAAGCAGGTTAGGCAGGTCCGGTCCGGTGACGCCGGTGGATAAACCGACCGTGGCCGTGGCGGAAACCACGTCAAACAGGGCATTGAGCGGATCATAGCCGTAGGCGACAAACGGCAGCCACGACAGAACCACGGCGCCGATAAACAGCAGGATGATCATTAACGCATTCTGGACATCATCACTCTCCAAGTTTTTTTTACCGAGCCGTTGGCGCGATACCGTGTTGGGCGGCACGCTCATGGTACGGACGAAGTGACGGATCAGTGTCAGCACGACCAGCAGCCGCAGCAGTTTAAAACCGCCGGCCGTCGAACCGACGCCGCCGCCGATGAGCATGGCCAGGATCAGCAGCAGTTTTGAGCCGGGATCAAGCGTGGCCGGGTCGAGACTGGAAAAGCCCGCCGTGGTCTGGGCGGAGCACACCATCAGCGGCGCATGGTGCAGGGCGCTGGACCAAGGCATGCCGGTGCGCCACATCGACAGGGCGACCAGTGCAGTGAACACCAGCAACAAGGTCGCCAGTAGACGTATCTCCACATTGTCGAGCAACGGGCGTAAGCCGTTACGCCATGTCTGATGATACAGCGCCAACGGCAACGCCCCGGCCAGTGTAGCCAGGGTGACCACCCACGCCAGGCGTACATGGGGCAGGTCGGCAAAGCTGCCCGAGGTGGGGGCGAATCCGCCGGTGGACACGGCAGAGAGGATATAAAGCACGCCATCGCGTAGCGATCCGCCGAGCAGCAGCCACAGGAGGATGCCGATCAGGGTCAAGATGCTGTAGACGATGACCACCCGGCGGGCATGAGCGCGGGTGCCGCCGACCAGATCATCCGGTTCGTCCATGGCGGCGAGACGCAGTGCGGTCAGGCCGGGGCGCACCACCAATGCCAGGGAAAAGACGACAATCCCCAGTCCGCCATACCATTGCATCCAGGCGCGGGAAAAGGTGAAAATCAGCGGCTGCCCCTCCATGCCGGGCAGGGTGCTGAGTCCGGTGGTGGTGACGGCGGACACGGTTTCAAACAGGGCATCCATGAAGGGAACTCCGGCCACCAGCCGGGGAATGGTCATGACAAACGGCACCACCAAAAACACCAGCGTGGCCAGCACCATGGCCTCATTCATCTGCATACGCTGGGAGATGCGCAGGCCTTTCAAGACGCGCCAAGCCACCAGCAGAGCGACAATGATCAGGGCGTAACTCAGGGAGATGCGCCAGTCCGGAGCCGAGAACAGTGAAACGCCGAACGTGACCAGATTGAATGCGGCTGTAATCAGGCAAAACTGACCAAAATAATAGCCGATCAACTTCGGGCGTACGGCAAAAAACAGTTCACTTCCCGGTTGCGACATGAGGACTCCTGAACAGGTTGCACTTGACACAAACCGCTGCAATCCTGTTATGTTGTAACGTATGCAAACCGTCCCGACGGGGGAGGGTTTGCCGGTTCAGAAATAAGTCTACCACCGATTGCCGCGATGTAAGCTGTCAGGCCGATTTAACGTCGTGTCGCAGGCGTCCGGCGATCACACTCAAGGAGAAGACACCCCTATGATGAACCCTACAATTGGCTTTTTTGTCGTCATGGCAACCATCGTGTGTCTGGGCCTGACCGGCTGTGAAAAGGAAGGTCCGGCGGAACAGGCGGGTAAAAAAATTGATGAAACCATTGAGCAGACCAGTGAGGCTGTCGATGCGAAAGGGCTGTTTGAAAAAGCCGGCGAAATGGTCGATGACGCCGTTGAGAATGTCAAAGAGGGCGCTGCCGAAGTAAAAGAAGATGTGTCGGAAGCGATTGAAAAGCATCAGGAGCAGAAATAAGAAGGAGTAGATCCATGGATCTTGTTCGAATTCTTTGTGCTATTTTGTTGCCGCCTCTGGGGGTTTTTCTCCAGGTCGGCATTGGTTGGCCGTTCTGGATTAACATTCTTCTGACCTTGTTTGGCTATATTCCCGGTATCGTGCATGCGGTGTGGGTGATTGCCAAGAAGTAGTTTTGAGACAGTCAGCTATTTTAACGAAATAGATTCGTAACTTGGGGTGGGGTTTGCTTTGGCAAACTCCACCTTTTTGCCTTTGAGGGTATGCACTTGACTTGTTTTTCGCTCTGTTGAACGGGAGGGCTGGAGAACAAAATAAGAAACTACCGAAGGGTGGGCACCGTCCCACCCGTTTGATCGGTGCCACACCAGAGATAGAGAGAGACGAGCGATCATTATCAACGTTTTACGACAAGAATGATGAGACGCAAGATTTGCCGAGCTAAAGGGAGGCAAGCCGAATCAGTGAAGCAAAACGGAAACAGACTCAGTGTCGATTGATCCAGGTTCAGGAGGTGTTCAAGCTGGCTTTTGCATACTTTTGAGCGGCCAGTCAAAAGTATGTCGGCTGCCGGGACGAAACCCGGCGACCTTGACGTCGCCCTTGATCTTCAAGCAACAAGGGAGAGCTGAATGTTCCAACTCTCCCTTGAGATTCAGATTAATGGTGCTGCCCCTGGCAACATCCGTGCTGCCCCTGGCAACATCCACCAGACTCCTGTCCACCACCGCAACACGATCCCCCCGAACCGCACGAGCATCCACCACTGCCATTCTTCTGGCGGCGCAACGTACGAATCAGATAAAGCGCGGCAATGACGATAACGCACAGCGTTAAAAAAAGATCTAATGTCATAGTCTGTCCTCCTTTAAGTCAAGAAACGGGTACCGACCTGATACACCGCCACGGCCAGTCCAAAGCCCAGCGCGGTATTAAACACCGTGGAAAACACCGCCCAGCCCCAAGACGACTCTTTGGCCATGGTCACCACGGTGACAAAGCACGGCGCATAGAGCAGCACGAAGATGATCAGCGAGATGGCCGTGTATTTGTTCCAGGTCGGATCCGTGGCAATCTGCTGCGACAGCGGCGCGGCTTCTTCGGGATCGATCTCGCCCAGCGAGTAAGCAGTGCCGAAGGTGGAGACGATCACTTCCTTGGCGGCAAATCCACCGACCAGGGCAATGTTGGTGCGCCAGTCGAAACCGGCCCACTGGCTGACCGGCTCGATGAAGCTGCCGATCCGCCCTGCGAGAGAGTAGCGCAAGCTCGCTTGGGCTTCGCGGTTTTTGATCTCTTCGAGCAGGATGGAGCGTTGTTCCATGTCCATCACATTGGTGGCGACGGCAATTTGTTGGTGGTTAAAGGCGTTGACCTGACTTTCCGGAAGTTGCGGAAAGGTCATGGCCGCCCACAGCAGAATCGATACGGCCAGGATCACCGTCCCGGCCTTGCGGATGTATTGCCACACCCGTTCCCAGGTGTGAATCAGCACGCCGCGCAGGGTCGGCAGGCGGTAGGGTGGTAGCTCCATGACAAACGGCGTTGGTTCGCCCTTGATGATGGTCGAGCGCAGCAGCTTGGACACCAGCAGCGCCATGGCCCAGGCGCCCAGGGTGATGGAAAACATGATCTGCGCCTCGTTCTCGCTGAAAAAGGCGGCGATGAGCAGCAGGAATACCGGCAACTTGGCACCGCACGGCATGAACGGTGCGGTGATCAGCGTGGCGAGCTTTTCCTTGGGACTGCGCAGGGTGCGGGTGGCCATGACGCCGGGCACGGCGCAGCCGCCCATGATGCCGCCGGAGATGATAAACGGCATGGCCGAGCAGCCGTGCAGACCGAACATGCGTAACACGCGGTCGAGCATGTAGGCGACGCGGGCCATATAGCCGGAATCCTCCAGAAAGGCGATCATCAGGAACATGATGGCGATCAACGGCACAAAGCCCATGACGCCGCCAACGCCGTCGATGACACCCGAGACGATCAGCGATTGCAGCATGCCGTCCGGAAGAAGCGCCGTAGCGGTGTCGCCGAGCCAGCCGAAAAAGCTTTCCAACCAGCCCATGGGGACTTCGCCGACGATGAATGTGATCTGAAACATGGCGTACAACACGCCGAACATGATCAGCGGGCCAAACAGACGATTGGTGAGAATATTATCCAGCTTATCGGTCAATTCTCGACGATCCACCTGCTGGGGACGCTCAATAATGTCCTGACGCAGGATGGAATGGATCAGTCCGTAACGGTAGTCGGCGATCAACGCTTCCGGCGTGGTATTGAGGGTGGTGCGGCAGTGGCTATCCACTTCGTAGACGATCTGTTCCAGTTCAAAGGCCACGCTGCCGATACTGCGTCCGGCGGTGACAATCTCTTCATCATTTTCCAGATACTTCAACGCGATCCAGCGTGCCGGGTAGCGGTTGGTCATAAAGCGTGCGTCTTCGATCTTTTCCACCATGGCTTTCAGGGCGATATCCAGATCAGCGCCGTAGGAGATCTCCAGCGGCTGCCAGACGCCACCACGCTGACCGGCATACTGCAGCGCTTTTTCCAATAACTCCTGCTTGCCTTCGCCGGAGCGGGCCACGGTTTCCACCACGGGACATTTGAGCTGTTTGGCGAGTTTTTGGGTATCGATGCGCAGCCCTTTTTTGTTGGCTTCGTCCATCATGTTCAACGCGAGCATCACCGGGATACCCAGTTCAAAAAACTGAATGGCCAGATACAGGTGGCGTTCCAACTTGGTGGCATCGACGATATCAACGACGAGGTCGGGACGTTCGTCAACCAGCATTTTCCTGGCAACCAGCTCTTCTTCGGAAAAGGCGGACAGCGAATAGCAGCCAGGCAGATCGACGATGTTGACGCGGGTGTCGTTGAGTTTAAAAAAGCCCTCTTTACGGTCAACGGTGATGCCGGGATAGTTGCCGACATGCTGACGCGAGCCGGTGATGGCGTTGAACAGGGTGGTTTTACCGGAATTGGGGTTGCCGGCCAGGGCGATGGTGGCGGTGTGGGTCATCAGTTGTTCTCCAATCGTTCGATCATGATGCAGTCGGCTTCGTTGTTGCGCAACGTGAGGGTCAGGTCGCGAAGCCGCAGGGCCACCGGATCTTTGAGCGGAGCGCGGCCGGTCACTTCGAGTTCGGTGCCGGGGACTAGCCCCATATCGCGCAGACGGCGGGCCATTTCACCTGAGGCGGACAACTGGGTGATGCGGGCCTTTTCGTTGACGTTGAGGGTGCGTAGTGACGATTCCATGAGACGGTGACCTCCAGGGGATGATGGATGGGAAATTGAAATTCGTTTTCATAAATAGGAGAGTTGGTCGCTTTTGTCAACAGGAAAATGAAAGTCTTTATCAATTAGGGCGTGACGGGCGTCACGCGGCGAAGTCGATTGTGGTTGATCGCTTTCGCTGATTTTTGCTATTGGAAGACGTGATTGATGGGAAGACATTGTTAAAAAAACTTGTGTTTCCATCACAGGGATGTAACGTTGTACGTTTAATAGGACAATCAAGTTATATCGGTAAGATATGAGCCTTTTGCCCAAGCCATGGGCGGCTTTGTGCAAAATCTCATACCTTTAAAACCCGGAGGTGGCGTGTGAAAGCATTGTTCAGGCTGTTGGGACGTTGTGTGGCAGGGCTTGTGGGTTCCGTGAGCTGGCAGGCACCACCGTGGTTGACGATTCTCAATCTGCAGCGCCGGGAGAAACCGGGCCGTTTTTATCTCCGTCTGTTGCTGGCGTTGCTGGTGATCGGCGGCGTGGTCGGCGGTGGCATTTATTATGCTCAACTGCCGCAACCTTTGCAGGTGGTGGCCCGGGTGGATGGCCCCGGCATTATGGCCAATGCTGATCACGCAACACCCCAGCCGCTGTCCATTGACTTTGTCTACGATGATCGCCATCTGGCAGAAGGGCAGAGCGTCCCACGCGGCTATCCCTCGGTGGCGCGTATTGACCTGGTGGATCAACCCCTGAAAAGTGGTATCCGACTGTCACCCCACGTCAGTGGCGCATGGCGCTGGCGCGGCGACAAAACCCTCGAATTTGTCCCGGAGCAGCCCTGGCCTGCGGGCACGGAAATAACGGTTATCGCGGATAAAAGCATTTTCAGTAGCGAAACCCGCCTGGCCCATGAAGCCATTACCTTTACCACCCCGAAATTAACCACCCACATCGCCGCTTTTGAGTTTTATCAAGACCCGCAACAGCCCACCATTCGCAAAGCCGTGTCAACGCTGCGCTTCAGCTATCCGGTGGATGCCGACAGCCTGAAACAACACCTCAGTCTGAAAATGCGCCCGTCCGGCACGTCCGTTGAAACGCCGAAGCAGGATGTCGACTTTGAGCTCACGTTTGACAAGCGGCAGCGCGAGGCCTATATCCATTCGGTGCCGCTCGACCTGCCCGATGAATCCAATGTGATGACCCTGCAGGTCACCGCCGGTGTCCGACCTCAGACCGGAGGCGAGCCCAGTCAGGACGAGGTGGACGACAAGCTGTTGATCCCGGACCGGTTCAGCTATCTCAAAGTGAAGCAGGTCGGCAGCCAGATTGTGCGCAACGAGCAGGAGGAACCGCAACAGGTCATCACCCTGGAGTTTACTGATGACATTGATCGGGATGAATTGCTCAGCAAACTCAGGGTGTATTTCCTGCCGAACACCAAGGCCCATCCTTTTTATGGTCCGGGAAATGTCAAACCTGAGGTGCTGCAAAAAGCGCCCTTGATCGGGCTGCAGATGATTGAGAATCCACGCCCGGCCTCTAAGCTGTACAACTTTGTGATCGATGTCAGCCAGGGCTATCAGCTCTACCTGCATATCGACAGCGATCTGACCTCCATCAACCATTTTGTGTGCAGTTCTGCTTACGACACGCTGTTGCGTGCGCCCAACTATCCACAGGAGCTGCATATCATGGGCGAGGGCGCCATGCTGGCGCGTTCCGGCAGCCATCAGCTCAGCCTGCTGGCCCGCGGCCTTGAGGCGGTTCAGGTCACGGTGGGGAAATTGCTGCCCAACCAGATCAACCATTTGGTTAGCCAGAGTCGTGGTGATATCAAGGATGGCTATTTTACCAACTACAATTTTGACGAAGACAACATTACCGATATCGACACCCAGATCCTGCCCCTGAAAAAATTGCATCCGGCTAAAGCCAATTATGCAGCGGTGGATCTGAGCCGGTATCTGCCCAAGAGCGCAGAGCGTTTCGGGCTGTTTTTTGTCACGGCGCGCGGCTGGGACCCGAAATATGAGCGCACGGTGGGCCGGGCTGACGATCAGCGGGTGATTCTGGTGACCGATCTTGGCCTGCTGGTCAAGGATCAAGCCGATAATACCCACCAGGTGTTTGTCCAGTCGATCCGCAATGGCGTACCGGTGGCCGGGGCCGAAGTCAGCCTGCTCGGTCGTAACGGCGTTGCGCTGTTCCAGCGTACCACCGACCGTGGCGGGCATGTGGAATTCCCGAGTACGGAGGGCTTTCGCGCCTCCCAGGAGCCAACGGCCTATGTGGTGCGCTATGGCAATGACCTGTCGTTTATTCCGTTTGATCGTCGGCAGCGCCAGCTCAATTATTCGTCCTTTAATGTCGGCGGGGTGCGTGCCTCCCATCGCAATAACGATACCCTCAACGGCTATGTGTTTACGGATCGCGGTATTTATCGCCCCGGCGAAACGGCGCATCTCGGCTTTATCGTTAAAGATGAGCCATTGAACAATATCGAGAATATTCCCGTTGAAGTCGCGGTGCGTTCGCCGCGTGGGCAGGAAGTGCTGTCTCAGCGCTTGATGCTGCCGAAAATGGGCTTTTTTGATCAGGATTTCAGCTCGCAGCTGACCTCGGAAACCGGCACCTACCAAGTGGCGCTGTATCTGGTGCGCGACAATAAATACCGCGGTCGGGTGATTGGCTCCGGCAGTTTCCGCATTGAAGAATTCCAGCCGGACACCTTGAAAATTCACAGTCGGCTCAAGGATATCCCGAGCCAGGGGTGGACCACGGCCAAGGAGTTGACCGCCGAGGTGCGCCTGGAAAATCTGTTCGGCACCGCTGCGCAGCAGCGACTGATTCGCAGCCGGATCGAAGTGCGCCCGGCCGTGTTCCGTTTTCCCGACTATAAGGGGTACGTGTTCACCGACCCCTTCCACGACCCGCAGCGCAAACCGCTGTATCTTGACGAAACGCTCGACGACCGCAATACCGACAACGACGGCATGGCCAATGTGGTGATTCCGCTCGACCGGTTTGATCGCGGCACCTATCAACTGACGCTGACCGTCGAAGGCTTTGAGCCGGGCGGCGGGCGTAGTGTCACGGCGCGTAACACCGCGCTGATTTCACCGTGCGAGCTGTTGCTCGGCTACAAAAGCGATGGCTCACTGAGTTACATCAATAAGGAAACACCGCGCATCGTGTCGCTGGTGGCCCTCAATGCGGCATTACAGCCGACCACGGTGGATAACCTGACGGTGCGTCTCATCGAAGTGGAAACCCTGTCCACGCTGGTCAAGCAGCCGAATGGCACCTTTAAGTATCAGAGTGTCCAACGGGAAAAGCCCGGTGAGTCCAGTCCTCTGGCCCTGGCAGACGGGACCCTGGACTATGCCCTGCCCACGGATACGCCGGGGCAGTTCATCCTCGAAATCAGTGACGAGCAGGATTTGAAGCTGGCGCGGATTCCCTTTACCGTGGTTGGCCACGGCAACCTGCTCGGCGAGCTGGAACACAATGCCGAGCTGCGCCTTGAACTCAATCACCCGGATTATCACGCCGGGGACACCATTGAAATGAGCATCACCGCTCCCTATCGTGGTGCCGGATTGATCACCATTGAGAGTGACCGGGTCCATGCCTTTAAGTGGTTCAAAACCGATACCACCAGCACGTTACAGACCATCAAGGTGCCCAACGATCTGGAAGGCAACGCCTATGTCAATGTCGCCTTTGTGCGCGATGCCGGATCGAAAGAGATTTTTACCAGCCCGTTAAGTCACGCGGTGCAGCCGTTTACCATCGACCGCAGCCGTCGTCAGTTGCAGGTGGAAATGGACGTGCCGCCGCTGGCCCGGCCGGGTAAAGCGTTGCCCGTGGCGGTGAAGGTGTCGAAACCCTCACGGCTGGTGGTGTTTGCCGTGGATGAAGGGATCCTGCAGGTGGCGGGCTATAAAACCCCGCAACCGCTGGATCATTTCCTCAAGAAACGGGCTCTGGAAGTTGAAACCCTGCAAATTCTCGATCTGATTCTGCCCGAGTTCGATCTGGTCAAAGAGGTGTCGGCCAGTGGTGGTGGTTTTGCCGACGAACGGATGAAAGCGTTGGCTGCCAACCTGAATCCGTTCACACGGCAGGTGGAGAAGGCGGCGGTGTTCTGGTCGGGCATTGTCGATGCCGGACCTGACGGCACCACCGTTGATTTTGATCTGCCGGACAGCTTTTCCGGAAACCTGCGGGTGATGGCCGTGGCCGTCGGCGAACAGGCCCTCGGTGTCACTCAACAGGACACGGTGGTGCGCGGTCCGTTCGTCATCACCCCGAGTGTGCTGACGCAGGCGGCGCCGGGCGACCGTTTCCAGATGGCTGTTGGCGTGGCCAATGTCCTCGAAAGCTCCGGCAAGGGACTGCCCGTCACCTTGAGTGTGACCAGCGACGGCCCGCTCAAAGTGGTTGGCTCCGGCGAGCAGACGTTGCCCCTTGACGAAGGCAGTGAACAGGTGGCGTATTTTGATGTTGAGGTGGGCGATGAGCCGGAAGCCGCGCTGCTGACCTTTGTCGCCCGCAGTGGGGACGAGTTCAGCCGCCGACGTAGTGGTGTGAGTATCCGGCCTTCGGTGCCGTATCGCACCACCATGAACTGTGAGGTTTCTGATGGCGGTAGTACCACCTTTACCGTGCCACGCGACCTGTATGCGGCGTTGTCTGAGCAGAAGGTTGCGGCCAGCGTCAGTCCGCTGGTGCTGGTGGAAGGCTTGAGCCATTATCTGGAACATTTCCCCCATGGCTGCACCGAGCAGGTGGTCAGCCAAGTCTTCCCGCTGGTGGGCCTGATGGCGCACCCGGCATTTAGCACCGGGGATCGCGGCGCCATGCAGGCGCGTATCAATGCGGTGATTTCGAGGTTGCGCAATCGTCAGCTCAGCAGCGGCGCTTTCTGCTTCTGGCCCGGTGCGGATGAAGGCGCGGCCTTCCCGTCGTTGTACGTCATGCATTTCCTCCTTGAGTGTCGCCAGCTTGGCTTTACCGTGCCGCGTGACATGCTGTCGCGTGGGGAAGTTTACCTGCGTGATTTCGGCTATCGTCAGGCCAATGGCCTGGATGAAGCACGCTTGCGGGCTTACGCCCTGTATCTGCTGACGCGCATGGGACAGGTCACCACCAATGCGCTGGTCGATCTGCACAGCACCTTGCAGGAGAAGGGCGATAAAGCCTGGCGTTCGGACCTTACCGCCGCCTATATGGCCGGAGCCTATAAGCTGCTGCATCAGGACAGCACCGCCGAGGAGTTGATTGACGGCTATAAACAGCATGAACAGGACAGTGAAAATTTCGTCGCCTTCCAGTCGCCGCTGACCCTTGATGCCCAGTATCTGTTCCTGTTGTGTCGGCATTTCCCGGACAAGGCCCGACAATTCGATCCCGAGCAGGTGCTGCGCTTGGTCACGCCGGTGTTCCGTGGTCGCTACAACACCCTGTCGGCCTCTTATACCATCCTAGGCCTTGGCGCTTACAGTGCCCTGGTTCAGTCGCAGAGCCATGATGATGCCATCCGCTTTGTCGCGCAAGACGGCGATCAGTCCACGGTGTTGGAGCATGAAGCCGGGGCCTTTGCCAAGACCCAGGTGCCGTTGGGAACCGATGCCGTCAAGGTCGCGGCGCAGCAGGTACTGTTCACCCTGTTGTCGCAGGCCGGGTTTGATCGCACACCGCCGACTGCAGTCGTCCGCGACGGGCTGGAGGTGCAGCGTCGTTATGTCGGAGAGGACGGTCGGGAGCTGATGACCCTCAAGCAGGGCCAGGAAGTCACTGTGGAAGTGGTCATCCGCGCTCTGGGCCAGACCCGCGACAACATTGCCGTGATTGATCTGCTGCCCGGTGGCTTTGAGGTGATTCGTGATTCAGTGCCGCGCACGGCCGTAGGCTGGCGCGCCGCGTATGTGG
Organism: uncultured Desulfuromonas sp.; assembly: GCF_963676955.1. Lineage (NCBI taxonomy): Bacteria > Pseudomonadati > Thermodesulfobacteriota > Desulfuromonadia > Desulfuromonadales > Desulfuromonadaceae > Desulfuromonas > uncultured Desulfuromonas sp. Next base: position 3,756,618 of record NZ_OY781461.1, on the reverse strand, counting down.
ATGTGCGCGAAGACCGGGTGGTCTTCTACGGCCGCTTCGATACCCGCGCGCGGACGTTGCGCTATCGCGCTAAGGTGACCGCGGCGGGCAGCTTCGTCGTTCCCGCCATTTATGCCGAATCCATGTATGATCGCAGCATCCGCGCTTCGGCCTTGCCGGGACGGGTTGAGGTGGCTCCGGCCCAATGAGGTGGCGCTGGAGATGGGCGCTGGCTGCCCTGGCCGCCATGGCCATCGTGATTATTCTGATGGCTGTGTCTTATGCCGTGGTGCCGCGTCCCGAGCTGCTGGGTTACCAGAGTGATTCACGCGCCTATGTGGATCAGGACGGCCGCCTGCTGCGTCTGACCCTGGCCGGGGATGAGCGTTACCGTCTGCATGTGGCGCTGGATGACGTGGCTGAACCCTTGCGTCAGGCGACCCTGCTCTATGAGGATCAGGAGTTTTACCACCACCCCGGCGTTGATCCGCTGGCGCTGTTGCGTGCGGCCTGGACCAGCTATGTCACCCGCGAGCGGAGGGTGGGCGCCTCGACCATCACCATGCAGGTGGCGCGACTGCGCTGGCGGCTCGATACCCGCCACCTCGGCGGCAAGCTGGTGCAGATTGCCCGCGCCGTCCAGCTGACCCGCCATTATTCCAAAGATGAGATTTTCCAGGCCTACCTCAACCTGGCCAGCTACGGTGGTAATATCGAAGGGGTGGAAGCCGCCAGCCTGATCTATTTCGACAAGCACGCCAAAGACCTGACCCTGCCCGAAGCCTTGAGCCTCAGCGTGGTTCCGCAAAACCCGGTCAAACGCAATCCGGCCACGGTTTCAGGTCGGCGCTTTTTGATCCAGGCGCGCAACGGGCTGTTTCAGCGTTGGTGCGAGGCCCACCCGCAAGCCGTGCATCAGCAGGTGTTTTTTGATCTGCCGCTGACATTTCGCCCGTTGTCGCAACTGCCGTTTCTGGCCCCCCATTTTACCACCTGGCTTGATCAGCAACTGCCCGTGTTTCAGCGTGGCCTGATTGAAACCACCCTCAACGCACCGGTTCAGCAGATTGTGGAACAGCAGCTGACCGATTATCTGGCGCGTAAAGCAACGCTGGGTTTCAACAACGGCGCGGTGCTGGTGGTGAATACCGACACCATGGCCATCGAAGCCATGGTCGGATCGGCGGATTTCACCAATGCGCGGATCGACGGCCAGGTCAACGGCACCACGGCCAAGCGTTCCCCCGGCTCGACCCTGAAGCCGTTTGTCTATGGGCTGGCCCTCGACCAGGGTCTGATTCACCCATTGACCATGCTCAAGGATGCGCCGCACCGTTTCGCCGGGTTCAGCCCGGAAAATTTTGATCAGCAGTTTCTCGGCCCGGTGTTCGCTCGCGATGCTCTGATCCTCAGCCGCAATGTTCCGGCCACGGTGCTGCAAGCGCAGCTGGCCGATCCGGGGTTGCACGGCTGGCTGCAACAGGCCGGGGTCGAGGGGTTGCGCAACGCCGATTACTATGGATTGGCCCTGTCGCTGGGCGGCGCTGAGCTGACCATGACGGAGCTGGTTCGCCTCTATGCGCTGCTGGCCAACGGTGGGCGAAACAAGCCGCTACGCGCCCTGCAACAGCCCCCGAAACAACCGGGGAACGCCTTACTCAGTCCGGAAGCGGCGTTTCTGGTGCTGGATATGCTCAAAGATAACCCGCCGCCCCAGCGCCCGGAGCTGATCGGGCAGGTTGGCCATGGCGTGCAGGTGGCGTGGAAGACCGGCACCTCTTACGCATTTCGCGATGCCTGGGCCGTGGGCGTGTCCGGCCCTTATGTGATCGCCGTATGGATCGGCTATTTTGATGGTGCCGGCAATCCCGAGTTCATCGGTCGCAAGGCTGCCGGACCACTGCTGTTCAATCTGTTCGATGCCCTCGGCCATGGCCGGGGCTGGACCGCCACCGATCATTTCAAGCCGGGACTGCTCAATTTGCGCAAAGTCGCGGTATGCCGCGAGGACGGCAAACTGCCCAATCCACTGACACCGCATACCGTGGAGACCTGGTTCATTCCCGGCGTATCGCCGATTGAAGTGTCGCAACTGCACCGCGCCGTGCCGATCAATCCTGAAACCGGGCTGCGTGCCTGCCGAGAGCAACCGGGGCAGACCGAAATGAAGGTGTACGAATTCTGGCCCTCGGACCTGTTGACGATTTTTCGTCAGGCCGGGGTGTCGCTGGCCGGACCGCCGCCGTTTGAACCGGGCTGCGTCCTCGATGACGTGGCCCAGAGCGGCATGTCGCCGCGCATTACCTCGCCGGTGGCCGGCGTGGCTTATCAGCTGCGCAGTGACCGACTCGACGAAGAAACCCTAGTGTTGACCGCCAGCGTCGATGGCGATGTGCGCACCCTGTACTGGTTCGTCGATGACGGGTATATTGGCAAATGCGCCGCAGACCAGCCCCTGGTGTGGACACCACACAGCGGCACGCTGACCATCCGCGTGGTGGATGACCACGGCCGCGCCGCCCAGAAAGAGATCGAAGTCGGCGTAGTGCGCGATCCGCGTTGAGAGCAAAGGCGAAAGGCTGTTTTTACCACGGAGTCACAGAGACACGGAGGAAGGGCAAAATCTGTTGTTCGCTTCACGATGACTCACGATAAAACCGGATAACATCCACGATCAAGAGCAAGGGCGAAAAGCTGTTTTTACCACGGAGCCACAGAGGCACGGAGAAGGGAAAAACCTTTTTTACAGACAGACGCTTTGGAGCTGAAAATCAATCGGCTTCACGATGACTTCTCGATCACATCGGATCAAAACCCCGATAAAAAGCCATCTTTTTTCGGGATAACTTCAGTAGCTTTTTTAAGAGATTGTCCTCAAATGGTTTTCTCCGTGCCTCCGTGGTTCAACGTTTTAAAGGGGGCATCCGAATTGATCGAGGCCCTTATCGTGAGGCGAAAGAAATCGGTTTGAGCTCCTGACAACAAAAAGTGTTTTTGTCCGCAGTTATCCGCTTTTGTCCGTGGCTAAAAAAAAGATTTTGATTTAGGTTTTATTCAAACTTATCGAGGCCTTCATCTTGAGGCTAAAAAGGTTCTGACCCGGGTTTTCTCCGTGTCTCAATGCCTCCGTGGAAAAGTTTTTATCCGAAGTATTAAACAGAAGAAAGGCCACCATGCTGTCCCGTATTGAACGCTTTTTCTGGTTTGACCATCAAGTTCGCCAGGGCAACTATCCCAATGCACCCAAGCTGGCGCGTCAGTTTGAAATCAGCGAACGCACGGCCAAGCGCGATATCGATGCCCTGACCAACCAGATCGGCGCGCCGCTGGAGTACAACGCCACCCGCCGTGGTTACCGCTACAGCGACGCCAGCTACAGCCTGACGTGGACGCGTTTCTCCCATCAGGAGATCATGGCCATGCTCATTCTGCGCCGTATGCTCGACAGCGGCGGAGCGTCGCCGCTCAGTGGCGAACTCAACGCCCTGTGTGAAAAGATGCTCAGCAACCTGGAGCAATGCGGGATTGATCGTGAACATCTCGACCACTGTTTTTCCGCCAACTGGAGTCATTACATTCCGGTGGATGAGACCATCTTCCAGAAGCTCGGCGAGGCGGTGCTGACCCGGCGCAAGGTCTATTTCAGCTACCAGAGTCCCACCCGTCCCCAACCAAGCAGCCGCATGGTTCATCCCTACCATCTGCAACATTACAGCGGTAGCTGGTATCTGATCGGCTGGTGTGAAGAGCAACAGGATTGGCGCACCTTCCAGCTGTCGCGCATCAGCCGGCTACATCTGACCGACACGCCCTTTGATTACCGTGACCCAGAAACCTGGCAACACAAAATTCAGGGCGCCTGTGGCATCTTTCAGGATCAGCACCATCAACCTGTTACTCTGTGTTTCAGCGCCCGACGTGCGCCGTTTGTTCGAGAGCAGCACTGGTGCGATGGCCAGCAGCAGGTCATGCTTGATGACGGCCGCTTGGAACTGACCATCCCCGTGGCCGACTACCGCGAAATCGTCATGAAAATTCTCCAGCACGGTGCCGAAGTGGAAGTGGTGTCGCCCGATGATCTGCGTCAGCAGGTGGTTGAGGAGATTGAGCGGATGAGCGCTGTTTATGCGTGATCTTTTTCACCACGGAGTCACAGAGACACGGAGAAGGGCAAAATCTTTTTTCTTGAAGTTTGTTTTGATGCTACATCCCGACTTGTCGAGGCCCTTCTCGATGACTTCACGATCAAATCTGATAAGGGCCAAGATAAAAACCATCCCTCTCTTTGCCAAGGCAACATAGAATTCCAAGCTTTCAGGACAAAGAAACCAAAGTTTTTTCAAATGGTTTTCTCCGTGCCTCAGTGCCTCAGTGGTAAAAGATTTTATCTGTACTGATCAAGTTTTTTGTCCGCAGTTGTCTGCCTTTGTCCGTGGCCAATTGTTTTTTAAGGTTTTATCCGAATGGATCGAGGCCCTTATCGTGAGGCTAAACAAAAGGTTTTGATTTTCCTCCGTGTCTCCGAGCCTCCGTGGTTCAGCCTTTAAATCCTTTCCCGCCCGAATTTTTTCACATCACACCAAAAAAATGCCTTGGGGTGACATCTTTTGTCCTGGCAGCGGTTTATCGTTTATTTCAACGATGAAGAAATCAAACGCCACGACAGGAGAATGCTCATGAACACCACCGTTGCCACCCATGCCCCCGTGACCTTGACCGCCCTGAGCTGGATCTGCGAAACCCTGCTTGCCCAGGTGGTCGCCTTTTTCGATGCCCTCGAAGCCTGGTTGCCCCGTTACCTGGCCCTGATGATTGTTGCCGGCACCATCTGGTGCGGCTACACGTCCGGTGTCTACGGAGCTCTGTTGCTAGGCCTGCCCCTCGGCGGCGTCATGGCTTTGAGCTACGGGCTGGTGGTTGTGCTGGCCATGTTTCTGCTCGGCTTAGCTTTGTGGCTGATATTAATTCCCCTTTATTGGCTGGCCGACAGTCAGGGTTGGCAATTACCCACCGTGTTGGAAAATCACGCCACCGTCTCCCGCTGGCTGCGCCGCTGGCCGCATTGGTATCAACGAACCGACAATAAGAGCGCCGTACAACTGCTGACTTGGTTAGTGATTGGCGTGTTACTGGGGTGCTGGGTGCGGGAAAAGTAAGATTAGAACCGTTGAAGATTAGAGAGGATAGGCGTAGTTTATCTAAGGATGGATTCATTGAGAGAGATTAGCCAGGATGACTCTATCACGTAGAAATCTAAAGGGAATTGCCGGTGGCGTTGCCCATCAGTTTAACTGTTCGACAAGTTATTATGCCTTTCAGTCTGTCGTGGACAATCAGCCTCAGGCGAGAATAAATCTCCTATCTCTGGAGATTACTCCTGAACTTTTCAACGTTGAACGAAATCGTATTTTGGCCGGAATGTGTCAGGGAACGCTCACAGGCGCAATAAGCCGCTGGCCTGACCTGGAACTGAAATCCGCTGAACTCGTTATTGATTTCGACCTGTCCAGTCTGGATGGCAAGGGGATTATGGCAACCGCTGTGGTAACCCTTTGTGATGAGCGGGGGAAGCAGTGGGTCTGCCAGGATCACTCTTATATCATCATTGATTGAAAAAATATTTTCTAAACTCGTGAATTAATATTGTTGACAATCACTTTCCTTTCTTTTATTTCTTTTAAAAAAAGAAAGGAGGGATTATGCGATTTAAGATCAAAATACAAGTTTTTGGCCGGAATTTTATAGATCTTGAAATTGAGCTGAAACCTCCATAAAGGGAGGTATGTCGTACCTTTAGCGGTACGTGGATTGAAAAACGAGATTAGATAATATCGTTTGGAAAAGTCTCATAGGCTAAAAAAATTGAGGCCTATGAGACTTTGACCAAGAAAAAGAGGCATTTTTAAGTTTTTAAACGGCCGGAAAAGGTTGTAATAGGCATGGATGCAATAGCACGTCCCGGACAATCCGTAAAATCACACCTTGAAAATGTTTCAGCAATATGTAGCAAATTAACTGGAAAAATAACGGTCGAAGATGTTGGTGCGTTACTCGGTTTTCTTCATGATTTCGGTAAATACAGTGATGACTTTCAAAAATACATTCGATCTGCAACCGGGGTTCTTGATCCTGACATTGATGGGGAATATCTAAATGCCGATAACCTTAAAGGTCGCATTGATCATTCGACTGCCGGTGCACTATGGATTTGGAACTATTGCCGCAACTATGGAGATAGCGGAAAGTTGTTGGGACAACTTTTTGCGATTTGCCTTGCTTCACATCACGGTGGTCTCATTGATTGTCTGAACCCAGACGGGAAAAATGTGTTCGCCAAGCGAATGGCAAAAGCCGATAGTGAAACCCATTTTTCCGAATGTCTGCAAACGGCTGATTCCCACATCCTCCAGAAATTAAAAACGCTTGTTTCCCCTCAATTGCTACAGAACTGCCTGGCACATATTTCAGCGCTGACGACAAAACCCGGCCAATCAGAGTTGATAGGTTGGTTTATGATAGGGCTTTGGACGCGCTTTTTGTTTAGTTGCTTGATTGATGCGGATCGAATTGACAGTGCTGATCATGAAAAACCGGAAAATAAAAGAATCCGGCGTGATGAACCTGTCGACTGGTCGGTTGCAATCGGCAGGATGGAGGAAAAGCTATCGGCTATTCCGATTAAGCATGAAATCGATACTCTTCGTCGTTCCATCTCCAACCAGTGCAGAATAAGGGCGAATGACGCTCAAGGCATTTACTCGCTAACCGTACCGACCGGTGGTGGGAAAACTTTTTCTGCATTGCGTTTTGCTCTTCATCATGCGTGTCAGCACAATCTAGAGCGTATTATCTTTATTATTCCCTACACCTCCATCATTGATCAAAACGCTGAAGCTGTCCGAGGTCTTATTGAGCGCAAAGGGGATGTGCGTTCGTGGGTACTGGAGCACCATTCGAATCTGGAGCCGGAAGTGCAAACTTGGCAGAGTAAGCTGGTTGCTGAGAATTGGGATGCGCCGATTGTCTTTACGACGATGGTGCAATTTCTTGAAACACTTTTCGGTGGCGGCACGCGTGGCGCTCGTCGTATGCATCAGCTGGCAAAGTCCGTGTTGATTTTCGATGAAATTCAGACATTGCCGATCAATTGTGTTCACCTCTTTTGTAATGCGATCAATTTTTTAACTGAGCATGCTTCAACAACGGCCCTTCTCTGCACCGCGACTCAACCCCTTCTCAACAAACTGACAAACCCGGATAGGGGACAACTGACCATTTTACCGAAAAATGAACTGGTCAATGATGTCGGCAAATTGTTTGAGGATTTAAAACGGGTGAATATTCGCAATCAGATCAAAACGGGAGGCTGGAGGGAGTCGGAAATTGCCGAACTGGCCTTAAATGAATACCGAACCAAAGGGAGTTGCCTGGTTATCGTCAACACTAAAGACTGGGCTCGCCGTCTTTATGCTTGTTGCTCACAGCACTTGGAGGCTCAAAGTGTTTTTCATCTCAGTACCGGAATGTGCCCGGCGCATCGAAAAAAGATCCTTAGCAAAATAAAGGGGCGGCTGGACGACAAATTGCCGGTCCTTTGTGTCAGCACGCAACTGATTGAAGCCGGTGTTGATATCGACTTTGCCTCGGTCATCCGTTTTCTTGCCGGTCTTGATTCCATTGCCCAGGCTGCCGGACGTTGCAACCGTAACGGTGATACGGACACCGCTGAAGTTCATGTCGTAAATCCCGTTGAGGAAAAAATTGACCTGTTGACCGATATCAAAGAGGGACGCGATAAAGCACTTAGAGTTTTTCACGAAAAAAAAGAGGATGTGTTGTTGTTGCCTGAAACGATGGCGCTTTACTTTGCCTATTACTTTCATAGCCGCGCTGATGACATGGCCTACAAGGTCAGGGCGCGGGATGCCGGACGGGACGACAATCTGCTCAACTTGCTGAGTGATAATCGAAACAACATCGGCAGAACACAAGGGCTGCTCAGGCAATCGTTCAAAACCGCAGGGAGGATTTTCAAGGCGATTGATGCGCCGACGGAAGCCGTGATTGTTCCCTATGGAAAAGGGAGGGAGATCATCGCTGCATTATGTGCTGAACAAGATCCCGTTAAGATGCGGCAGCTGCTCAAGCAAGCCCAACAGTTCAGTGTCAATGTCTTCCCGAATATTTGGCAAAAACTAAAGGATAACGATGCCGTTATGGCGGCGCACGATGGTGTTTTCTTCCATCTTGACGAACGGCATTACAGTGAAGAATGCGGATTATCAACTGAGATCATTACCAATTTTGAGACGCAGATAGCATAGAAAGGAGGATCGATGAAGAACAGTGTCTGTTTCAGGTTGTGGGGCAGGTACGCTCTCTTTACGGACCCGGTAACCAAGGTTGGTGGAGAGAAGTGTTCGTACCATGTTCCGACCTATGAAGCGATCAAGGGAGTACTCAAATCAATTTACTGGAAGCCGACGATTGTCTGGCACGTTGATCAGGTGCGCGTGATGAAACCGTTACGAACGCAAACCAAGGGGACAAAACCTCTGGTTTGGGGGGGCGGAAACAGCCTGGCAATTTATACTTTTCTGCACGATGTTGAATATCAGGTGAAGGCCCATTTTGAGTGGAACGAACATCAACCGGCGCTGGAGAAAGACCGCATTGCCGGTAAACACTTTAATATTGCCAAACGCATGCTGGAAAAAGGAGGGCGGCAGGATATTTTCCTCGGCACCCGTGATTGCCAGGGCTATGTCGAGCCCTGCGAGTTTGGTGAAAATGAAGGCGCTTACGATAAGATTGATGAACTCAGTTTCGGACTGATGTTTCACGGTTTCGATTATCCTGATGAAACGGGCATTAATGAACTCCGTAGCCGATTCTGGCGTGCGACCATGCGTAAAGGCATTTTGGAATTTCCACGGCCTGAAGAGTGTGAAGCCAGCCGTTTCCTGCGCAAAATGACTCCTAAACAGTTTGGGCTGGGAGAAAATCTTCTGGCGGTGGAGCAGGAGGAGGCGTTGTTATGAGTTGGCTGGCAAAATTGTATGAAACCTATGAAGCTGGAGTTGCCTTAGACCTTCCCGAAGAACAAAAGTTGATGCCGATCAGCCATACCCTTCAAAATGCACATATCAAAATTGTTATTGATGGAAACGGAAACTTTTTACGAGCGAATGCGCTGGAAAAGACACAAGTTGTCCTTCCCGCGACGGAAAAATCGGCTGGACGCAGTAGCGGAGAAGCGCCTCATCCTTTAGCCGATAAACTTCAATATGTTGCAAAAGACTATCCCGATTTTGGTGGCAAGAAGAAATCCTATTTCCCGTCTTATGAAAAACAACTGCGACAATGGTGCGATTCTCCCTTTGCGCACAAAAAAGCCATTGCTGTTTACAACTACATCAAAAAAGGACGTGTTGTTGCTGATCTTGTGCAGGCTCATGTGCTGTATATTGATGAGAATAAGAAGTTTTTGGCCTCTTGGCCCTTGACTGTGGATTCAGAGAGTCCCCTCCCAACGATCTATAAGGTTTTGCCGCCGCTTCCCAAAAACAAGCGCGCTGAAAAGGATAAAGCCGAAGTTGAACAAGGGGACGCTCTGGTCTGTTGGCAAGTAGAACAACCAGGAGAATTGCAGGCAGAAACCTGGCTGGATCCAACACTTCAGAAAAGCTGGATTCAATTTCAGAGTGCCGAAGGTGGAGAATCAGGACTGTGTTTTGTTACCGGGAAAGAGCAGGTGCTGGCAACGAATCATCCCGCGAAACTCCGTCATACCGGCGATAAAGCGAAAATATTGTCGGCAAATGACTCCTCCGGTTTTACTTTTCGGGGGAGGTTCACTGAGGGGAATGGCCGTCAGGCTGCGGGGGTGGGATACGAAGTCACCCAAAAGGCTCATAATGCTCTGCGTTGGTTAATTGACCGACAGGGCTTTCGCAATGGTGACCAGGTTTATGTCACATGGGCTGTTACGGGAAAAGCCATTCCGGATCCTTTGAAAAGTACGTTCGCATTACTTGAGCAGCCCCTTGTTTTTCAGGAAGAGCCTGAAAAACAAGAATTTGAAGAAACGCTCGATTACAGCACTGATATCGGTGCGTCCTTCGCCCACAAATTCAATAAATATCTCAGAGGCTATCGGGCCAAATTAGAGCCGAATGAGCAAATTATCGTTATGGGACTCGATTCGGCAACCCCAGGGCGAATGAGTGTTATTTACTATCGCCAATTACTCGCCAGTGAATTCTTCGAGCGTTTGGAAGATTGGCATCTGCAATTCTCCTGGCCGCAGCGATACACAATAGAAGTCGAATCCAAAGCTAAAAATCGAAAGCTGCAGAAAAAAACTATTTGGCCGGTGAGTTCACCGATCCCGAAAGTTATCGCAGAAACGGCTTACGGCAATGTACTCAAAAGCCACGAAACTTTAAAAAAGAGCCTTCTCGAACGAATCATGCCATCCATCGTCGATGGGCAGCCTTTTCCCCGCGATATCATGGAGTCTGCCGTTCGCAGAGCCAGCAATCGCAACAATTGTGAGTCATGGGAGTGGGAACGAAATCTTGGGGTTGCCTGTGCGCTTTACCGGGGATTTTATCAACGACAACCTGAACACAAAAGGAGGAATTACTCAATGTCGTTAGATGAGAATAAAAGCACGCGAGATTATCTTTATGGCCGCCTTCTGGCGATTGCCGAGCGGATAGAAGAAGTTGCCCTTGCCGTAAGCGGTGAGAGCCGCCCGACGACAGCAGCAAGGTTGATGCAGCGTTTTGCCGACAGACCATTTTCAACATGGCGCAATCTCGAATTAGCGTTGCAACCGTATATGCAAAGACTGCAAGGGAACCGAGCCGGTTTTTTAACCAATAGAAAAAAAGACCTTGATACGGTCATGTGCTTATTCAAAGAGGGCGAATTTCAACTGGACAAGGGCCTGTCCGGCGAATTCTTGTTGGGATATCACTGCCAAAAAATGTCTTATCGACAACAACAAACCGAAACCACCGGAATAGATAAAGGAGAATAATTCATGAGCCTTGAAAACAAAATCGATTTTGCCGTGATTTTCACTGTGAAAAATGCAAACCCGAATGGTGACCCCCTTAACGGGAATCGTCCGCGTACTGACTATGATGGATACGGTGAAATTTCCGATGTTTGCCTAAAACGAAAAATTCGCGATCGTCTACAAGATTCCGGCCATGCCATTTTTGTGCAGTCTGATGAAAAGAAGACAGATGGTATGCCCAGCCTCAAGGCAAGGGCTGAGTCAAGTGAATATGGGCTGGGTAAAGAAGCTTTTAACAGCAAAAAAACTTCTTCGGAAAAAGCCGGCAAAATGGCTTGTGAAAAGTGGCTTGATGTCCGGAGTTTTGGTCAATTGTTCGCGTTTAAAAGCGAGGAAAAAGACGGAGTGTCAATTCCGATTCGCGGGCCCGTATCAATTCAGTCTGCTTTCAGTGTTGAACCGGTCAGTATTACCAGTACTCAGATCACCAAAAGCGTAAGTGGCGAAGGTGACGGTAGTAAAAAAAGCTCCGACACAATGGGAATGAAACACCGGGTCGATAAAGCTGTTTATGTGACGTATGGCAGCATGAATCCCCAGCTTGCGGAACGGACCGGATTCGGTGATAGCGATGCCGAAGCAATCAAAAACGTACTGCCTAAACTGTTCGAGGGCGATGCCTCTTCTGCCCGTCCTGAAGGAAGTATGGCAATCGAAAAAGTCGTCTGGTGGAAACATAATTGCAAAGCTGGTCAGTATTCCTCAGCCAAAGTCCATCAATCCCTTACTGTAAACCACGATGGGACATTTAAAATTGCCACGCTGGAAGGATTGTCTCCAGAAATTATTGATGGCTTTTAAATAACGCCAATGCGATTTGAAATTTCAGATTTGATAGTAAAGCTGCTGTTTATTCGCAATTCGGGTTCAATACCCCGCAGTTCACTGCGTGATTGAGCAAAGGTTACAGGCTGTTGATACCCCGCTGCTTGCGGCGGGGTAGTTCATTCTGAAATAATTTATGACGGCGATCTGAAATTTCGGATTTGAGATTTGAAATCTCGCAAAGCGAGTCGAAATCTGAGATGGAGCAAAGCGACCCATGAAATACGAAAACTTCGAGGATGTGCCGGTGTGGAAAGACGGCATCCGTCTGACCGTCAATGTCTTTGCGGTGACGGAACATCCGGCGTTTCGCGGACGCGGCGACTTGGCCAACCAGATTCAGCGGGCGGCGTTGTCGGTGCCGAACAATATCGCTGAGGGCTTCGAGCGCGGCACCACGCCGGAACTGCTCCAGTTTCTCTACTATGCCAAAGGCTCGGCCGGAGAAGTGCGCTCCATCTGCCATGTGCTCGAAAGGATGCAACCTTTCGAGCCTTTGAAATCTGAAATTTCAGATCTGAAATCGTTGTCTCGCAGCATTTCGAGACAACTGGGAGGTTGGGCGTTTTCATTGCAGGAATCGGACATCAAAGGTTCACGCCATCTCACCCGGCAATCCAAGTCCGCCTATCAGAAGCAACAGGATGCCCAGGCGTTGATGGACGAGATCCGCGCTATTAACGCCGAAGAGGCGGAAAAGAGACGGCAGCGCTAATGTATGACGAATCCGACTACATCATGCTGTCGGCGTTGCAGCACTACATGTTCTGCCCACGCCAGTGCGCTTTGATCCACGTTGAACAGCTGTGGGCGGAAAATCGCTACACCGCTGAAGGGCAGGTGCTGCATGAACGGGTGGACAGCCATGAAAAAACGAAAATCGGCGGGGTGCGTATCGTGCGGACCCTGCCGATTCGTTCCAGCCGTTTGGGATTAAGCGGGCAGGCCGACGTGGTGGAGTTTCACGCCGACGGAACGGTGTTGCCCGTGGAGTATAAACGCGGCCGCCCCAAGAAGGATCAGTGTGATGAGGTGCAACTGTGCGCCCAGGCGCTGTGTCTGGAAGAGATGCTGTCGGTGGACATTGCCGAGGGCGCGCTGTTTTACGGCCAGAAACGCCGGCGTAAAGCCGTAGTGTTTGATCCTGCGTTACGCGAACTCACTCTGTCCATCGCCCAACAGGTGCATGATCTGATCGCCCGGCAGCACACACCACCGGCTGTCTATTCCAAAAAATGTGATCAGTGTTCATTGCTGCATTTATGTCTGCCACACAGCTGCGAAAAGCAGCGTTCCGTGAAGAAATATCTGGCGGCCATGATCGGGAGAACCGGATGAAAAAGATGCTCAACACACTCTACGTGACCACGCAGGGGACCTATCTGCACAAGGAAGGGGAAACCGTGGTGGTCCAGGTCGAGCGGGAAAATCGCCTGCGCTTGCCCATCCACACCCTGAGTTCAATTGTTTGTTTCGGCAATGTGCTGTGCAGCCCTTTTCTGCTCGGACATTGTGCTGAAAACGATGTCTCGGTCAGTTTCATGACGGAATACGGCCGTTTTCTGGCCCGGGTGCAGGGGCCGGTGAGCGGCAATGTGCTGCTCCGGCGTGAGCAGTATCGCCAGGCCGATTGCGACAAGGCATCCGCCCGGCTGGCGCGCCTGTTCGTGCTGGGCAAGGTCGCCAATTGCCGCACCAGTTTGCAGCGCGTGTTGCGTGACCATCAGCAAAAGACGGTTGAAACCGATATTGAACAGACCTGCCAGGGCTTGACCCGTTACAGCCGGAAATTGTTGGCTGAGGACGATCTGGAAACCGTGCGCGGCATAGAAGGGCGCGCCGCCAGGGATTATTTCGATCAGTTTGACCATCTGATTGTCGCCCAGAAAGAGACGTTTTCATTTACGGGGCGCAACCGCCGTCCGCCCCTTGATCCGGTCAACTGTCTGCTTTCTTTTATCTATGCGCTGCTTGCCCATGATGCCCGCTCCGCTCTGGAAAGCGTCGGCCTTGATCCGGCCGTGGGTTTTCTGCATCGTGATCGACCGGGGCGCTATGGCCTGGCTCTGGATCTGATGGAAGAATTCCGCCCCATGTTGGCGGATCGTCTGGCGTTGTCGCTGATCAATCTCGGTCAGGTCAAACCAAAAGGTTTTACCGTCACCGACTCCGGGGCCGTGACTATGAGTGACGAGACGCGCAAGACCCTGCTGGTCGCCTACCAGAAACGCAAGCAGGAAGAGATAGAGCATCCCTTCCTGAAAGAAAAAATCCCCTTGGGCATGGCCCTCTATGCCCAGGCCCAGCTGCTCAGCCGGTATTTGCGTGGCGATCTGGACGACTACCCGCCGTTTTTATGGAGGTGACCCATGATGGTCTTGGTCAGTTACGATGTCGCCACAACCTGCCGCACCGGAGCCAAGCGTCTGCGGCGGGTTGCAAAAATCTGCCAGAATCACGGCCAACGCGTGCAATATTCCGTGTTTGAATGCCTTGTCGATCCAGCGCAATGGACCCAGATGCGGCAACAGCTTCTCGATGTCATCGACGACGAGCGCGACAGCCTGCGTTTTTACTTTCTCGGAGCCAACTGGCGAAACCGGGTCGAGCATGTCGGAGCCAAAGAGGGAATCGATCAGGAAGGGCCCTTAATCATTTAGCGAACCTCCAGTGATACGCAAATCCCCGGGAGGTTCGCGCTGCTGTAGGTCTTTGAAAATAGAATAAAAGTTTTCAGGGCGTTATTTTTGTCGGGATTTTTTTGCACTGATCCCGATGCTTCGCGAATTGATAGAAAATTACAAAGTAGAATCACGCTGTTATCAGCGTGCAGTCGCACCCCTCGCGGGTGCGTGGATTGAAACATTTCGCCACAATCAAACATACACGTCAGATCAAGTCGCACCCCTCGCGGGTGCGTGGATTGAAACGACTTAGCTAAAACGATTCCAGCAGATTTAATCCGTCGCACCCCTCGCGGGTGCGTGGATTGAAACTTGATACTGATCAGCTGTCATAACTGTAATTACGCGTCGCACCCCTCGCGGGTGCGTGGATTGAAACGACGCAACAAAACAATAATCATGCAGCAACGCGGGGTCGCACCCCTCGCGGGTGCGTGGATTGAAACCTATAAAGAGCTGATCCACTACGCCGGATATCTCGGTCGCACCCCTCGCGGGTGCGTGGATTGAAACAATGTGGGCTTGATTTGACCCGATTCGTCGGCACGTCGCACCCCTCGCGGGTGCGTGGATTGAAACAGATCCATACCTTATATATTCAGCTGCAAACGAGTGTCGCACCCCTCGCGGGTGCGTGGATTGAAACTGCTTTGCCAACTCCTGAGCCGGAACAGGTTGAGTCGCACCCCTCGCGGGTGCGTGGATTGAAACCTCAATATCGGCAGTGATATGGCCGTGAATCAGGTCGCACCCCTCGCGGGTGCGTGGATTGAAACGCGCTATCGGGCGATTATTTCCGCATCTTAAGTGGTCGCACCCCTCGCGGGTGCGTGGATTGAAACGAGGCCCTGCAGGGCAAGCCACCACTGCTGATCGCAGTCGCACCCCTCGCGGGTGCGTGGATTGAAACTGTCGTTTTCGGTTCCATCAATTTCCCCTTACTTGGTCGCACCCCTCGCGGGTGCGTGGATTGAAACGGACACATGGACAATGTAAGCGCCGGTGTCGTTTTCGTCGCACCCCTCGCGGGTGCGTGGATTGAAACGCAATAGACGCTTTCTCAGTTCTGGCACCCGCTTTGTCGCACCCCTCGCGGGTGCGTGGATTGAAACTCTTTGATCTTGTGCGGAGTGCCGTGTCTACTCAAGTCGCACCCCTCGCGGGTGCGTGGATTGAAACACGGAAGCGGCGCATCTTGTCAGATTTGCGCAGCCGTCGCACCCCTCGCGGGTGCGTGGATTGAAACTGACGATACGCGACAGGATAAGCGTCTATAGACTGTCGCACCCCTCGCGGGTGCGTGGATTGAAACGCCATGCTTTCGTGGGGATGCTATGAGCTTGTCGGGCGTCGCACCCCTCGCGGGTGCGTGGATTGAAACGTATAGTTAATGGTGCCGACCTGCTCGTCGCCACGGTCGCACCCCTCGCGGGTGCGTGGATTGAAACTTGCAATGCCCAAGCAAACATACCGGAGGCCTCAGTCGCACCCCTCGCGGGTGCGTGGATTGAAACATCAAGGCGCTGCATGATTGCTCTATTGGTGATATGTCGCACCCCTCGCGGGTGCGTGGATTGAAACTGGATAGACACATATTTATCAAGCTGGCCAATGTTGTCGCACCCCTCGCGGGTGCGTGGATTGAAACCCGGCGCTTTCGTTTGCGGCTTGTCAATCCGCGTTGTCGCACCCCTCGCGGGTGCGTGGATTGAAACACGATATGCATGGGATGAATAGCGTATCTCAGAGAGTCGCACCCCTCGCGGGTGCGTGGATTGAAACACCAGCACCGACACGGTTGATCTGTCTGCGGACACGTCGCACCCCTCGCGGGTGCGTGGATTGAAACGGATAGGGTTTATTTCCCTGGCATAGACGCTGCAGTCGCACCCCTCGCGGGTGCGTGGATTGAAACAGTTATTACTCGCCTGGACAAAGTGTTTTTCATGGTCGCACCCCTCGCGGGTGCGTGGATTGAAACGATAAAGAGAACCCAACAGCACCGAGAAGAAAGTAGTCGCACCCCTCGCGGGTGCGTGGATTGAAACAGGGCCATGGCGCGGACGATGTTGGATGAGGTGTGTCGCACCCCTCGCGGGTGCGTGGATTGAAACATCATCAATGTCAGAATCAGGATTAGCATCAAGAGGTCGCACCCCTCGCGGGTGCGTGGATTGAAACGCGTAAAAACGCGGTGCACCACAGCAGTGGATCGGCGTCGCACCCCTCGCGGGTGCGTGGATTGAAACAACGGTGCCCTGCAAATGGTGCAAGCCAATATCGGTCGCACCCCTCGCGGGTGCGTGGATTGAAACCCAGATGCGGCCCGGAAACACGCTGTGTTATTCGGTCGCACCCCTCGCGGGTGCGTGGATTGAAACGCGTAAAAACGCGGTGCACCACAGCAGTGGATCGGCGTCGCACCCCTCGCGGGTGCGTGGATTGAAACAACGGTGCCCTGCAAATGGTGCAAGCCAATATCGGTCGCACCCCTCGCGGGTGCGTGGATTGAAACCCAGATGCGGCCCGGAAACACGCTGTGTTATTCGGTCGCACCCCTCGCGGGTGCGTGGATTGAAACCACCTCGGACCCGGTCATCTCGCCGCCGCCGTCGTGTCGCACCCCTCGCGGGTGCGTGGATTGAAACCCGTCATCGTCCACCTGGTAGACGCGGTCAAAAAGTCGCACCCCTCGCGGGTGCGTGGATTGAAACAATGGTGATCTGGCCGGAGGCGTGATCGCAATAGCGTCGCACCCCTCGCGGGTGCGTGGATTGAAACCGGCTATACTTTTCCATCCGATCAGGAGGGCACGACGTCGCACCCCTCGCGGGTGCGTGGATTGAAACTAAGTTGAGAGATACCAAAACCGAACAGAGACACGGTCGCACCCCTCGCGGGTGCGTGGATTGAAACAACAACCGGGTTTTGACTTTGACCTTATGCCACGTCGCACCCCTCGCGGGTGCGTGGATTGAAACGAAGTATGGTCCTCAAGCCACGACATCAAAGACGCGGTCGCACCCCTCGCGGGTGCGTGGATTGAAACGACGATGTCCCCAGAGAATCAATGACAGACTGGGTCGCACCCCTCGCGGGTGCGTGGATTGAAACATCCTACAAAACGGCAAATTGTCTACCGGTGAGCTGTCGCACCCCTCGCGGGTGCGTGGATTGAAACGATCTCACTAAAAGCGACTGGGAACAAAGACGGCTGTCGCACCCCTCGCGGGTGCGTGGATTGAAACGTGCATGGAGACCGGAACGGTGGTGCCGCTGGGTGTCGCACCCCTCGCGGGTGCGTGGATTGAAACCGATATCGACATAGTAGCCAAGGGCAACCGTTACGGTCGCACCCCTCGCGGGTGCGTGGATTGAAACTTCTTGATTCCTGTTTGTTTTTAGTGACAAGGCAGTCGCACCCCTCGCGGGTGCGTGGATTGAAACTTGATCGGCCTTGCCGCGGCATCCTTGTGTTACCGTCGCACCCCTCGCGGGTGCGTGGATTGAAACAGGTTGCAGCATCCACAAGTGTGGGAGCGGCTGGCGTCGCACCCCTCGCGGGTGCGTGGATTGAAACCAGGTGCGGCCGCGCATTTTGAGCAGGGTGCTGACGTCGCACCCCTCGCGGGTGCGTGGATTGAAACTTCATAGTATCGCCCCACTACAGAATCACCCCGGGTCGCACCCCTCGCGGGTGCGTGGATTGAAACGACTATGTCAAGAAATCGAACGTAACCAAGAAAGCGTCGCACCCCTCGCGGGTGCGTGGATTGAAACATCATCAATGTCAGAATCAGGATTAGCATCAAGAGGTCGCACCCCTCGCGGGTGCGTGGATTGAAACGCGTAAAAACGCGGTGCACCACAGCAGTGGATCGGCGTCGCACCCCTCGCGGGTGCGTGGATTGAAACAACGGTGCCCTGCAAATGGTGCAAGCCAATATCGGTCGCACCCCTCGCGGGTGCGTGGATTGAAACCCAGATGCGGCCCGGAAACACGCTGTGTTATTCGGTCGCACCCCTCGCGGGTGCGTGGATTGAAACCACCTCGGACCCGGTCATCTCGCCGCCGCCGTCGTGTCGCACCCCTCGCGGGTGCGTGGATTGAAACCCGTCATCGTCCACCTGGTAGACGCGGTCAAAAAGTCGCACCCCTCGCGGGTGCGTGGATTGAAACAATGGTGATCTGGCCGGAGGCGTGATCGCAATAGCGTCGCACCCCTCGCGGGTGCGTGGATTGAAACCGGCTATACTTTTCCATCCGATCAGGAGGGCACGACGTCGCACCCCTCGCGGGTGCGTGGATTGAAACTAAGTTGAGAGATACCAAAACCGAACAGAGACACGGTCGCACCCCTCGCGGGTGCGTGGATTGAAACAACAACCGGGTTTTGACTTTGACCTTATGCCACGTCGCACCCCTCGCGGGTGCGTGGATTGAAACGAAGTATGGTCCTCAAGCCACGACATCAAAGACGCGGTCGCACCCCTCGCGGGTGCGTGGATTGAAACGACGATGTCCCCAGAGAATCAATGACAGACTGGGTCGCACCCCTCGCGGGTGCGTGGATTGAAACATCCTACAAAACGGCAAATTGTCTACCGGTGAGCTGTCGCACCCCTCGCGGGTGCGTGGATTGAAACAAACTGGGCGCGGTAAAAATCCACCGCCGCCGCCGTCGCACCCCTCGCGGGTGCGTGGATTGAAACTTCATAGTATCGCCCCACTACAGAATCACCCCGGGTCGCACCCCTCGCGGGTGCGTGGATTGAAACGATCTCACTAAAAGCGACTGGGAACAAAGACGGCTGTCGCACCCCTCGCGGGTGCGTGGATTGAAACGTGCATGGAGACCGGAACGGTGGTGCCGCTGGGTGTCGCACCCCTCGCGGGTGCGTGGATTGAAACAAACCTGCGGTGCTCTCCGCGATGCATTGCCTCTGTCGCACCCCTCGCGGGTGCGTGGATTGAAACTGTTTCAGTTTAACGTTGATCTGTGAGAAGAATTTGTCGCACCCCTCGCGGGTGCGTGGATTGAAACGGTGTCGTCATGACTGCATTGACCGCCCTGTGGGTCGCACCCCTCGCGGGTGCGTGGATTGAAACCCGAAGCACTTCTCCCCAAAGTACAGCACGTTTTTTGTCGCACCCCTCGCGGGTGCGTGGATTGAAACGCTGATTGCGCTAAGTAGTTCAGAAAATGTTGAGCGTCGCACCCCTCGCGGGTGCGTGGATTGAAACAGCGTGTGCGTAAATCTGTACAAAAAGGCTGCTGGTCGCACCCCTCGCGGGTGCGTGGATTGAAACTTCCTTCTGAATATCAAGCTCTTGTTTTATAGTCGTCGCACCCCTCGCGGGTGCGTGGATTGAAACGTTATGTGCTTCGCAAGGGTTTAAAGGAAGATGAGTCGCACCCCTCGCGGGTGCGTGGATTGAAACGAATTTGATTTTTGCCAGCATGAAGAGTGGTTAGTCGCACCCCTCGCGGGTGCGTGGATTGAAACTTGAGGATTATGGTCGTCAAGGTTACGCCAATCTCGTCGCACCCCTCGCGGGTGCGTGGATTGAAACTGCTCAGGTTTCGGCGATGTCGAGCCAGAGCCCGCGTCGCACCCCTCGCGGGTGCGTGGATTGAAACCACCATTTACGAGTGAAAAAATCACGAACGGTGATGTCGCACCCCTCGCGGGTGCGTGGATTGAAACTTCCTGGGAAGCGTGGCCGTCCTCAGGTTTATCAGTCGCACCCCTCGCGGGTGCGTGGATTGAAACGGGAAAAAGTTATTATGCTGTAAACCAAATTAAGGTCGCACCCCTCGCGGGTGCGTGGATTGAAACTTTTGACCTATACTGATACCACCAGAAATCAGATGTCGCACCCCTCGCGGGTGCGTGGATTGAAACGCTCGAAGCTCGGGGAAGCTTCGAAATTCTTTCGTCGCACCCCTCGCGGGTGCGTGGATTGAAACTAAGTCGGATTACCGTGTTGATACAACCGATGAGGGTCGCACCCCTCGCGGGTGCGTGGATTGAAACGTAACTGAATGACCCCGTATAGTCATCAAAAGCAGTCGCACCCCTCGCGGGTGCGTGGATTGAAACAAGAGACTCAGCTTCCTTAGAAAAAATCTTATGAGTCGCACCCCTCGCGGGTGCGTGGATTGAAACTCTACAGATCCTCAAAGGTGCCGGCCTCATTCATCGTCGCACCCCTCGCGGGTGCGTGGATTGAAACGCGCAATCGCTTATAACTCGGCTGTTGATCACCCAGTCGCACCCCTCGCGGGTGCGTGGATTGAAACGTCATCATTGCGGCTGCCGTAGTCGATCAGATCGCGTCGCACCCCTCGCGGGTGCGTGGATTGAAACTTGGAGAACGTTACAGGGTTGCTTGCTCACGGGTGTCGCACCCCTCGCGGGTGCGTGGATTGAAACAAATGATGGAGACCTCGGCGCAACAATCCATGAGTGTCGCACCCCTCGCGGGTGCGTGGATTGAAACCTCTTTGTCGCCGCATCTTGTTTGTTTGTCGCATGTCGCACCCCTCGCGGGTGCGTGGATTGAAACTCTTCAAAATAACGAACAACCCGTTTTGATTCTCGTCGCACCCCTCGCGGGTGCGTGGATTGAAACATCGTCACCATGGCTAACCGTGTTGAGCGTGAGATGTCGCACCCCTCGCGGGTGCGTGGATTGAAACAAATATAACGGCCTCAACGAGGTACTGGCTGACCGGTCGCACCCCTCGCGGGTGCGTGGATTGAAACCGTTGGAGTTTCGCAAAGATATTTAAGCTCTATAGTCGCACCCCTCGCGGGTGCGTGGATTGAAACGGCTCTTACCGGTGATCAGTTTTCTAACGGTATCGGTCGCACCCCTCGCGGGTGCGTGGATTGAAACCCTCGCACCCTTAACCGTACCTGGAACAATGAACCGTCGCACCCCTCGCGGGTGCGTGGATTGAAACAATAATGAGGATGACGCTAAAGAGATGTCGGGGGTGTCGCACCCCTCGCGGGTGCGTGGATTGAAACTAAAGAAACCCGCGAAAATATGCGTGACGGCGGGAGTCGCACCCCTCGCGGGTGCGTGGATTGAAACTAAAGAAACCCGCGAAAATATGCGTGACGGCGGGGTCGCACCCCTCGCGGGTGCGTGGATTGAAACCTCCCTAATGCGTCAAATCGTAGACGTCAGCGCCTGTCGCACCCCTCGCGGGTGCGTGGATTGAAACATCGCTCCCCTGCTCCGTTAGTTGATCAGGCTGCGGTCGCACCCCTCGCGGGTGCGTGGATTGAAACAACAAACCAGCCGCGATGCTATGGATACAGTCCGCGTCGCACCCCTCGCGGGTGCGTGGATTGAAACACGTCAAGCAGCCCACCGCCAACGACCGTATCAAGTCGCACCCCTCGCGGGTGCGTGGATTGAAACGTCACCGTCTGGATCGACGCCAAGTACATCGCCAAGTCGCACCCCTCGCGGGTGCGTGGATTGAAACACTTGGTGGCGTATAGAGTGCCGTTGGTACAAGGGGTCGCACCCCTCGCGGGTGCGTGGATTGAAACCCCCCTGAACATAAATAAGGCGGCGACGGCCCCGGTCGCACCCCTCGCGGGTGCGTGGATTGAAACAATCATGAATCTGGTTGTTGTCGGTCTGGCCGCTGTCGCACCCCTCGCGGGTGCATGGATTGAAACTATAGACTTTCCCTTGGTAGCTCATTTCTACCTCCGTCGCACCCCTCGCGGGTGCGTGGATTGAAACTTGCATCAGAATGAGGATGGTACTAAGGAAATTTTGTCGCACCCCTCGCGGGTGCGTGGATTGAAACGTGCCGCAGCTTCAGTAGCGAGCAACGGCGCAACGGTCGCACCCCTCGCGGGTGCCTGAAGAATGAAAAAGGGATTCTCTTATTGCTCGTCATTCCTTTTCTTCATGCTAAACTTAAAACAGAACGTTGAATTTCAAAATCATTTAAGGAGTAGTCTATGACGCAAGAAAAGCATGATCGCATGGAAAATCTTTCGAAATGCATTCCGGTTCCGGATGACGCCCAGGCGTTTATGTGTGCTCGCTGTGGCGCGGTATCGTTGGATGTGGATCGCCTGTGTCAACCTTTGGGCAAGGGCTGTCGACGGGATTGGTGTGGCACGCCGAGTCTGAAACCACCGCAAAATTGCCACAATTTCCCGACAAATTTGCGTTATATCTGCGGAAAATGCCGTAAAGTAGCGGTGAATCCGGAACTGTTGTGTGATCCGCAGCCTTATCCCGAATTTGAACAGGAGGACTGTGCGTCGTGACGGAACCAGCTCAGTTTTAGCACCGAAGCGCTGTTGGTGGTATTGCCAGTGGCGCTTTTTTATTTTTCAGCCTGCTGGGGGACATTTTTCCTCATTGAAATTGGATTTCCGCCCGCGCGGGAATAACGATTGAATTTAAGGGTTTGTTTTTAACGGGACGTTCAGTCTTTGTTCTGCCGGAAATGGGGTCGCAATTGAGGGCTGCAGACTCGTTGAGATTCTCTCTGCAGAGTGATAACAACACTGGTGTTTTTGATTTTTTTCGAGTATCTATGATGAGTGTGAACGGTTTTTTAGGCATCAACCTTATTGGTGGAGGAAGCCATGCGTTACGTTGTGGTTTGCTTGTGTTTGATGTGTCTGTTCCCGGCGATGCTTGTTGCCGGACCGTTGTATAAATGGGTGGATGAGAAGGGGGTGATTCATTACAGTGATCGCTATCCGGGCTCATCGGCCAATGTGAAAAATTTTGAGGATCGCTCCTATCCGGACCCAAAGCCATCGCAGGAAGGTACCTTGAGAGAGGCTCCAGCCAGGGAGGATCAGGATGTGGTTACTGAAGAACCTGAGTCGATGGCGACGGATGAGGATGAAACCGTTGAGGCGACGGATGAGACAAACTCGGAAGAGGAGAATGCCGATCTTGACCCACAAGAGCCTGAAGATGAACCTGCTGACGAGGGTACTGAAGAGCGCTAGTGTTTTTGCTCTGCTGGCGGTGGTGTTCTGTGCCGGTGGCTGCGAACGATCAACGGCAGATGAGCGTGCCGTGGTTGACCAGGCCGGATTGTTGTCATCACAGGCGACGCAGCGCATTGAACAACTGGCGCATTCAATGCTTAAGCACAATGGTGTTCAGCTTCAGGTGGTGACTTTGGCGACCTCACCCGCGGATATGGATGCTGCGGCATTGCATTGGATGGAAGAACATCATGTGGGACAACTGGCCGGTGGTGCACGCGGTGTGGTGCTGATGGTGGACCCGGTGTCGCAACAGGTGCGTGTCGAGATCGGTTATGATCTTGAAGGTGTGTTCAGTGACGTCATTGTGGCGCGGATCGAGCATGACCAGATGACGCCCTTCTTTGCCGCGAACCGCGTGGGCGACGGTATTGAGGCGAGCCTGGAGTTACTGGTTGCGGAACGGCCGGAGGATGAGGTGTTGCCGACCCAGGGGATGGACGGACGTTATTCCGGCGGTGGTGGCGCGGTGGCGTCGGTTCCTATCAATAAGCCGCTGTCTCCTGAATTCAGCGGTCCCATGTCACACTCGGTACGCAGTCGTTTTGTTGCCCAACCGACGCCGTTGGCGGCGCTGGAATGTTATCGGCAAGTGCTGGAAGAGCATGTCAAAGATGCCGAATTGACTCTGTACACCCCGGCAACACGCGAGTTTTTTGCCAGTTGGCTGGTGACGGATGCGCAGCAGAATAACGAGCGGCGTGATCTGGAAAACAGCTTGGCGCAGGCGGAAGTGTTTGAGCAGGGCCCTTTAGCGGTTGTGCGCTTCCCGTTGGACCAGCGCCAGTGGTCGCCGTATTTTTTTGAACGCTGTGAGGACGGCTGGCAGCTCGATTTTTCAACCATGAGCCGTGTCATCGGTTTTAATCATCGCAATCAATGGTTTTTTCGTACGTTACATCATCCCTTTATGTTTGCCTTTTCAGACTGGTCTTTTGACGGCAACGGCTTTGCCTATTCAAAGAAATAACTTTATTTTGATCTGCTCGATGGTTTCCTTCGGGATCAGACGGACGAGAAAACAAGACGTTATCTGACAAGATGACAATCTGATAAAGGTCTGATGAACCCCGGATCTGTTTGAAGTGGGGCTGGGTTCAGTATCAGATTTTTATCCTGTTCAGCCTGTCTACGTAGGCGTTTGGTCTTTCTGGTTCTGATCAATAAATCTGCGAATGCGTTGTTCGTCGAGCAGGACACCGCTGAGAATCTCATCACCAATTTTTAAAGCTGGAATCATGCGGATTCCGTCGCGCCAACTGTTGATGGCTGTGGTGGCAATTTCAACGGTTTCAACGGTGATATCGGTTCCGGCAACAACTTTATCCAGGGCGCGTTTGGCCAGAAAACAGCGAGGGCATAAGGCTGTCCGGTAAAATGTGATGGTCATTGATGCTCCTGTTTACGAGTGCGGCGTGGTGAGCCATGTCTCCAACGTGGCGGAGTTTAGGCTGTGGGCTTCGCCAATCTGGCGATTGTACAGGATTCCATCATGAACGTTAACCCCATTGGCCAGATGAGGGTTGCGACGACAGGCTTCTTCGGTTCCATGATGGCCAATTGCTCGATGAAAGGCAGGGTGCGACTGGTCAGTGCCAGAGTGCTGGTGCGGGCCACCGCGCCTGGAATGTTGGTGACGGCGTAATGAATAACGTCGTGCTCAATGTAAGTGGGATTGGCGTGACTGGTCGGGCGAATCGTTTCAACGCAGCCCCCCTGATCAATGGCGACATCGACGATGACGCTGCCCGGCTTCATGGCGGCCACCATCTCGCGGCTGACCAGTTGCGGGGCTTTGGCTCCGGGAACGAGCACAGCGCCGATCAGTAGATCGGCCTGACGGGTTTGTTCGTGAAGAACCGCATCACTCAGGACGTGCGTGGTAATGCGGTTGGCATAGCGTTGTTCAAGCTGTTCGAGGCGACGGGCACTTCGATTCATAACGACCACTTCCGCACCCATGCCGACAGCGATTTCAACGGCATTTTCTCCAACGGTTCCGGCACCGAGAAGGACAACCCGTCCGCGCCCGGTTCCGGGAGCGCCGCCGAGCAGAATGCCTTGGCCGCCGTGGGTTTTTTCCAATAAAGACGCGCCGGTCTGTACCGCCATGCGTCCGGCAATCAGGCTCATGGGATGGAGTAAGGGCAGGTTGCCGTGAGGCGCGGTAACCGTTTCATAGCCGATCGCCGTGATGCCGATGTCGAGCAATTGCCGGGTCAGATCAGGCAGGGCCGCCAGGTGAAGGTAGGTGAAGAGTGTTTGTCCGGCTCTGAGCAGGGGGAGTTCTTCGGCTTGCGGCTCCTTTACTTTGACGATCAAGTCGGCCCGTTGAAACAGTTCGGCGCGGTCAAAGGCGATATGGGCGCCGGCATTGAGATAATCGCTGTCGCTGATGCCGCTGCCGGTTCCGGCATTCTGTTCGATACTGACATGATGTCCCAGTCCGGTCAGACGCGCCACCCCTTGTGCGGTCATGGCGACCCGGTATTCGTTGTTTTTGATCTCTTTGGCGACAGCGATGTTCATACAATCCTCCAGCCTTTTTTTAAAATAAATTTTTTTGCTGAGGGGCGTTCTCAATCAGCATTCATGGCAGTATTTTGAATCTTTTTCGCGTCAGCAGCGTTACAGGTCGTTGAAACGCCCTTGGATACTGGAAGGGGCTTTTTCAACATCTTGCTAAAGTATAGCAGAAGGCGGGTTTTATGCCGGTGTTGCCGGCAAAGTATGCCGCTCGTTGTGGCAGGTTTTGGCTGAGATCAGCGGGACATCATCTGGCTTATTTCGTCGAGGTTGCGACACTGGCTTTCAATGAAAAAAATGCTTTCTTCCAATGAAATTCGAGACATAAACGAAGGATCAACGCTGTAATTTCTCAGAGTGTGAAATTCTTTTTTGTACATCAGGTTGGCCAGGGTGCTGCACAGGCGAATCAGCTGGGCTGAATTGGAACAGGGGCCCTGATAGTTCGGGTTACGCAGGTGGAGAATCGGCTCGATGATACTTTTGGGCAGATTCCAGCTGCGGATCAGCAGGGCTCCGGCCTGATAGTGGTCGAGGTGAAACAGGTGGAGGGTTTTTTCCGACAGGCTGACGGTATCCGTCATCAGGGCCTGATTCATCTGTTCAGGAAAACAATGGGCCAGGGCGGCAACACCGATGTTATGCAACATGCCGGCACTATACAACGCCGGCACCTGGTCGATCGGGTGTTTAAGCCGTGGCGCCATCTCGCGGGCCATGGTTGCGGTGACCAGCGCGATAAACCAATGCCGCTGGCCATCAAAATTGCTGACGTTATTGAGGTCAAAGCTGTCGGACACCAGAAAGGCCAGAGTCAGGCTGCGGGTCAGTGACAGGCCGAGCACCCGGATAACCGCATCGCGGACGTTGTCAATTTCTCCGGCCTGGCGAAAATAGGCGGAGTTGGCGCACTGCAGCAGGCGGGCTGTGATGAATGGATGGACTTCCAGCAGGGTAACCAGCTCTGTCAAATCGCTGTGATCATCGCTGATCATTTGCAGCAGCTGGGCGAATTGCTCCGGCGGTGGCGAAATTTCCCGGACTTTGCGAATATGATTGCTGATCGTGTCCGTCATTTTCCTGCTCCACATTTTGTGAGGAAGGCCGTTTTTTAATGTGAATTTAAATTACATTAGAAATATGGAATCTATTCTAGCACTTTTTTTTCAAAATTTAGACATTTTTTCATTTTTTTTAAAGTTAGCGGGCGCTACACACGGTATTTTTTGTGGAAACGCTTGTTTTTATGAAGGTTAAATAGAAAAACGGTGGATGTCGGCGCTGAGGGTTGCGCCGATCAGACCCCCCATCAGACACCACAAACCATTGCGGATCAGAGCGTATTTCCGGGTCAGGCGGTGTTTTCCCAGATAATAGATCTCGTGAAGGTAGGCATTGTACAGGGCTTCTTTGTCGGCAATTGTCTCTTTAAAACGGTTGCTGAATTCCTCTTCGCTGAGCTGGGAAAAAGAGCGGAAGTAGAACAGGTTGGTTTCACCGCCGGCATGCAATGGTGGGATAATCGCCAGGATGGAGAATAAGATGGCCAGCAGTCCTGAACCGGCAAGGATCAGAACCGTGGACAGTTGCAACCGGTCATACTGGGTGAGGGTGATGGTGATAATCAGCGATGATGCCGTGAGGATCATCGCTGCTTTGGAGTCCGCCATCTGGTTAAGCTGCATGTGTTTGCTCAGGTTGGCGCGTAACGCATTCGTGGCCAGCAGGCGTGGCAGCAGCGTGGGTGTTTCTTCGCTCATGGCGCGTCCGTTTGAGCCAGTGTGTCGGGAGCCAGCGCGTCGACCAGAGTCAGGGCCTGTTGGTCGAGTAGATGGTGCAAGCTGGCGACGGTGCCGTCGTAACCAGCGGATGTCGGCTGTTCCCGATAGCTGAACGGCTGAGGTGATTTTCCTTGTGTCCACCATTGTCCACTATAGATCACCGTTCCGTTCTTGAGGCGGTGAAACCGGTCAATCAGCAGGGTGATGGCAGGCGGGTTGGCCTCAGGGCGCAGAGCGCTTTGCAGACGGCGCTGCAGATAACGGGAGATCATTGACGGCAGCGGCTCGGCCCAACGGTGGTAGTGCGCGGTAACAATGGTTTGATCACTGTTTTCGACCACCAGTCCTCCCTGGCTTAAAAAAGGCGCGCATTCAACACTGATGTCCGTAGGTGCCGAAAGGGCGGCAGAGGCCTGATAGTCCGGTGCAATGAGATAGTAGTAGGTTTTCGGTGTTGTCGGAGTGCTGCAACCGGCAACGAGGAGCAGAATCAGGGTGCTGACGGTTGCTGCAAAAAAGGATGCATGTCTCATAAGCTATCTCCTGCCAGGGGATCCTCGGGAAGGGGATCGGAAAAAAGCAATTCACTGGGTTGGGTAGCCAGCTGAACACTGAGCTGGTCGACACTGTGCAAGGTTTTTTGCAGCTGGTCGAGGTTGCCGTTGAGTTTGCGGTAGAAGGGGGAGCCCGCCGAAAAGTCTCCTGCCAGCCCGCTGAGGTTATGGCGCAGGTTTTCCAACGTGTCACGCAATTCAACCGGTAAATTCTGTGTGTCCTCGGTACTGAGAAGCTGATCCAGCTCAGCCAGGGTCTGGTCGGCCTGGGCCGCTGCTGAACCGATAGTTTTCAGGGTGCTGTCGGCACTGAGAACGGTTTCTTTCAACGGCAACTGATTGATGGTATCAAGCAATTGGGTGATTTTGTTCTGAATCTGGTCAAAGCCGCCGGAGGAGGTTGGCAACACGGCATAGCCCGCCAGGTGTTGCATCTCAGCCGCCGGAGGCTTGTCAAGAAAGTCCAGAGAAATATACAGACTGCCGGTCAGCAGGTTGCCCGTTTTCAGGGTAGCGCGCAATCCTTTGGCAACGCTGTCATGAAGGCGCTGTTGCATGGCCCCAATGGTTTGCGGTGTGTCGTTGCCGGTCAACGCTGCCGGTGTTAGGCGAATCAACACCGGAACTTTTTTGTAATCGTTGTCCAGGTAAAGATCCTCCTCAGGCAGATAATCAAACGAGATCCCCACCACTTTGCCGATCTCCAGACCTCGATAGGTGACCGGGGCTCCCGGCAGCAGGCCACGGACCGAACTGTCAAACAACAGCAGATAGTCGGCGGTATGTTTGTAGCTGGTGTGGTTGATGCTCTCCTTGTCAGGGTAGAGGAGAAACTCACGGCCGTCTTCCACGGCTCCGCCGGGCGGAAGGTTGTCGGGCAGGGCAAATGATATGCCGCCGATGAGCAGGGATTCGACGGATTCACTGTTAAGGCGCACGCCCTCCGCATCCATTTTGACGGCAATGCCGCTGGCATTCCAGAATCGGGTGTTTTCCGTGACCAGATCATCGTAGGGGGCATTGATAAACAGGGAAAAACGGATTTGGCGTTTTTTTGTGTCGAAGGCGGTCTTTTCGACACGACCGACCTCAAAACCGCGATACAGCACCGGCTCGCCGGAATTGAGTGACGTCTGATCGGTGCCGACCAGCGTGACATGCAATCCCGGAGTATTGGCCGGTGTCAGCGGTGGTTCGTTCAGGCCGATGAAATGACTGTGACCTGGTGATCCGTTGCCTGGGGAGAGTTCGATATAAGCGCCGCTGAGCAGGGTGCCGAGGCCGGAAATCCCGCTGGCACCGATGCGCGGGCGCACCACCCAGAACTGACTGTCGTCACGCAGCAGGTCACTGCTCTGTTTTTGAATTTGAGCGGTAACAAGGACGCCATCGCGTTTTTTATTCAAGGTGACACTTTTCACCACGCCGACATCAACACTCAATGCTTTGATATGGGTCTTCCCCGCTTCAATCCCTTCTGCACTGACAAACGCGATGGTGATCAACGGGCCGCGTGTCTGAAAATTATGCACGGCCATCCAGCCACCGAGTAGCATGGCAACGATGGGGATGATCCACACCATGGAGAAGCGTTTTTTTTGAGAGATAACAGCCTGAGTTTCAGTCACGGGAACTCTCCTCGATTTTATCCCAGATCAGCCGGGGATCAAAAGACTCCGCGGCGAACATGGTAATGATCACAACCCCGGAAAAGGCCAGTGCTGCCGGACCGGGGCGAATTGTTAAAATGCCGCCAAGTTGAATCAGGGCAACAAGAATGGCAACCACAAATACATCGACCATGGACCAGCGCCCGACAAATTCAGTGATGCGGTACAACGAGGTACGTTGGCGCGGCAAGGGGCTGTTGGGGCGGTTAACGCTCCAACACAGCCAAAACAGACCCAGCAGTTTGGCCAGCGGGATCAGGATACTGGCAATGAAAATAACCAAGGACACCGGATAACTGCCATGGTGCCACATCATCATGGCGCTGCCAATAATGGTGCTATCGGTGTTGTTGCCAAACTGATCCGTATGGGTGATCGGCAACACATTAGCCGGTAAATAAAGGATTACCGCCGTGATCAGGCAGGCCAGAGTGCGTTGCAGGCTGTGTGGGGTGCGGTAATGGAGTGCCGCACCGCAGCGGGGACAGTGGTTGAGATACTCCGGACTGGTCAACGTGCAGATATGGCAATGGGCCAGCCCTTGAGCTGCTGCCGACTGACCACTGCTGGCCCGCGGCGATGGAAAGGGCAGGATGATGCGCCAGAACTGGTAGCGATCCAGCCGGGTCACGGCGATGAGAAAACACAGGGCAAACGCCACGTAGGCCCAGAACGACAGGCCGAGAACGATGGTCGCCATACTGGCGATTTTGGTGAGGCTGGCGAGCACCCCGAGGATGAAGACTTCGGCCATGCTCCATGGCCCCAGGGTGAAAATAAAGCGCGCCCACAGTCGGCAACCGATGACCGAGCGCTTTTTGAGGACAATCGGTATCAGCACCAGAAGCTGACTGATGAGGATGAGTCCGGGAAAAATGATGATGAAAGCCAGGACGAAAAAACTCAGCACCTGGCTGCCGGTTTTATACAGCTCCTGAGCGCTTTGCAACAGCGTCATGACCTGTTCACGACCGCTGGCTTCAAAAGAGAGAAAAGGGTAGAGATTGGCCAGGAGCAGAAAGATCAGCGCCGCCATGGCGAAGGCCGCGGAACGCTCCAAGGCACGGTGGGCCCGATGGGTTAACAGGTGATTGCAGCGAGGACAAAAGGCACGTTGGCCATCTCGCAGCGCAGGCAATTCAACGATAAGATCACAATCCGGACAACTGACGCGGTTCATACCTTTTCTCACAGACAAGTGAAAGAAGGTGCCATCATAGCACTAATGCTGCTCCGCGGGTGAAAATGTCAGGACGTCTCTTCACTCTAATGATTTGTGGCAAATGCTCACAACTGCCATCTGTTGTCTCTCGACAGACTTTAATGACGTTAATCGAGAAATTTTTGTGTGAGGTGATGCGCGGTTGTCGCTGTTTTTTTGTCGATCTCATTGCGGATCAACTCTTTGAGGTAGTCAGCGGCCTGCTCTCCCCACAGGTAGTCATAGTCAAGATCGAGGTATTTAGCAATGGCCCCGCGAATTCTTGAGCTATGCCGTTGGTTTTTGATGGTTTTTTGCACCGCATGATAACCCAGGCCAGTATCGTTGGCAATTTGGGTTGCGCTGATGCGACGGAGGGAGAGCAGTTTTTGCAAAGGTGTTTTAGTCATAGCAATGTCGTTCATCACAAAAGGGTCAACAGAAAATATGACAAAAATAGGCAGTAATGGAACCTGTGCCTCATTTTTGAAAACCTTGTTCTCATGATAGCCCAGAAATGATTTATGTCAAGATTAATATTAGAAATACCTATGTAAAATAGCATTATAAATATTACTTCTTATGAAAACAGTTTTTCTAATAGGTCTCGCTTGTTGTTTCACGAAAGGTAAACAACATGGGGGTTGTTATATTCATTGTTTTATTATAATGTCTAAGCGCTTGAGTCTCTTCGCCTGTTGGAGTTAGTTTGTATCTGTTTTTTTTCGGTGATTATCAACGGTTATCCAGATAATAGACATGTGGCTCCGCCCCGACGGGATCATGATTAACCGGTGTCGGAAATTGGTTTCAGGCGATAAAGGCTTAAAAATACGAGACAAATAAGACCGTTGTGGTTGACAATGGGTTTGTCTAAGTTCATCATGACGTGTGCTCTGTCAATGCCTAAAATTTGTGTGTGGCACACCTATTGTACCGTTCGTAAGGCGCAAATCGACAAAGAGGGTGATCCTCTTCAAATTTTTCAGCGCCGTGGGAATGGTGTGAGGCGAAGTTACCCGCTGATTTACTGTTGATGAAGCACTAGACAACGGAGGGTGTTTTGAAAACGATTGGAGATCGCTTGCGCTTTTTGCGCGGCAAAGAGAAGCTTCCTGATTTTGCGCGACGCTTTGGTGTCAGCAAGAGTACCCTCGGGCGCTACGAAAAAGGAATCAGTCTTCCGGATGCTGGTTTTTTGACAGCAATTTGTCGACAGCTGGCCGTGTGTCCACAGTGGTTGTTATTGGGGGGCGAAAAACCCTGTCAGCCTTTTGTTAAGGATTGCCCCAGTGGTGCCTGTGATGAAAATGGCCCGGCATGTATTGTTCGGGACTATGCGAACTTGTCTTCGTTCAAGACCTTCATGGATTTTTTTCAGAACTGGGTCGTTGATCAGGGCTTTGAAGTGAACAAACTTCTCTCGGTACGTGTGACTGGAGATAGTATGTCTCCGACCTTTGCTGCCGGAAGTCTGGTCCTGGTTGATATGAATCAGGCGGACCTGTCAGCGGATGCCATTTTCGCTTTGCGCCAGGATGAAAAGGTGATTGTTCGGCGCTTGCAAAAAATGGTGAACGGAGATATTCACGTAAAAACAGACAATCCGCGTTATGAAGATCAGATTGTTCGTAGCGAGTCGCTCCCGATTCTGGACATTGTCGGGCGTGTCGTCTGGGCTGGTGTTCATCTATAACGTTTTTTCTGCAACGTCCTGTTGCGGTTAGTCCCTCCTTGTTTTTACCACGTATTACATTTCTGGTAAGTTCTTCTCTTTTTTCCTTTTTGCCGAAATACGCTGCCGGAGCCTCTATAAAGAAGATGCTCCTGTAAAAGATAATGCGTGCTTTTACTGTGGCGATCCCTTCCTTCTTTAGGGCGCGACGCATGACTCTTAACCCGCCATCTGAGTTCATCCATCTAGCGCGCTTATTTTTTTGATGCGTCCTTTCAATGGATTGATTTTTTTTTATGATAAAATAAAACTCAAAGCGGTGAATGAGCGGTAGGAAGAGAGTGTCTATTACAGGTTCTCGCCGTGGAACGGATTCTCAACAAGCGTGCGACACGATTATCAGGGCGGTGCTCAATTGCACTGCGAGTTTTTAAAAAGTTTCGTCTCTTATCGCAAGGCTTGAGAGGTCCTGATGCTGCAGAGGGAAAACAACGATGCGCGTTCCTTTTAAAATCTGCCCCTGTTGCCTGGAGGTCTGGCAAACACGAGATGATTTTTTAGATGACCCGTTTTTGCAGTTGAATGGTTATAAAGCAGACTTTGCCAAGCTGGAGTATGGCCTGTTCTTTTTTACCCACCAAAAAGAGGGCTGCCATTCCACGATGGCTTTGGAAGTTCTTGATTTTCTTGATTTAAATCGTGGAACCGTTTGTGAACAGGCTCAGGACTACGCTGCGAAGTGTCCCCGTTCCTGCCGTGAAAAACGAAAATTAAATCAACATCATGATCTGTGTGAATGTGCTTTTGCCCGCGACGTGTGTGAACTGGTGAAACAACGTCGCGAGACGCATCGCCGTTGAATCGCCCCCCGGAGGCCATTATCAACAACTCGTTCTCGTTGAAGGTTGCACGGGGGGAGTGCTGTGTACGTGTTTTTAACAGGTTGTCGTCCACTTATGGATTCAAGTAAAAGGAAAATATTTTATGGCTGATTCAGAGCAAACGGATACGGTGGATGATCTCTGCCCCATTGTTTTATGTGTCGATGACGAAACCAGTATTTTAAGGGCATTGCGGCGGTTATTGATGGATGAGGAGTGCGAGGTCGAGATTGCTTCTTCCGGAGCCGAGGGCTTGCAACTGTTATCCGAACTTGATCTTGATCAGGTCGCTTTGATTGTTTCCGACCAACGCATGCCTGAGATGACCGGGGTTGAGTTTTTGCAACAGGCCAAAGAACAGGCCCCAAGCGCCTTACGTGTGATGCTGACCGGCTATGCAGATCTTGAAGCGACCATGGATGCGGTCAATAAAGGTCAAATCTGGCGCTATTTGACGAAGCCATGGGACGACAAACAGCTGATTTTGTTAGTTCGTGATGCTTTAAAACAATACCATCTGGCCAGAGAAAATGAGCGGCTTCAGGTGGTTGTGCGTGAGCAAAACGAAGAGTTGAAGAGTTGGAATGAGCGTTTAAAACAACGGGTTTTGGAGCAAACAGACCGAATCCGTCAAAAAAGTGAAGACCTGGCACGCAGTAATAAATTGTTGCGCAGCAGTATTGACCACGTGCTGGAGTCTTTTGCCTGCATGATTGAGCTGAGAGACAAAAGTTTACGCCACCATGCCCGCAACACGGCGGCTATTGCCGAGAAGATGGCCGAATGGAGCAGAATGTCTCCGGAGGAGGTGCGTCAGGTCAGGGCCGCCGCTCTGTTGCACGGTGTCGGCAAACTGGGCATGGATGACCTGATTCTCAAAAAACACGAGCAGGATCTGTCCGAGGAAGAACGCAAGATTTATGAGCAGTTTCCGATTCGGAGTCAAACGGCGTTGGGGCCGATTGCCGAGCTGCAAGAGGCGGGTGTTCTGATTCGCCATCTTTTGGAACGCTTCGATGGGGAAGGTGGTCCGGACCAGCTTGCGGGTGAAGATATTCCTCTAGGCAGTCGTATCCTGGCCATGGCGGAAAAGCTTGACCGTGACATGAATGAAACCAGTGATTCGCTGGATATCGTGTTGGAACGCATGAAACAAGATCTCGGCAGCCGCTTTGATCCCGCTTTGATCAAATTTTTACAAGATGCCGCAAAAGTCCATTACAGTGCGCTGAACAGTGTGCTGGAAAATGCCACACGTAAAGAGTGTGAACCGAGAATGCTGCGCCCCGGCATGATGATTTTACGGGATGTTTACAGTGGTACCGGTCTTTTGTTGTTGAAAAAAGGGGTCGTTCTTAACGAAGGAAACATCAACGCACTCAAGCGCTATTATGATATTGATACACCGGAACAGGATGTCCTGGTCCTGTTTAAGGACGATAACTGATCGTAGCCCACTCGACAGGAGCGTTGTTGTGTCGGATTTTTGGGGGAGTTTGTTTCAAGCCGAAAGAAGTGTCTGGACATTCTTATGGTAGAGCTCGTTGAACTCATCTTGAAGGTGCTGGACGTCAATGGGCTGAGAAGACAGGGCCGTTTTCTCCAGTTGCTCGGACAACGACTCATGACAGACCGGTTGGCTGTTGCCGATATGGAGTTGACAGCATAGACAGCGACTGACAAAAACCAGATGGGCGAGATGGGATGTTTCAGTCGCCATATTCCGTGGGTGTTGCGGTTGGCAGGAATAAAGTGTGCAAAGCACCAGTTCCGGTGAAAACTGCCAATGAGTCAGAATGGCCGCTCCTATTTGGCTGAACGACCAGGGGAATTGTTGTCGTGATATCTGGTCACGGGCACATTGTGCCGTGGGTTTATTGCCCAGACGGTTGTGATATTCCTGAGGGTCTTGTTGTACAAAAATCAACTCGCCGATATTTGCCAATAAGCCGGCCAGGAACGCTTCTTCCGGTTCAGCAAGGCCGCATGTTGTCGATAAAAATTGACTGCCCAGAGCATGGGCCATCGATTCTTCCCAGAGCATTTTTTCGCTGGGGTCATTCAGCCGGTACACCCCCTTAAGGGCCATGGTCAAAACCAGATTGCGTAGCGTTTTTTGGCCGAGCAGTACCGTTGCATCGAGAATCGTTTTAATCTGGCGTGAAAAACCGTAATAACTTGAATTGGCAACACGCAATACACGGGCCGCCAGGACCGGATCGCTGGCAATAATCCGGGCAAGAGCTTCCGTGTCATGTTCCTGCTGGTTGAGAAGCCGTAACATGGCCGCCGCGATATCAGGGAGCTGGGGCAAGTCATCCAGTTTAGCTAAAATCGTGCTGGCTTCCGGTATCTGTAAGTTCGCTGTCGACATTGTCACGCTCTTATCGGGGAGTAAGAGAAATAATCATTCCCCGTTCCCCGCTGTTATCCAAGAATGAACCGATTCCAGTAACGCTTGTGTCTTTGCAGACAAACTCCATGCGAGCTTTTCCATTGAGTTTTATTTGTTCAACAAGGTCCAGTAATTCCGGGGGCAGCGTGCTCTTCACAGGTGCTCCCAAAAGAATTTCTCCCTCTTTTGCTAGGAGATCGATCCCTTGTTGATTGATCTGGACGATCTGGTCCTCAAGATCAATCCCGAGAACAGCAATCGGCAGGCTGTCTAAAATTTCCTGGGCCAATTGCAAAACCTGGCTACGCAGGCGTAGGGACTCCGTTCTTTTTTCCACCTCCTTTTCCAGACCGGCGTTGAGGGCTTTCAGCTCCTCATTGCGCTGCTCAAGTTCATGACTGAGTTGATGATTTTTTCTGTCGAGAAGAACCGTCTCGACGGCATTGTGAATATCAATGCGCAGCTGATCGTCATCCCAGGGTTTGGGGATGAATTTGTAGATATGGCCGATGTTGATGGCCTCCACAACCGCAGCCGTATCAGCATAACCGGACAGGACAATTCGTATTGAATGAGGTAACAGCTGTGTGGCTTCGGCTAAAAATTCCACCCCGGTCATCTCAGGCATTCGATAATCTGAAACGATAACGAGAATATCCTGATTTTCTTCGATTATTTCAAGGCCTTCCCTGCCGGAAGATGCCGTCAGAATGTCGTAGTCCTCCTCATCCAGAAATAATCGGCGTAACGATTTCAAGACATTTGCTTCGTCATCGACGAAAAGAATTTTAAACGGTTCAGACATCACGGCCTCGCAAAGGGAAGATGGCAGTGCGTACAGTAAATGTTTGTCGTTGAGGGATGATGGTTCGTCGACATGGCTAAGATGTAACGAGTGTACCAGCCATAGGCTAACTGTACAGAATCTATTTTCGTTGAATGAAAATTAATGATTAGAGGTGTGCCTCTTTCCGGCTGTTGAAAAACAGCTTATGGAGCCCATGGATGGGCGAGCCAAATCAAAGGCGGATTCCCTAGGGGCGTTCTCAATCAACTTGCATGGCACTATTTTGGGTCTTTTACGCGTCCGCAGCGTTTTATGTCGTTGTCATAGAATAACGATGACGCCTCCATGTGCCTTGCCGACACGAAAAATCTTTCAAAATAATGCTCATTCTTCTCATTGAGAACGCCCCCTGGCGCTTGATTTGGTGAGCAAGACGGAAATCGTATTTTCGACTTGCGTCGTTGAAGAGTCCCCCCCAGAAGGATTTGGTAAAAAAATCGATGGACGTCAGCCCAGATTTCACAGAGGCGACTCTTAGGGGGAGCGTTTTATGGCAAAGGCAGCGTCTTTCATGGAAGGATTCCTGCGTAGTCCCATGAAGAACAGGCGTTTTTTGAATAAGAGGATTTCGACTCCCGTGTTTTAATTCTCGATCCAAGTTGTAACTGTTGAGAAATTTTCAATGAATCTTTCAGGAATCTTTTTTGTCGAAAAGAAAATATTCTGATAGTTCCAGTCGTTTTTAGACGTAAATAGAGACTTGATTTTTGTCTGTCTGGTGGTAGTATAAATTTTTAAAAATAAAATTAGATTAATTTATTGTTCTGCCTGTAGCTATATTGTAATTTTTAACAAATTTTGTAAATTTATATAGATCTGTGAGTTATGTGGTGTGCGTTGTTTTTCGCCTGTCGGTGAAACACTATGAGGTGAGGATCTTTTAAATAGATAAACGACGATAAATTAGCTAAATAACGCGCGTGATCCGTTGTCGAGATGACCGTATGGTCATTGCTTCCCGAGCCAATTAGTAACAGCTCCCTTTGGGGGAATCGTTATAGCAGGAGCGATGTTTGTCGTAAGTCTCGTCGTAAGTCTCTAATAAAAAATGAAAATTGACGTATTTAGCGGATTGTTTAGGGGGCGTTCTCAATTGGCAGAATGAGAAGTATTTTGAGGGATTTTTCGTGTCAGCAAGGCATACGAAGACGCCATAGTCACTCTATGGCAACGACGTCTAACGCTGCTGACGCGGAAAAGATCCAAAATAGTGCCATGAGTGCTCATTGAGAACGCCCCCTAGTGCACAAAGTGCTGTGCTGTTGTGATTATGAACACGTTATCGACGATTTGTCGGAAATGATTGGAAAAGAAAGGACAGGAACGGACTCATGGCGGTTAACGTAAAGCGGGGTTGTCTTCTTGCCTTGGTGCAACTGGCGATACTTGGTCTGACACTGATGCAATGTGATGTCATCGCAGTCGTTTTGGTCGCTGTGATGGCGTTAAGTAGCTGGATCGTATATTGGGTGGCAATCTCGACAAAAATCACCCCCGGCCTCGGCGACCAGGAAGAAAAACAGACTCCTTCTGAAACACAGCTTATCGGTGAAACCAGAATGTTGTTAACCTGTTTGCAGCAGGAAGTTTCTTCACAGTGTCAGGACGGACAGAATGAAAATCTTCAGGTGCAAAATATTTTGTCAGACGCCATTGAAAAATTGATTGCCAGCTTCACTAAACTGGAAAATCTCACCGATGAGCAAAAGACGCTCGCGTTAGGCATTATTCAAGGAGGGCGCCAGGGGGATAATGGCACATCCGTTTCATTCCAGAAAATGTTCAAGGAAATTGAAGATGTGATGCAGAGGTTGCTGGATGCCACCATTGAGAATAATACCCAAACCAATGAATTGATGGCCTCTATGGATGCCACCCAGGAGCAGTTTCAAAAAGTCCTCGGCATGCTTGGCGAGGTGCGAAAAATTGCTGATCAGACCAATCTTCTTGCGATCAATGCTGCCGTTGAAGCTGCTCGTGCCGGAGTTGCGGGAAAAGGTTTTGCCGTTGTTGCCGAAGAGGTGCGCAATCTTTCCATCCGCTCCAATCGTTTCAGTGAGCAGATTGATACATCCGTTCAACAGATTTCCAATGCTTTCGGGGACGTCACTCTCTCAATCAAGTCCCTTTCTCAGCGTTCGGATCAGCTGGTTGAGGAAGAGAAGGACCATATTGGCCATGCCATGTCCCAAGCCCATGAGTTCAATGACGCTGTCGAACGCAGTGCGCGAGATATTTCCGGACTTGCCGAGGATGTCTCTCAGCAAGTGCGCCAAGCCGTAACGTCGTTGCAGTTTCAGGATATGGCAACTCAGGTCATTGATACTGTCAGCAAGCGTCTTGGTTCTCTGGATACATTAATCCGTGATCTTAACAGCAAAATGGATCAGACCGATCATTCTGGAGATGGAACACAACAGCTCGAAAGATTCCTTCTTGAGTCGACCGATCTTGTCAAATCGAGCCACCATAATCCGGTATCACAAAAAAACATGGATGAAGGTGATATTGAGCTTTTTTGAGTTAACGTCGGCACAGAATGTGAGTTAATTTTAAAATTGATAGATAAAGGAGAACGTGCTTCATGGCAAAAACAGTTTTAGCTGTAGACGATTCAAAATCAATTTTACAAATGGTGTCATTCACGCTCAAAGGCGCAGGCTACCAGGTGATCGAAGCAAGCAACGGTCAGGAAGGTTTGGCTGCCGCCCAGCGCCAGAAAGTCGATCTGGTCCTCACCGATCTCAATATGCCGGTGATGGATGGCCTCACTTTGGTGCAGAAACTTCGCGCTTCCCCTGCCTATAAATTCACGCCAATGCTGATGTTGACCACCGAAGCGGGAGCCGACTTCAAGGCTAAAGGCAAAGCGGCCGGCCTCACCGGCTGGCTGGTCAAACCTTTCGATCCGCAGAAACTGCTCGGCGTCGTCAAAAAAGTTCTCGGATAAACAGGCTGTTGAAAAACAGCCTGTGGAGCCCATGGACGGACGACCAAAATCAAGGACAGGTTTTCAAGGCCTTGATTTTGTAAGCAAGACGGAAATCGCATTTTCGGCTTGCGTTATTGAAAAGGCCCCGGATGGGACTTTTCACTCTCCTGCTAAACAGGCTACAAAGGAGGAGTCATGTTTGAGTTGGAAAGCAAAACGATTCAAAGCAGTGACGGTGCAGCCTACCAGCTGTTGATCGTCACGGGTCATCTGGGTATTGCCACCATCGCAAAGCTTAAAGAGGACCTGCTTAACGCTTTAAACGTGCATGACCACGTCATCCTCGATATGGCCGCTGTTAGCGATGTTGATTACAGCGTGTTGCAGCTGCTGTGCTCCGCCAACAAATATGCCCAAAAGCATGGCAAGCACTTCGAGCTTAAAGGGCAATGCACAGAAGCCTTCATCGACCGGGCTCAATCCCTCGGCTTCTTTCGCGACCAAGCCTGCAACGAAGCTGAAGATCCGGCTAAATGCCTGTGGATACCGGAGAACCTGACCTGAAATTACCGAGCCAGAAGAGGATGCCCATGCAGGATGCCCCGCAAAACGCCTTTAAAGAAGAAGCCTACGAACTGCTCAGTGAGCTCGAAGACTCTCTTCTGGAACTTGAAGAACAGCCGGATGACCACGAGACCGTCAGCAAGGTATTTCGGGCCATGCACACCATCAAAGGCTCCGGTGCCATGTTCGGCTTTACCACCATTTCCGCATTCACCCACGAGGTCGAAACCGTCTTCGATCTGGTGAGAGGCGGTGACTTGCCTGTAACCAAACAGCTTGTCGATCTGTCCCTCAAGGCCCGAGATCATATTTTGGCGCTGCTCGACAGCGAGCCGGAAGAACAGGGGCAATACGCCACCCAGGGCCAGGAACTCGTTGCCCGGTTTCAAGCCCTGGCCAGTGGCGTCAGCGCTTCGTCCGCTGTTGCCGCACCCGCAGCCGCAGAGCCCGGCAAGGTGGTCTCCAAAGACGAGCCCTCCACCTACCGCATCCGCTTTCGTCCGTCGTTGGACATCATGCACAACGGTACCTCCATCGCCCAGCTGCTCGATGAACTCGCCGAACTCGGCACCTGCCGTACCATCGCCCACAAAACCAACATCGTCGACCTCGAAGAACTCGACCCCGAAAACTGCTATGCCAGTTGGGACATCATTCTCACCAGCGACTGTGGAGAAGACGCCATTCGCGATGTGTTCATCTTCGTCGAAGATGATTGTGAACTGATTATCAAACACATCGACCTCGGCAGCGATGACGACGACATGGAGAGAAAACGCCTCGGCGATATCCTTGTCGAACGCGGCGACATCAGCCAGGAGCAAATTGACGAAGTCCTGGCCAAAAACAAACGGATCGGCGATTTGCTCGTCGAAGCCAACCTCGTCAGTCGTGACCAGGTCGATTCGGCCCTGCTCGAACAACAAGAGATCCGCAAGCTCAAAGAAAAGAAAAAAGAAAAAACTCAGACGGCCAGCAGTCTGCGTGTGCCCGCCGACAAGCTCGATGATCTGGTCAACCTCGTCGGCGAAATGGTCACCGTCCAGTCGCGACTGAGTCAGGTGGCCAACCAGCGTCACGATGCCGAGCTGCTCTCCATTGCCGAAGAAGTCGAACGCCTCACCGAAGATTTGCGCGACAGCACTCTCAATATCCGCATGTTGCCCATCGGCAGCACCTTCAGCAAATTCAAACGCCTGGTCCGCGATATCAGCGCCGATCTCGGCAAAGAAGTTGAGCTGCAAACCACCGGTGCCGACACCGAACTCGATAAAACCGTCATCGAACAACTCGGTGACCCCCTCGTTCATATCATCCGCAACAGCATGGATCACGGTATTGAGATGCCCGACGATCGCGTTGCCGCCGGTAAACCCCGCGTCGGCCAGGTCCACTTAAGCGCTGAACACTCCGGTGACAGCGTGATCATCAAAATCACCGACGACGGCAAAGGCATGGACCCCGAAGTGATCCGCCAAAAAGCCGTCAGCAAAGGGGTGATCGGTGCCGACGAGCAACTCAGCCACAACGACATCCTCAACCTTGTCTTCGCTCCGGGCTTTTCCACGGCCCAGCAAGTTACCGGTCTGTCCGGACGCGGCGTCGGCATGGACGTTGTCAAACGCGCCATCGAATCCTTACGCGGCAGCATCACCTTAGAGAGCGAAAAAGGCCAAGGCAGTACCGTCAGCCTGCGCATTCCTTTGACCCTTGCCATTATCGAAAGTCTGCTCGTCCAGATCGGTGATGGTCGCTATGTTTTACCCCTGAGCGCCGTTGAAGAATGCGTTGAGCTTACCGCCAAAGATATCCGTGAATCCCATGGCCGCAACCTTGCCCGAGTCCGCGGTCACCTGGTGCCTTACGTGCCGTTGCGCGAAGAATTTGCAATCGCAGGAACCCGGCCCGCCGTTCAACAGATTGTCATCACCCAGATCAATGGTCAGCAGCTTGGTTTCGTGGTCGACAACGTCATTGGCGAACATCAGACCGTCATCAAATCTCTCGGCCCTATGTATCGCGATGTTCAATGTGTCTCCGGCGCTACCATTCTCGGTGACGGCAGTGTCGCCCTGATTCTCGACATCGTCTATCTGATGCAAAAAGCCAGTGACGAAGGACGGGTAAGACAGAACGAAGCTGGAGGATAAGAACAATCAATCTCCAACTCTAAAGGCTATCATCAGGCTGTTGAAAAA
Source organism: uncultured Desulfuromonas sp. (assembly GCF_963676955.1). NCBI lineage: Bacteria > Pseudomonadati > Thermodesulfobacteriota > Desulfuromonadia > Desulfuromonadales > Desulfuromonadaceae > Desulfuromonas > uncultured Desulfuromonas sp. The sequence goes on along the minus strand of NZ_OY781461.1, from coordinate 3,713,766 downwards.
CAGCCTATGGAGCCCATCCATGGGGCGAGCGCGCCTTTTGCAAAAAGGTGCGCCCGAAAGGGAGTGGCACAGAATTCAATAGAAAGAATATTCATATAGATACATATAGTAGAAACTGGATGGATTGCAAGATGAGGTGTAATAGGAGGCAGGAAATGAGGAAAGGAGAACCTGTATGACCGCCGAAGATCTTGAACAGATGAACCAGTATCTGACCTTTAAGCTTGATGAAGAGGTCTTTGCGCTGGAAATTGCCAAAGTACGTGAAGTCCTCGACTTCACTGATATCACCAAAGTTCCACAAACGCCTGTCTTCATGCGCGGTGTGATCAATTTGCGCGGCAGTGTCGTGCCTGTGGTCGACATGCGGGTGAAGTTCAGCATGGGTGAAGCCGAGGCGACGGTCAATACCTGCATCATCATCGTCGAAGTGGTTATGGACGGCGAACCCAGCGTGCTTGGTGCCCTGGTCGACTCGGTGCAGGAAGTGCTCGAGCTTGATCCTGATCAGATCGAACCACCGCCGCGCATCGGCACCAAGCTTGATACGGAATTTATCCGCGGCATGGGCAAACACAACGAGGAATTCATCATTATCCTCGATATCGACAGGGTGTTCTCCGCTGATGAAATTTCGCTGATTCAATCTGTTGATCATTCAGCTGAATAGAATTCTTTAGGAAAGGATCTGATCCATGAAATTAGGGGTAAAAATCGGAAGTGGCTTTGCCGTTTTGCTGTTGATCGCCATTTTATTGGGCGCCCTGGCCATTTGGAATATGCATTCAGTGAATGAACAGTCAACCGTTCTTGCTGAAGAATATGTTCCTGAAGTGGAGGTTGCCAACAATATTGAGAGATCTTCTCTGGCAACGATGTACGCAATGCGCGGCTACGGATTTACCGCGGAAGAAAAATTTCTTGATGAGGGACGCCAGTCGCTCAAAGAGATTAATAATCATCTCAATCTTGCTGTACAGCTTTCGGAAAAAGCAGCACATTTAACAAAGCTTAAGGGAAGCATCGACGAAATTCAGTCGGGTGTCAACGAATACGCGAAGCTGATCGAACTCACCGTGACGGTCAACCAGGAGATGGATAAAAATCGTTCGCAACTTGATGCCGCGGCAGCCGAGTACATGGAAACAGCCAAAGAGTATCTTGCTCACATGCATGAAACGTTTGAGAATGATCTTGCTGCAGGAAAAGGTGCAGCACGCTTGGCGGAGATGGTGGAGAAAATTCGTCGCGCCAATGTCGTCATTGATTTGGGTAATGCGGTCCGCATTCTCGCATGGAAGGCACAGACACAACGTTCCCCGGATGTTCTGCGCAGTGCCTATAAAACGTTTCCACAGATCAATACGAATATTGACGCGTTGCTTGCGGTTACAAAACGGCAGGGCGTCAAGGATCAGCTTAATGCCGTGAAACAGGCGGGAGCACAGTACCGCCTTGCCATGGAAACCTTTCTGGATAATTGGTTAAAAAATGAGGAGTACGCGAAACAAAGAACAGAGTTGGGGGTTGTGGTCACGACGCATTCAAGCGATCTGGCGAAAGCAGGTGTGTCCAACACAGAGCGAATCGCCCAGGATGCCGTTAGTGCGCTTGACTCCGCATCCAATATTATGATCATTGGCCTGAGTGTGGCATTAATTCTGGGCATTGCCATTGCCGCTTTTATTACCCGGATGATCACCAAACCCATTATTAAAGGTGTGCAGTTTGCCGAAACGATTGCCAATGGCGATTTGACAAACCGTATTGATGTGTCGACGAAAGATGAAATCGGTCAACTCGCCGATGCGTTGAATCAAATGGTGGAAAAACTCAAAGAGGTCGTCGAGAATGTTCAAAGTGCTTCCGCCAACGTTGCCTCCGGCAGTCAGGAATTGTCAGCCAGTTCCGAAGAGATGAGTCAGGGCGCCACCGAACAGGCGGCGGCAGCCGAAGAAGCTTCCTCCTCCATGGAGCAGATGGCCGCCAATATCAAGCAGAATGCCGACAATGCCATGCAGACCGAGAAGATTGCGCTGAAATCCTCTCAGGATGCACAAGGTGGTGGCAAAGCGGTTGAAGAAACCGTCAAAGCCATGAAAGATATTGCCGAGAAGATTTCCATCATTGAAGAGATTGCTCGCCAGACCAATCTGCTGGCGCTCAATGCGGCCATTGAAGCGGCACGCGCCGGCGAGCATGGTAAAGGCTTTGCCGTCGTTGCCTCGGAAGTGCGTAAGCTGGCCGAGCGCAGTCAGAGTGCTGCAGCTGAAATCAGCGAACTGTCCTCCAGTAGCGTTGAAGTGGCGGAAACCGCCGGTGAAATGCTGGCTAAGATGGTGCCGGACATTCAGCGTACTGCTGAGCTGGTTCAGGAAATTGCCGCAGCCAGTAAAGAGCAGGATACCGGTGCCGATCAGGTCAACAAAGCCATTCAGCAGCTTGATCAGGTTATTCAGCAGAATGCGGCGGCGGCGGAGGAGATGGCTTCCACCTCAGAAGAATTGAATGCTCAGGCTTCTCAACTCCAGGATACCATTTCGTTCTTTAAGCTCGATTCTGCCGGAGCAAAGCAATTGGCCAGCCCTAAGGCACCACCCAAAGCACCCCGCTTGAAAGAGACTCTCGCGCCGAAGAAAGCAGCACCGGCGACAAAAAACACCAGCGGTCTGATGCTTGATATGGGCTCAGGCAAGGATTCTCTGGATAGTGAATTTGAAGAATATTGAGTTTTGCGCCAAAAGCCTTTGAAGATGGTTTGTCACGAGGTTTTTTGAACCATATGTTTAACGGTTTGCTTCACCGGTCAGTTTGGTTCGACAATCCGACCGGTGAAGCGGGCGTTGGCAGCCGTGACCATTTATTGTTTTATCACACGGGTAAAACCATGGATTTTTGTCCAGGTCTTTCAGATGTTTTTCCTGTTTTTGACGATTTAATTTGAGGTTTTGTTTTTTAAGGGGCTTTCAGTGCATGGTGGTTGCGTGCCTTCGTTTAACAGGGCTGCAAAAGGCCGCCCGTCTTTTTTTTGCAAAACCACCTGCATCATCATTGTCGAAACGGTTATCGACGGCAACCCCGGCGTGCTTGGTGCCCGGTCGACTTGGTGCAGGGAGAACTCGAATTTGACTCCGATCAGATCGAACCGCCGCCGCGCATCGCTACCAAGCTTGATACTGAGTTCATTCGCGGCATGGGCAAGCACAAAGAGGAGTTCATCATTCTCCTCAATATCGACAGGGTGTTCTCAGCGGATGAAATTTCGCTGATTCAATTGGTTGACTCGCAACCTTAATAAAATAACGGGTAGGCCGGAAACTACCTATTGAATGCGGGAGGTTGTATGCGCTGGAAAGATCTAAAGCTCAATGGAAAGTTTTTTGTCGGTTTTGGCCTTGTCCTGGCGATGATGCTGGCTGTTGGTTTGTGGAGTATTTCGGGCATCAGTGACATCGTTGGTAATGCCACTGAAGTGATTGACGGCAACAAGCTCAAAGGTGAAATGGTGCAGCGCGAAGTTGATCATCTCAACTGGGCCAACGAGGTGAATGCTTTGCTGACCGATGACAACGTCACCAAATTGCATGTTGAGACTGATCCTCATAAGTGCGCTTTTGGCCAATGGTACTATGGTGCCGGACGCAAACAGGCGGAAGAGCTTGTTCCTGAATTGCGCTCGTTGTTGGAGGAGATTGAGCAATATCATAACGAACTGCATCATTCCGCTAAGAAAATTGGCGAGACGTTTCATCAGGCCGATGTGACGTTACCCAAGTTTTTGTCTGAAAAAGAGGTCGACCACCTGGTGTGGGCCAACACCATTCTCAAATATTTTTCCAGTGATCAGAAACAATTGACCGTTCAGGAAAACCCTGAACTGTGCGGTCTCGGCAAGTTTCTCTACGGTGAGTATGGCAAGCAGGTTGCCAAGAGTGATCCGGAGTTGGCTCAACTGATTGACGCCATCAAGGAACCCCATGCCCGTCTGCATGCGTCGGCTAAAGAGATCAAAAGCCTACCGAAAAAAGCCGCCCAAGAGGTGTTTGAAAAACAAACCCTGGTGGCCTTGAAAGAAACACAGGCCATCCTGACGAAAATGAATGACCGGGCTGATGAACTTGTCAGTGCAATGAATGAAGCAAAGAAGATCTATGCGACGCAAACCGTGCCGAACCTCAAACAGGTGCAGAAAATTCTCGGTAATGTTTCGGAAACAACGGATGAGCATATCATGACCGACGAGGAGATGCTTAGAGCCGCTTCCAATACTCGTCAGGGCGTGATTTTGAGCCTGAGCGCCGCGTTTCCCATTGCCATTCTGCTCGCCTTTGTTATTGCTCGCGGGATTATCGGACCGTTGCAGAAAGGGATCACATTTGCCCAAGAGATTGCCCACGGCAACCTTGAAGCCACCATTGACGTGGAACAAAAGGATGAAGTGGGTAGAATGGCCGATGCCTTGCGTGAGATGATTGAGCAGCTCAAAACCATCGTCGGCGATGTACGCACGGCCTCGAACAACGTTGCTTCAGGCAGTCAGGAATTGTCGGCCAGTTCCGAAGAGATGAGTCAGGGGGCCACCGAGCAGGCGGCTGCGGCCGAAGAAGCCTCTTCATCCATGGAGCAGATGGCTGCCAATATCAAGCAGAATGCCGATAACGCCATCCAGACCGAGAAGATTGCGCTTAAATCCTCCCAGGATGCCCAGAGCGGTGGTCAGGCGGTCGAAGAGACAGTGAAGGCGATGAAGGATATCGCCGAAAAAATCTCTATCATTGAAGAGATTGCCCGCCAGACCAATCTGCTGGCGCTCAATGCGGCCATTGAAGCGGCCCGCGCCGGCGAGCATGGCAAAGGTTTTGCCGTGGTGGCCTCGGAAGTGCGTAAGCTGGCCGAACGCAGCCAGAGTGCCGCAGCCGAGATCAGCGACTTGTCTTCGAGTAGTGTGGAAGTCGCCGAAACCGCCGGTAAGATGCTGGCCAAGATGGTGCCGGACATTCAGCGCACCGCCGAGCTGGTGCAGGAGATCGCCGCAGCCAGTAAAGAGCAGGATACCGGTGCTGATCAGGTCAACAAAGCGATTCAGCAGCTTGATCAGGTCATTCAGCAGAATGCCGCGGCCGCCGAAGAGATGGCCTCAACCTCTGAGGAACTCAATGCCCAAGCCGCGCAACTACAGGATACCATTTCATTCTTCAAGTTGGACTCTGCTGGAGTCAAACAACTGGTCAGCCCGAGGACTCAAGCAAAGGCTCCCAGATTTAAAGACGCTCTTTCTGCCCGAAAAGCAACCCAGACCACGGCAAGTAACAGTGGTTTGAGGCTTGATATGGGCACAGGAAAAGACGCTTTGGATAAAGAGTTTGAAGAATATTGATCTGTTTTGAACTGTTGGCTTGCGGGGCGGCAGAACAATTTTCCTGCCGCCTGTTTTAAGGCGAGGGATGTTGAATGACTCTGACGCAACGGGATTTTGACCGTCTCAGCCGGTATATTTATCAAGAGCTTGGCATTACCCTGTCTGACTCCAAGAGAACCATGCTCACCGGACGTCTGACAAAGCGTCTCAGGGCGCTTAAGATTGCCACGATCAGTGATTACTGCGATTTTCTTTTTACTGATGAAGGGCAGACTCTTGAGCGGGTTCATCTGTTCGATGTCATCACCACCAATAAAACTGATTTTTTTCGTGAAGCGGGCCATTTCGAGTATCTGACAGAAACGATTCTTCCTGCCTGGAAAAGAAATCTCTCTCAACGACGTTCCTTTAAAATCTGGAGTGCCGGCTGCTCTTCCGGAGAAGAGCCGTATACCATGGCCATGGTGTTGGCGGATTATGCCGAAAAGCAACCCACTGGTTGTTTTGACTATGAGATTATCGCCACCGATATTTCCACCAAAGTGCTTGATCATGCCAAACAAGCCATCTACCACAGTGATCGGATTCAACCGGTGCCCATGGAAATGCGTTCACGCTATCTGCTGCGCAGCAAGGATCGCAATAATCCACTGGTCCGCATCGCTCCTCTACTGCGGAAGAAAATCCGTTTTGGCCGGTTGAATTTTATGGATGCGGACTTCAGCTTGCCACACCCGATGGATGTTATTTTTTGCCGCAATGTTATTATTTATTTTGATAAAGAGACTCAGGAACGTCTGGTGAGAAAATTCTGCCGTAAATTGCAGCCGGGAGGGTTTCTGTTTCTCGGTCATTCAGAGTCGTTGCATGGCTTTGATGTCCCTTTAAGGCAAGTGGCTCCAACCGTGTATCGCTTTGATTGAGCAGCTGTTAAGGAGACCATGGCATGAAAAAATGGCGACAGACAATCCTTTTTTTTGTGGTGATGGTTCAACTTTTTACAGGTACTGCTTTGGCAAAAACGCTGGTTTTTGCTGTCCATCCATTTCTTTCCGCCATTGAGTTACAGGGTCGATTTCAGCCCTTTATCGAGCAACTTTCAGTGCAAAGCGGCTATGAGATTACGTTCAAGGTTTCCCAGGACTATGAAACCCATCTTGATAATCTGTGTTCCGGACAAACGGATCTTGCCTTTATTGGACCGGCGGTTTACGTCGCAGCTTCTCATCGCGACCCCGGTATCAAGCTTCTTGGTGTGTTGAATGGAAAAACGCCGTTGTTGCGCGGGGCGATCGTGGTGAGAAAAGATAGCAACTTGACGGAGCTGGCAGAGTTGAAGGGGCATTCCATGGCGTTTGTCTCTCCTGAATCAACCATGGGCTTCAAACTCGCGTGCGCAACGTTGCGAACTGCGGGTGTCTCTCTTGATGAGCTGGCTGCGCAAGAGTTTCTCGGCAACCATGAAAATGTGGCATTCTCTGTTTTAGCCGGTAAATTTGATGCTGGAGCAATCAAATATGAAGTGTATGAAAAAATGGCCGGAGAGGGACTCAGGGTCCTGGCCGATCTGCCGCAAGTGGCTGACCATCCATTTGTCGCCTCATCGCAGTTGGATGTGGCGATTGCCCGAAAAATAAAACACATTCTTTTGGGCCTGCATGAAACGGAGTCCGGCCGGAAACTTCTGCGAACGCTACGTTCTGACGCGGTTGTCATTCGATCCGTAAGCGATGAAGAATACGATCCTTTGCGTTTATGTACACAATGCTCTGAATCTGAATGAACTTGGTGAGAGATCACATGCCTTTAAAGAACCTGATGACATATCGCCGTGTTGCCGTGATGCTGACAGCGCTGTTCTGTCTTTTTATCGCCACAGCAAGTCTTCTGTCATCCATTGCCCGTGAAAAAGCTTTGGAGCAGGCGTTGCAACAAAGTTTTGATCTTGAGCAAAACCTGGTTGCCTCCATGTTAAGCGAACCGCTGCTGCGCAGTGATTATGTCCAGATTCGCACGATGCTCGGAGATTATTTTGAGGATCATCCGGAGTACATTCTAATTTCTTTGACGGCCCCGAATGGATTTGAGATTTTCAGTGCAAGTCGGCCACTGGATTCAGGGAAAGGCCTTCGCGCAAACATAAAGGAGTTGCGTGTCGGCAGAAACATTGAAGGTCGCCTGGAGTTAAAAAAACAGGATCGCATTCAATCTGCCTGGTGGCTGAAAAATAATGGGCGTTTTGTCGGCCTTATTGTGCTGCCGCTGCTGTTTCTTGCCGCACTGGTCTGGATTATCGTTAAAAAGATAGGTCTCGACCCTCTTTACTCTGAAGCGAAAAGCCAGGCGACTTCTTATCAGGCTCTTTATGAGCAAAGCAAGGAAGCCATCGTGGTCGTTTCTGAAACAGGAATCATTGAAAGGATGAATCCTGAAGCGTTGAATCTGTTTCAGATTTCGGCCGATATGTTGCCGGTTAATATCGAAACCTTTCATACTCCGGAAAGTTTTGCCTCTGTAAACGCGTTTTTAGATAAAACGCGTGCAGAAGGTTTTTGCAGTGATGTTGTTCATTTGGCGGCAAAGGACTTGTATCTTGAAGTTGTCGCCAGTCTCATGACGATTAAAGATGAGCAAAAAATTCAATTGCTGATTCATGATGTCTCTGAGGTCCATCGTTATCAGGAAAAGCTGGAGAGCCTGAGTGTCGAACTGAAAAACAGCCTTCTTACCTATCAGGATCTTTTCAACACAGTTGCCGATGGCCTGGTGGTCCGTGACATCAATGGTCATCTGTTGATGGCGAACCAGTCTTATCTGTCATTGCTCGGCTATAAAGAAAAGGAATTGCTTGGCACCCATTGCACAAAAGTCTGTAAAAACCGGACGTGTGAGCGTTTTACGGAGATTCTGCATGGGAAGACCGTTGTCTTTAAAGCCGTCCATAAATCCAAAGATGACGAAGAGATTCCCGTTGAAGTCAACAGTACCCTGATCTCCTTTAAAGGACAGGATGCCGTCCTGAGTGCCGTGCGGGATATTCGCGAGCGTCTGCAAAAAGAGGAACAACTCAAGCAGTTGATGACGGTCGTCGAAAACAGCAATGATGGTGTGCTGGTGACGGACATCTCCGGAAGTATCGTTGCCGTCAACAGGGCGTTTTGTCGAATCAGTGGTTACGACGAAGGGGAAATCCTCGGTGAAAATCCACGTATGTTTCAATCCGGTGTTCATGATAAATCGTTTTATCAAACTATGTGGCATGAACTGATCCAACACGGCCAATGGCAGGGGGAAATCTGGAATCGCAATAAAGACGGTGCAAGTTTTCCCGAACTGTTGTCGATTCGCTCTTTAACAGACGACACCGGTGACGTCTACCGCTATGTGGCTATATTCACGGACTTGAGTAATGAAAAGGCCTTGGAAAAGAAAGTCCTCCATTTAGCCCAAAGAGATCCTTTAACCGGCAGGCCGAATCGCGTTTTATTCCGCGATCGTCTCCAACAGGCCTTGAAGCATGCTCAGCGGAATCGATCGACGTTAGCGGTTTATTCCCTCGGCCTGGATCATTTTAAAAAAATAAATGACAGTCTGGGCCATGCCGTTGGTGATAAAGTTCTGATTGAGGTGGCTCAGCGCTTGAAACGATGTGTTAGAGAAGAGGACTCGATTTGTCGTCACAGTGGTGATGAGTTTACCCTGATGACCAGCTGTAGTGCTGATGCGTTGGATGCTTCAGCCGTCGCCAATAAGATTCTCAATGCGATTCGTCAGACATTCATCATCGATGAGACAGAGCTGTTTTTAACGGCCAGTATCGGCATCGCTCTTTTCCCAAAAGACAGTAACAACGATCTCGGCCTAATGCAGAAGGCTGAAAACGCCATGCATCAATCCAAGAAAAAAGGGCGTGACTGTTTCTGTTATTTTTCCCATGAATTTTCACAGCAGGCCGATGAAGCCCTCCATTTAACCAATCTGCTGCACAGAGCGCTTGAACGACAGGAACTGCAGCTGTATTACCAGCCTCAGGTTGATCTTGAAAATAGAAAAATTGTTGCTGCCGAAGCCCTGTTGCGTTGGCACAATGATGAATTGGGCTGGGTCTCCCCGGCACAGATGATCCCGATTGCGGAAGAGAGTGGATTGATTCTTCCCATTGGTCAATGGGTGCTTGAGCAAGCGGCAAAACAAATCCGCAGTCACTATGAAGCGAACAGGGACTGGCTGCCGATTGCGGTGAATATTTCTGTGAAACAATTTGTCACCGACGATTTTACTGATACGGTGAAGCGCATTATTGAGAAACATGACATTCCGGCCAGATGCATGGAACTTGAACTGACCGAGAGCTTAATGCTCGCCGATATCGATCTGGCCATCAAGAAGATGAGTGCGTTGCATGCGCTGGGAGTGCCATTGGCACTGGATGATTTCGGTACCGGTTATACGTCTCTCGCTTACCTGAAACGATTTCCTGTGGATAAAATAAAGCTCGACCGGGCATTTGTTACCGATATCCATCACTGTAAAGGAGATGCCGCACTGGCCAAATCCCTGGTTGCATTTACGCGCGAAATGGAATTTGAACTGATCGCCGAGGGGATCGAAGAAGAGATTCAGGGGGAATATCTCAAGGCCATGGGCTTCCGTTATGGGCAGGGATACCTCTATTCACGCCCGCTACCCAAAGAAGAGTTCTCAAAATTGTTTACTGCTCAAATAATGACAGCCTGAAAAATCGAGTCTTAACCGCATAAAAAGATAAAACCCGATACAAAAATGTATCGGGTTTTATCTTTTTATGCGGTCGAAGACAGAACATCTCGGCCTTCGCCGTGGATGAGTGTCTGTACGGCACTTACGGGCTTATTCTGTCAAAGATGCCCGACGGTAGAAATAGAGGCGATTGGTTTTGATGAGGACTCCCTGCATATGAGTATCCCACCGAACTATTCGATTTCTTGCTTCTTTCGAGCTAAAATGCAACGAATACGTAACCCGATTACTCCTTGTGAAATGGGCACGAGATCCAGTCTCAAATGTTGAACTGTAATTATCCATCATGGATCTGACAGATAATCTCGAGTACCTCGTACTCTCAAATGTCTTTGAACATCTGAAAACCTTTTTGTAACAACGTTTGATATAATGAACCGATCATTTAAAACGATGAGGCAGTAGTGTCTCCAACAATAAGAATAAAGGGGAAAAGATGCAGCTAAAAAAAATATTATCTATGGGCTTGGGTCGAGTTTTTCTTTCTACGGTTTTTTTAGCTCTGATTTTTACTGCGGGTGTTCATGGTGCCTCCCTTGACGAACCAGCCGTACTTCAAGGCATGTCTGCCTGGTTTCCACTTGAGGGCGATACCATGGATATTGGTCCTAACTGGGCCACTTCGGAAGTGATCGGCGCCACTGCCGTTGCGGACCGCTTTGGTCACAGCAAAGGCGCAATGTCTTTTGACGGCAAGTATAGTTATGCCAAGCTGCATTTCAATGTGAAATCGTCCAGACGACCGCAAATGAGTGTGGCGATGTGGGTTAAGCCGGAACAGCAGGGATGCCTGTTTTCGAACGATAAAGACGGTCGAGGCCGTTCAATCACCATTGAAAATCGACCGGACATAAAGGGCGTAAGTATTCAGGCCGGGAAACGATCCGGGGGGATAGATATTCCCATGAATGAATGGCGGCTTGTTGTTGCGACCTTTGATGATGCGCAGCAACGGGCATCCGTGTATGTCAAAAATCAGAACATCATAAAAAAGACCATCACAAACACGAATTCCGGCGAAGGAGCTGATACGGTCAGACTGGGGATGAGCCACAACTATGGTGAGGCCAGCAAGCAATTCAAGGGAAGTCTCGATAATGTTGTTGTCTGGGACCGGGTTCTCAGCGAAAAAGAGGTTGAGGATATTCTGAATCATCCTGAGTTGCTGAGTCCGGCTCCCAGGATGAATATCTTCAGCGAGCTTGATGAGGCAAAAGAGATGTTACGGGCCGGATTTTATGCCAAAGGCGCAGAGATGTTCAGTCGTGCCCTGGATAAAGCGGGTTATCAGATCAGATGTCTTACCTCATCGGTGACTATCGACAGCCTGCTTTCGGATAAAATAGATGTGCCTCCCCGTTTTTTGGGAGAAATTGTTCTTGCCAATTACCAGACCCTTACACACTTGGATACGTGCGCCAAACCCGGGTTTTTAATGGAAAACACCTCGCAGGGGGTTAAGGTCAGTTACATGTTTAAGGAGGTTCCTTCATACCAGGCGGGGGTGCGGCTTAATGATATTATTGTTGAAATAGATGGAAGACCTTTTAAACATCGAGACGCTATCACCGACTATTTAAATAAAAAATCTCCCGGAGATACTGTGACGCTCAAGGTTAACCGTGCCGGTTCAAACAAGGAGTTCAGTTTTGCACTGGTTGAAGGACTGTTCAACAGCTCGGCTACGGCCAATGCTTTTTTCCGCCTGCTTGAATACGGCATGCTGGCGGCCTATTCAGGCCACCCCTCACTGGTGATGCAGGCCTCAATGGAAGTCCGCAAGCGCGCCAAACGGTATCCTGCTGATGTGATGTCCTATTTTTCCGATGAAATCGCTGCAGTGCTTGAGGCGCTTGCCATTGCCCTGGAACAGGGTTCAGGAGCGGCCTATGAAAAACTCCTGGAACAGGGAAAATTACAGGTAACCCGCCATCATATAATCCCCTACAACAAATACTTTTATCCCCTGTATAAGGATCCTAAAAAACTCGCCTATTTTTTGGGGACCAAAGATCCGTCATCGCTTAAGCTCCCGGCAGAGATGAATCCTGAAAAACAGGCCTATATCAACCTTAACGGAGAGGTTGTTGAGGCCGGTGGTCATATCCCTGTGCTCAACAACCCCGGCAATACTGGAACCCCTGGCGAAGAAAGCCGTGTTCAGGGCACTGTGCTCGATTAGTGACAAAGGTGATGAGACATGCAGCTCAATCAATTGTTTAAATGCCTTCCTGAGATGGATTGTGCCATTAACATCCCGGATTCAATGTTCTGTTTTGCCATACCGTCATTCTTGGGTGTTCAGGCAGGACAAGCCTTAAATGATGTTACTGTTTTTGTCGCGGAATTTTATGATTTTGATCGTCCTGAAACACAGCAAGTTATCGACAGTTTAAAGACGATCGGGTCTTGCCTGGATGAAGAAAGTTGCTCCTGTAGTTGCTCCTATAAGATCCGTGCGGGTTGGCTCAATGCCAACCCGGCTGTGGTCTGTATTCCAGACCTTGATGAATTTTCAGAGAACGGACGTTTTAAAGCCGTGGCCTTTGCCAAGGAAGGGTTTATCAACCAGAAGACGGCATTCAAGGCGGTCAAGAGACTTGAGTCCGCCTTGCATCATGTCGGGATCACCTTCCGTTGCAAAAACGTCGTGCCCCTGACAAGGCTTGATGCCACCGTCTGACAACTGTTGTGCGTATTTACAGGCATGGCAGCAATGAGGAGAGAAATGAATAACAGCAGAGGCTTTTGCCAAAAGCCGTTCCTGACTTTTTGCAAACACATTTTTGAACCCTGTCATTTTCAAAAGGTGACAAAAGCGACGGGTTGTCAATCAAGCCGTCGATTTTGGCCGTCCAGCCAGGGGCTTTACGAGTCTTTTTGCCGGAGGCTCACCAGGGCGTTCACCTTCATTTCTGCACTCGTTCTTTTTCTGTCACTCTCAGTCGGTTCTTCATCGCTCATGGCTGAACAGGCTTTGCCGCAGAAGACCTCCCCACTTTTCCCTGATGAGGAAAAGGTTGTTGCTCAAATAGAAAAAGAAAAAACACCGTCTCCTCTCCTGCTGTGGCAACTGAGCCGTATAAGGCTCAGACATGCGGCACAACTCTATAAAAACTGGCAACAAAACTCGCGTGTGGACGATTATCAAAGGGCTCTTCTTTATGCCGAATCATCCGTACATCTGATGTCTGACAATGACGACGCATGGCTTATGCTGGGTATGCTCTACAGTGAGATGAAGGCCACACCTGAAGCCATGGAAAAGGCGGCCGATGCTCTTGTCCATGCGGTAGCGATCAATCGAGCAAACGGCCGGGCCCAGCTTCTGCTGGCCCAGGTTTTAATGGAACAGGGCCGGTACTGGTCGGCCATTGAGCAGTTTAAAATGCTCATGGCCGAAAGTGAAACCATGTGGACTCCTGCCGTGCTGAGCCAGCTTACCTTCTGTTACATCGCCGATGGCCGTATTCAGGCGGGTCTGGATTATATTTCCCACCTGCCTGAAATGACGGCAGGAGACGCCACTGGCCGGCGCCGCTGGGATCGCTGGAAAATAATCAACCAGGCTGTCCTTATGAGAGCCAAGGGAGATAAACATGCTGCGGATTATTTAAAGATCCTCTTTTCAATCAATGATCCCTCCCTTGACCCCCAAAATGATTCTCTGGAATACGCCAGGTATCTGCTGGCTCTTTGGGAACAGGGAGGGGCACAATGAAGAGGCACATCAGAATTATCCTGATGATTATTGTCCTGTCTGCTTCATACTTTCCCACCATGGCAGCAGAGCCTGATTTTGAGCATCTTGAATCCGTACTGGAGACCTTTTCCGATTCGCGGAAAACAAGAGACCTTAAAGAACACGGAACCGCACAGAGCAAAGAGTCATTTACAAAGACTCTTGAAACGCAGGTGTACCAACCTGTTGACGATGCCGTGATCAAACACCTCGAACAGATGCCCGAGTATGAGGGCAAACGAATCGTCACCCATGATTTTCGGACGCCCGGTCAAAATGGAATCTCCGTCAATACGGACAGGGATGTCCGGGTGCTGGTCGAGGTTGAACTGGATCGGTGGATCGAGGTGCCGGTCGATCAATGGGAGGCGGTTTACTATAAAGAGTTTGCACAAAAAACCGGTATGAAGGTGGATGCGCATACGTCACCCGATGCGGTTAAAGAACACGCTGCAAAGTACCGGCAGCTCCCCACAGACCGTTTTCACATGGAGGCTGGTGCCGACTATTCCGATGTGGGGACGATCAGGGTTTTTGAAGTAAACGGTCAGAAAAAAGTGCTTTCTACACCCAATGTGGTTCGAACGAAAAAGGGCTTTACACGTTTAAAGGACCCTGAAGGACTGGCCAGAATGTATCTTGAAAAGGCCGATGAACAGTACCGTCAGGCCAAAGAGATCGAACAGCGGATAAACAAGGGCGGATTGAGCCAGGAAGAAGTCAGAGCCCTTCACGATCAATGCGAGATGCATGAGATCGAAGGAACGGTTCAGCTAAAAAAGGGGGTTGAGTCTCTTGAGGCCTTGCGGGCCGGGTATGAAAAACAGGGCTATGATGTCGGGCGACTTCCCGAGACATTTCAGAAAGCCATAACGGAAATTAAAAAGGTGAACGGCACCAGCCGCACGGATATCAAGAAACTCAAAGCGGATCTCACTGCCCTTGAGCCTGATGTCTATAAGCAACTCGGTGATGTGAATCAACGGGTGAGCGGTCAGATCGAATCATTGAAAATAGCCAAGAAAAAAACGTCCAGGTTTAAACGGCCTGATCTTTCACTGGCAAAGGCAGGGCAGGGCGCAGGTATGGTCGGTGATCTCCTTTCCATAAAGGAGGCCCTTGATCAGGCGAAACAGGGCAACCATCTCTTTATCAATTTTGACCAAAAAGATTCTCGCAGTGCAACGGCTCTGAAGACCATCGCCCTTGCCGCCATTGAGCTTTCCCCCATCCCGGTGATCGATGCCATGGAGAGAGGATGGCAGGTTGATGAGGAGGAGAAGGTCTATATCAAAAATATGATGGCGCGCGGAGAATATGGCGACTGGAAAACGCACCCGGTCACCAGTATGGCTCGTGTCAGTACGAAGATGATCTATCAGACCGTCTCTTCCATGACCATCGATCCGTTGCTTTCCGGAAAAAACGCTGTGGAAGAGGGGGCCGCAACGGTCACGGATATCGGCAATAATTTCATCGCAGATTTTTCCAGACAGCAATCAAAGAAACTTCAGAGCGAGAAATTACATGATTTTATCCAGCGCAGTGAAACCTTCGACCTTGGCGGGCTTTCCATCGTGGTGAACAATGGAATGTATTCCGGTCAGGTCCGGCCCGGTGATGAGATCTCGTTTATCACGGACAAAAACGAGACATGGACCTCTGATTATTTTCTCAGGTGGGAACTGATCACACCTGAAGGAAAAAATATAAAAATAAAAGAGTCTTTGGCCGACGAAGAAAATGCAGCAGAGCTGACCTTTAAGGTTCCGGCACTGACCTTTGGTGAATACAACGTGATGCTGAGAGCTTTTGAAACATCAAGTGGGCTTCAGGCTGATTTTACCGATGCCCGATTTAAGATGAATCAAAAAGCAGAGCTGGGAGATATCGTCGCCAGGCTCGATTCTTATGACGGCGCACTCGTGCAAGGTGAGGTTGCCGCTGGTGAGGTTGTGACGTTTTATGTCGCGAAAATAGGCAACTGGAGCGACGGATATGAGGTCCAATGGCTTGTGGACGGTCATCTGTTCAAAATGGCTACTGCGGACAGGAACGGTAGCAACAGGTTTCTTTTAAAAACGGTCGATCTGAAACCCGGTTCCCACAGCATTGCGGTACGCATCCTGGAGGAAAAAACACAGGGTGTTTCTTCGATCATTGCCCACCAACAGTGTGACGTGACACTACAACCCGACCGAGTCGTGTTGTCTGCTTTTACCGTCAAAGGCTTTATTGAAAAAGAGACCATGATTCCTCTCGGGAATGATCTGATTCAGAATGCGGATATCCTGCGTTTTACGGCACAGCTCAAACCGGTAAAAAGCCGTGAACCTGTCGTTACCACACTGTTCTGGCAGGTGTATGATCATAACGGCACTCCCCTTGAAGGATTAAGCAAACAGGAGACCCTGACTGAAGTTCATCCGGAAAAGGACTATACTTTCAGGTTCAGGCCGGAGAAATTTTCAAGTGGTACCTATGTTGTCGCCCTTACCCATTATCTGGTCGCTGATCCGGACAATCGGGTTCAGGCCCGTGCTGAATTCAGCTTGAAGGATAAGATAAAAATAAATCGGGCACTCATCACAGACAATCAACACAACATGACCCCCAAATCGGTTTTTCATCCTGGGGAACCTCTGCTCTTTTATGTCTATTACGGACTGGATCAAAGTATTAAGCAGGTTGCGATCACCCTGAGTGCCAGAAAGAAAACCGGCCGGGTGATTGACAGTGTCACCGTAAAACGTCCTAAACAGGGCGAACAACCACCTTTTCGTATCGGTTTCACGATTCCTGACGGATCTGTAACCTCGGGTGAAGAGGGTGTTTTCACGGCGGAAATTACGGATCATGCCGGTCTGACACGTCGCGTATCACGCGAGTTCAAAGTCGTTGATTACCGGGCCGAGGTGAAACTGCCACGGACTCTCAAATCCGGGAACGGCGGGGTGTTTGCTATCGATTTGCCACAAGGATTCAAGGCGCCCTATCAGGTGAGTCTGAATCCGGGAACAGGTCTGACTCTGGGCTACGCGCCGGGACAGCTTAAAGGGACGGTTACGGCAATTGCAACAGGCCGTGATCTGACTGCGGCATTGGATGTGAACGTCATAGACGCCAACGGCAAGGTGGCCCAAGGCCGCGGAGCGGTGACGGTTAAAGCGAACAAGCCGACCATGCCCATCAACGAGATGGCGTCGGCGATAGAAGATGCCATTGAGAATGATGATGTCCGCAAAGGGCGGCAACTCCTCGAAGCGGGGCTGCCGATTGAAATACGCTTATATGATGACATGACGCCGTTGATCTATGCCGCTGAATACGGGGCTGAAAAACTTCTGGCACTGTTTTTAAACTCTGGAGCAGACCCTAATGCCGGGGATGAATGGCGCAATACGGCCCTGTATCATGCTGCCGGGTTGCAATATGTGCCGGAGTCACTGGGAATTCCCGATGAGGGCATTGCCTTTGCCCAGGCAAAAAGGGCGATCAGCGGCCGCATGACGGCACTGCTGATTCAGAACGGCGCGAATCCCAATCTTTCCGGATCTGAACCACCGCTTCATCGTGCTGCTTTTAAGATGAATGCTGCCGTTGTGGAACAGCTTCTCAAAGGGGGAGCCAATGCCGGTGTTAAAGTCCCCTGCTTTGTCGAGAATATCCCTTTAACCGCACGGGAATATATGGAGCGGCATTGTGGTGCGAGCTGCCTGAAACAGACCTATAATTTTGATCTGAACCTCCAGCAGTATTACCTGCAGCAGTTTAATCGCGTTAAAGCCTTACTGAAGTAATTGGTGGGCAAATAGGGCTGCACTGTAGATGGAAAACATCACTATGAAAATGATGAATTTGTTGTTCTCGCTTTTTTTGATTCTGCTGGCAGGAGCCTGTTCACTTTCCCCGACAGGGAATAGCGGCCTTGGGAAATCCTATAACATCGGAGACCGAGGCCCTGGTGGGGGCTGGGTCTTTTTTGACAAAGGGGTTTCATCCCACGGCTGGCAATACCTTGAGGCTGCTCCCGATGATCTGGGACCGACTGAATGGGGTTGTGTGGGGACGTCAATGCCCGATGCACAACAAACGGGCGTAGGCGCAGGCCGATCAAATTCGCAGGCCGTTGTCGATATCTGCAGAGAATCGCCATGCGCGGCCCATCGTGCTGTTACATACCGTTCTGGAGGGGAAGACGACTGGTTTCTTCCCTCAAGGGATGAACTGAATGCCATGTATATCAACCTGCATACACATGGCCTTGGGAATTTTAAAAATCTTTATTATTGGAGTTCATCAGAGTATAGCAACACGGCTGCCCGGTATCAGAGCTTTGGGACCGGTGACCAGAGTTATCATGACAAAGACTATCCCTATGGTCAGGTACGTCCTGTTCGCGCCTTTTAAGTTCAAGATAATCTCAACAGTGACGCTGGTAGCCGCCATGTGAAACATTTGGCGTTTATTGCGCTTCAAGTCTCAACGCATAGACAACAAAAAACCCGATACAAATCAATGTATCGGGTTTTATCATCATTTGGTGCCGAAGGCGAGACTCGAACTCGCACGACCAATTGGCCACCACCCCCTCAAGATGGCGTGTCTACCAGTTCCACCACTTCGGCGCTAACGAGGTTGTATTTATACTGATTTGACCGGGTTTTTGTCAATAGAGAATCCGGCCATTGAACACTTTTTTTTCAAGCGTGATTTTCAGCGATAAATTTGCTTATTCAGCACTTTGTTGTTGCTGGGTTTGTACCGGTTGAACCTGGTCCGGCATCAAGCTGTCAGAGCCGGGCTTGCCGTACAGATACGCCAGGGACAGACTGGTCAGCATGAAAAGAAACGCTGCAAACGTGGTCATTTTGCTCATGAAGCTGCGGCCGCCGGAAGCACCGAAAACGGTTTGACTGGCACCTGCACCGAAAGAAGCACCGGCTTCGGCCCCTTTACCGGCCTGAAGTAGTACGATCACGATAAGGGCGATGCAGACCAGAACATGTATCGTCAGCAAAAAGGTAATCATGGGATAACCTGATCTCCTGTTAGAGTCATTAATCGGGCATTCGATCAACGAATACCGGTTCGCAAACAGCGAAGCACCTTAACACAACTCAGTCGTTGCTGCCAAGGGGTGTTTTTTGTCTATTGCGGAGCCATTTTCAAAGAGCGTTTAAAGCGAACAATAGCGGCAAAATCGTCAGCCTTGAGGCTGGCGCCGCCGACCAGGGCTCCATCAATATCCTCTTCGGCCATCAGTTCACTGATGTTGCCGGGTTTGACGCTGCCGCCGTAAAGGATGCGACACTGAGTGGCAACATCGCTGCCATAGCTGCCATGGAGTAGGCCGCGGATGTAAGCATGAACTTCCTCGGCCTCTTCACTGCTGGCTGTTTTTCCGGTGCCGATGGCCCATATCGGCTCATAGGCGAGAATGACCTGAGACATCTGCTCGGGACTGATCTCTTCCAGAGCGCCACGAACCTGCGCTGCAATCACGTCAAACAGTTCGCCGCTTTCACGTTGTTCCAGGGTTTCCCCAATGCAAATAATCGCGGTCAGACCGTGCTTGAGAATAGCGCGTGCCTTGACATTGACAAAATGATCGGTTTCGCCGAAGTACTGACGTCGCTCCGAATGGCCGACAATGATATGGTTGCAGCCGACATCGGCCAGCAGGGGGACGGAGACCTCTCCGGTATAGGCGCCGTCATCCATGCAGTGGCAGTTTTGTGCCGCCAGTTGAACGGGAGAGTCCGCACAGATCTTGCCGACTTCAGACAGGGCGGTGAACACCGGGGCAATGACGATTTCAGTTTCGGTGACGTCGCTTAAATCGTTGACCAGGGCCTGGGCCAGCCGGCAGGACTCTTCGACGGTGTTATGCAGTTTCCAGTTTCCGGCAATGAGTGGTTTACGCATTGAAACATTCTCCTGTGGGACTGGATTATTGATCAGTCAGCGCGGCAATGCCGGGCAGGGTTTTGCCTTCGAGAAACTCCAGAGACGCGCCGCCGCCGGTGGAGATGTGGGTCATCTGCTCGTTGAGGCCGGCCTGATTGACCGCCGCCACCGAATCACCACCACCGATGATGGAGATGGCATCTGATTTGGCCAGCGCTTCAGCGACAGCAAGCGTGCCTTTGGCAAACGCCGGGAATTCAAACACGCCCATGGGGCCGTTCCACACCACGGTTGCAGCCTCGGTCATTTTGGCGGCATAGGCCTGGGCGGTTTGCGGACCGATATCAAGACCCATCTCGTCGGCAGGGAACGCCTCATTGGTATAGACGCTGGCCGCGGCATCCTTATCAAACGCTTTGGCTGTGACATGATCGACGGGCAGCAGCAGCTCGACACCATTTTTCTCTGCCTTGGCCATCAGTTGACGGGCCAAGTCAAGTTGGTCGAGTTCCACCAGCGAAGTGCCGATCTCCAGACCCTGAGCTTTTAGAAACGTATAAGCCATGCCGCCGCCAATGAGCAGGGCGTTGACCTTGTCGAGCAGTGTGTCAATGACGGTGATTTTGTCGCTGACCTTTGCGCCGCCGATCACGGCAACAAACGGACGCTTGGGGGCGTCGAGGGCCTGGCCGAGATATTCGAGCTCTTTGGCCATCAGAAAACCGGCCGCCGCCGGTTGCAGCAGTCGGGCGATCCCTTCCGTGGACGC
Source organism: uncultured Desulfuromonas sp. (assembly GCF_963676955.1). NCBI lineage: Bacteria > Pseudomonadati > Thermodesulfobacteriota > Desulfuromonadia > Desulfuromonadales > Desulfuromonadaceae > Desulfuromonas > uncultured Desulfuromonas sp. Next base: position 3,693,207 of record NZ_OY781461.1, on the reverse strand, counting down.
ATGAGCGCGGTGGGCGGTGCCGAAGGCGTCGTTGACGTAGATGTCAGCCAGTTCGGCCAGCTGGGCGCAGAAGGCCGGGTCGTTTTTCTCTTCACCGGGGTAGAAGCGCATATTCTCCAGCAGCAGCACATCGCCATCGTTCATGGCCGCGATCTGAGCTTTCACCTCGTCACCGACGCAGTCTTTGGCCATGACGACCGGCTGATCGAGCAGGTTGGCCAGATAGGGAGCGACCGGCGCCAAGCTGAATTCCGGCTTGAAGCTGCCTTTGGGGCGACCGAGATGAGAGGCGAGGATCAGCTTGCCGCCCTGTTCAAGAATATAGCGAATCGTAGGCAATGCAGCGACAATCCTGGTGTCATCGGTAATGGTTTGCGTGCTGTCGAGAGGAACGTTGAAGTCGACGCGGCAGAAAACCCGCTTGCCTGTTAAATCAAGTGCGGTGACGGAAATTTTGTTGAGCATGTGCCTGTGTTCTCCTGTAGCTGGTTCCGTAGATTCCTCATCGGCGAGGAATCGGTTGAAGTACATGTAAAAACAGGAGATGCCGCCATGGCATCTCCTGATGGATTGAAGGTGTTTTATTTAATTGCGGGCGACATGGCTGATCAGATCGACCACACGTGCCGAATAGCCCCATTCGTTGTCATACCACAACAGGACTTTGACCAGGGTTTCGTCCATGACCGTCGTCGACAGCGCGTCGAAGATGGCGGACGCCGGATGACCATTAAAGTCGATGGAGACCAAGGGCTCATCGCAGTATTCGAGAACGCCTTTGAGCGGACCGTCGGCGGCTTGCGCCATCAGAGTGTTAATCGCCTCGACACTGGTGGTTTTTTCCGTTTCAACAACCAGGTCGATGAGGGAGACATTCGGCGTCGGTACCCGTACCGACAGGCCGGTCAATTTGCCTTGCAGGCCGGGGAGAACCTGACCGACGGCTTTGGTGGCGCCGGTGGTGGTTGGAATCATCGACAGCGATGCGGCACGCGCCCGGCGCAAATCGTCATGGGGCAGGTCGAGGATGCGCTGGTCGTTGGTAAACGAGTGGATAGTGGTCATGCTGCCGCGTTCAATCCCCACCGAATCCAACAGCAACTTGGCCACCGGTGCCAGGCAGTTGGTGGTGCAGGAGGCGTTGGAGATGATGTCGTGCTGCGTCGGGTCATACTGTTCGAAGTTGACGCCGCGAACCACGGTCACGTCGGAGTTCTTGCCCGGAGCGCTGATCAGCACTTTTTTGGCACCGGCTGTGAGGTGCTTGGCGGCATCTTCCCGTTTGCGAAAACGCCCGGTGGATTCAACGACGATTTCAACGCCCAGCTCCTGCCAGGGCAGATTTTCCGGGTCGCGTTCACTGGTGATTTTAATGGCCTGACCATTGACGTAAAGCACATCGCCTTCTGTCTTGACCTCGCCGGCGAAGGTGCCGTGAACGGAATCGTACTTGAGCAGATGGGCCAGGGTGGCCGCGTCTGTCAGATCATTAATAGCGACGATGTCAAAATCCGGATGTCCCTGAGCGATACGCAGTACGTTACGGCCGATGCGACCGAAGCCGTTGATGGCGACTTTTGTTGCCATGGTCAGCCCTCCTTCAGATAGGATTGAATAAAAAAACAGGATGGAGTGTTTTGTCTACCAACGTGGCAAATCATATAAAGGGGTTGGGGGTTCGTCAAGCGTTAAGCCCAAGAAAACAGGGAATTTCTCAGGATAAAGTGAAATGGTCGTTCTAATGGGAACGTTTGAAAGGGATTCCAGTTTGAAACCCCGCCGGGAAGAGAGGGACTTTTTCTCTTTGTCGTGCGGAAAAAGGCCGGGCAGATACCTTGCCCTTTTGCGGTAGCTGTGCTATTTAGAGCCTGACTGAAACATCAGCGAAAATGGTGGTGCTGGCGACTGAAATCGCGACGTTTTTTCCTTGCTGCCGATGCTGATTTCCGGTATACCCGAGAGCGTTTTTGCCGGGCTGTTAATTCTGCGGCTTGGTTTAACGAGAAAAGCCGAATGGCCGGTGGTCCGGTTTCGGTTGGAGAGCCTGACGTGCGAATCTGTCAACTGGCCAGTGGCAGCAAGGGAAACTCACTGTATATCGAAAGTGAAAAGACCCGCATCTTGATTGATGCTGGTCTTTCTGCGTTACAGATCAGTCGTCGCCTTGAACAGATTGGTGTCGATGCCGACAGTCTGGATGCTGTGTTCGTGACCCACGAACACTCGGATCATTGTCGCGGGCTGGGGCCGTTATCGCGGCGCCATAAATTACCGATCTTTTTTCATCCCGACACCCATGCGGCCATTGATAAACTGGGCAAGGTGGAAGAGCGTTTTTTTGATATCGGCGAGACGGTCACCGTTCAGGATATCCAGGTGCAACCGTTTCCCATCACCCACGATGCGGTCGCTCCGGTTGGCTTTGTTGTCGAAACCCGTGACGGCAAAATCGGCGTGGCCACGGATATGGGCATTGCCACGCGTCTGGTGCAGCAGAGTCTGCAACAGTGCCGGGCTTTGGTGCTGGAAACCAACCATGATGAAGAGATGCTGCGTGACGGGCCATATCCCTGGCCGTTGAAGCAGCGGATTCGCAGTCATCATGGTCATCTGTCCAATGCTGCCGGTGCCCAGCTGTTGCAACAGGTGTTGTGGGACGGTCTGGAAGCTGTTTTTCTCGCCCACTTGAGCGAGACCAACAACACGCCGCAACTGGCGCAACAGTGCGTGGCTAAAGTGCTCGACGCCCAGAACCGTTGTCGACCGCAGATGATTACCGGCGCACCCCATGTGGTGAGCCGCTGTTTTGAAACCGCAATGGTGTGAAATCGAATCAAGCGTGCTTTGTCCTGAACTTGGGCAAGGCACGTTGTTGTGTCCGGTTTTGCTGTTAATAATTTATAAATAGATAAACAGACTCCCCGGCTCAAAAGGTCGGGAAAGTCACTCCCTTTTTTCTGCCAAGGAGACTCTATGGCCAGCAGAATTGTCGCCGCCCTGAAAGATGGCGTTCGCGATGCCCGCGGTGAGCGGGTGCGTCGTGAAATTCACGAACACCTCGGAATCCAACTGGATCAGGTTCGCACCATTGATGTGTATACCGTTGATGCCGAACTCAGTGACGAAGAACTGACCGCCGCGGCCGAGGGGCCGTTCAGCGATCCGGTGATTCAGAATGTCGCCATCAATCAACCGCTGGCCAAGGACTTCGACCTGCTGGTGGAAGTCGGTTTTCGGCCAGGGGTTACTGATAATGTCGGCCGTACTGCCCGTGAAGCGATTCAGTATCTGACCGGTCGCCGTTTCAATGACGACGAAGCGGTGTACACTTCGGTGCAATATCTGCTTAACGGCCCGATCGATAAAGAGGTCGCTGAAAAGATTGCTTCCGGCTTCCTGGCCAACGGCCTGATTCAGCGCTGGACCATTGTCAGTCGCGACGAATTCGACCAGACCAACGGTCTGACCGTCCAGCCGCCCAAGGTGGTCAGTACGGCCACGCCACAGATCCGCGCCATTGACCTCAATGTCAGTGATGAAGCGCTGATGCAGATCAGCCGTGACGGTATGCTGGCGCTGAATCTCGAAGAGATGAAAGCCATCCAGGCGTATATTGCCGACGCCGAGGTGCAGAAACAACGTGCTTCCGCTGGCGTACCGGCCCAGCTCACCGATGCTGAACTCGAAGCGCTGGCCCAGACCTGGAGTGAGCACTGCAAGCACAAGATCTTCTCAGCGGAAATCAGCTACGACGATGGCGAGGGTAACACTGAAACCATCAATTCCCTGTTTAAAACCTACATCATGGGTGCCACCCGCGATATTCGCGCCGCCAAAGGCGACAAGGACTTCTGCCTGTCCGTGTTCAAGGACAATGCCGGGGTTATTGAGTTCACCGATGAGTGGAGCATGGTCTACAAGGTGGAAACCCACAATTCGCCCAGTGCCCTCGATCCTTACGGCGGCGCGCTGACCGGAATCGTTGGCGTTAACCGCGACCCGTTCGGCACTGGCCGTGGCGCACGGCTGATTTTCAATACCGACGTATTCTGTTTTGCCTCACCGTTTTACGATCAACCGCTGCCGCCGCGTCTGCTCCATCCACGCCGTATTTTTGAAGGTGTGGTTGAGGGTGTTGAGCACGGTGGTAACAAGAGTGGTATCCCGACGGTTAACGGTTCGCTGGTGTTTGATGACCGCTTTGCCGGTAAGCCGCTGGTCTACTGCGGCAGTGCCGCGCTGATGCCCACTGAGCTGCACGGGCGTCCCGGCCACGAGAAAAAAGCCGAAGTGGGCGATCACATCCTGATGGTCGGCGGCCGTGTTGGCAAGGACGGTATCCACGGCGCGACGTTCTCTTCCGAAGAGCTCAATGAGGATTCGCCGGTGACCGCGGTGCAGATCGGTGACCCGATTACCCAGCGGCGCATGTTCGACTTCCTGCTCATTGCCCGCGACAAGGGACTCTATAACGCCATTACCGATAACGGGGCGGGTGGTTTGTCCTCCTCCGTCGGTGAGATGGCTGAAGATACCGGTGGCTTTGAAATGCACCTGGATCGCTGCCCGCTGAAATACGCGGGTCTGCAGCCGTGGGAGATTCTCATCTCTGAAGCTCAGGAGCGTATGACTCTGGCGGTGCCGCCGGAGAAGGTCGACGCATTCATTACTCTGGCCAAAGAGATGGATGTCGAGGCGACCGATCTCGGTCTGTTTACCGATTCCGGTTATTACCACTGTCTGTATCAGGGTGAAACCGCCACCTATCTGCCGATGTCCTTCCTCCATGAAGGCGCTCCGCAGATGAAGATTCCTGCCAAATGGGAAGTGAAGCAACACGCCGAACCGACTGCCGCGGATCTGCCGGCAGCGGATGAGGCACTGGAAACGCTGCTCGGCAGCCTCAACGTTTGCTCCAAGGAATGTGTCGTGCGTCGTTACGACCACGAAGTTCAGGGCGCGACAGTGCAAAAGCCGTTGACCGGGGTCGACAACGATGGTCCGGCCGATGGTTCGGTGGTGCGTCCGTTGTTTGATTCGTTTGCCGGGATCTCCACCGCTCACGGCATTTGCCCGCGCTACAGCGACATCGATACCTACCACATGATGGCCTGTGCCATTGATGAGGCCCTGCGTAACTACGTGTCCGTCGGCGGCAACATTGACCATGTCGCCGGTCTCGACAACTTCTGCTGGTGCGACCCGGTCAAGAGCGAGCGCACCCCGGACGGCGAATACAAAGCCGCCCAGCTGGTGCGTGCCAACAAAGCCCTTTACGAGTACTGCCTGGCCTTCGGTGTCCCGCTGATTTCCGGCAAAGACTCGATGAAAAATGATTACCAGATCGGCGACACCAAGATCTCCATTCCGCCGACGGTCCTGTTCTCGGTCATCGGCAAGGTGGATGACGTGCGCCAGACCGTAAGCATGGACGTCAAGCGTCCCGGCGACAAAGTCTACCTGCTCGGCATCACCAAGGCTGAGCTTGGTGCCTCGGAGCTCTACACCCAGCTCGGGTTTGTCGGTAACGCGGTGCCGACCGTCGATGCCCAAACGGCCTTGCTGCGCTACCGTACCCTGAACCGTGCTCAACAGGCCGGGCTGATTGCTTCATGCCATGACCTGTCGGATGGCGGTCTTGGCGTGGCTGCGGCGGAAGCGGCGTTTGCCGGTGGGTTTGGCCTTGCTATCGATTTGAGTCAGGTGCGCTGTGACGGTACGCTCAGTGATCTGGAGATCCTCTATTCCGAGTCACAAAGTCGCCTGCTGGTGACGGTCGCACCGGACAAGGTGGAGGAATTCCACAAGCTGTTCGCCGGTCAGGAGGTCAGCCTGCTGGGTGAAGTCACTGCCGAGCCGCGTCTGAAAGTGACCGGTTTTGACGGTTCGGTGATTATTGATCGTGAAAACGCTGTCTTAAAAGAGGCCTGGCAAGCGCCTCTGAGGGAGATGTAATATGGCACAACAGGTTCGGGCAATTGTCATTTCCGGAAACGGAACCAACTGTGAGCGCGAAGTCGCCAACGCCTGCCTTCTGGGCGGGGCGGATGTCGCCGATATCGTCCATATCTCCCGCCTGCTGGCCGGTGAGGTTGACCTCAACGACTACCACTTCCTTAATTTCGCCGGCGGCTTTCTCGACGGTGATGACCTCGGCAGCGCCAAGGCCGGTGCCAACCGGCTCAATAAGGCCGTGATTGCCGGCACCGACCAGACTCTGGCCGATTCGATTCGCGCCTTTGTGGCCGCGGGCAAGCTGGTGATGGGGGTGTGTAACGGGTTTCAACTGATGGTTAAGATGGGCCTGCTGCCTTCTCTGGATGGCGATCAAGCCCAGACCACGACGTTGACCTTCAACGATGGCGGTCGCTTCGAAGATCGCTGGACCTATCTTAAGGTGGACCCTGATTCTCCTTGCGTGTTTACCAAGGGTCTGAAAGGGATTTACCTGCCGGTACGTCACGGCGAAGGGAAATTTGTCACCGAATCCCAAGCGGTTCTCGATCAACTTGAGTCGCGTCACCTGACGGTGCTTAAATATTGCGATGCCGCTTATCAGGCACCGACCATGGATTACCCACTCAATCCCAACGGCTCCACCGCGGCTATTGCCGGTATTTGCGATCCCACGGGCCGTCTGTTCGGCCTGATGCCGCATCCGGAAGCCTATGTCCATCGTACCCATCACCCACGCTGGACGCGTGAGGAGTTGCCGGAAGAGGGCATGGGACTGTGGCTGTACCAGAATGCCGTCACTTTTATCCGCGAAAATCTACTCTGATCTGGAGAACCAACCCGATGTTTGACAAGTTTGAAGATGAATGTGGCGTGTTTGGTATCTATGGCCACCCCGAAGCGGCCAATCTGACCTATCTTGGTCTTTATGCCCTGCAGCACCGTGGTCAGGAAAGCTGTGGTATCGTTGCTTCCGACGGTATCTCGTTGCGTGCTTACCGTAAAAAAGGGCTGGTTGCCGACGCGTTTAAAAATAACGAGGTGTTCGATAAGTTGCCCGGCAAAAGTGCCATCGGCCACGTCCGTTACTCGACAGCCGGCGGCAACGACATTAAAAACGTCCAGCCGATCATGGTCGATTACGTGCGTGGCAGCATTGCCATTGCTCATAACGGCAACCTGGTCAATGCCCAGGAATTACGCAACGAACTGGAGCAGTTGGGTTCGATTTTTTCCACCATTGCCGACACCGAAGTCATCATCCACTTGCTGGCGCGGGCGCAGAGCGACAGCCTGGCGGATCGTGTCGTCGATGCCCTCAAACGGGTGCGCGGTGCCTACAGCCTGGTGTTCCTTACGGAAACGCGCATGGTGGCGGTACGTGATCCCAACGGTTTCCGGCCGTTGATCCTCGGTAAGCTGGATGGCGCTTATGTGGTGGCCTCGGAAACCTGCGCCCTTGACCTGATCGAGGCCGAGTTTATCCGTGAACTCGATCCCGGTGAGATGATCGTCGTCGACAAAGACGGTCTCCATTCCTATCGTCCGCTGGAAGAAGCCAAGCCGTCCCCTTGTATCTTTGAATACATCTATTTCGCCCGCCCCGACAGCACCATTTTCGGTCGCGAGGTGTACGGCGTGCGCAAGGAATACGGGCGGCAATTGGCTCGAGAATATCCGGTAGAAGCCGATGTGGTGGTGGCTATCCCCGATTCCGGCGTGCCCGCAGCCATCGGTTACGCCGAAGAATCGGGCATTCCCTTTGAGCTGGGCCTGATCCGCAACCACTACGTGGGGCGGACCTTTATCGAGCCGCAGCAGTCGATTCGCCACTTTGGTGTCAAGATTAAGCTCAACCCGGTGCGCGAAGTGATTGAGGGCAAACGGGTGGTGGTCATTGACGACTCCATCGTGCGCGGCACCACGGCACGCAAAATTATCAAGATGATCCGCAATGCCGGTGCCAAGGAAGTGCATGTACGCATCTCCAGCCCGCCGACCAGCTATCCCTGCTACTACGGCATTGATACGCCGACCCGTACCGAGCTGATCGCCTCGTCGCACACCATCGAGGAGATTAATCGCTACGTCACCTCTGACAGCCTTGGTTATCTGTCTGAGGAAGGTCTGCACAAGGCGACCGGTGGCTGTGAAGGCGGCAGTTGCGAAGGGCAGTTCTGCACGGCCTGCTTCAGCGGCAATTACCCGGTGAAATTTCCCCGTCTCAAGGCGGATAAGCAATTAGGTCTGTTTTAATCGACTCAGACTCCAGGAGAGAGCAATGACGGAAAACGAACGCAGTGAACTGATGGAGATTATTCGCGAACTGTCCTACGAGCAGCGCGAAGTCACCCTGGCCTCGGGCCGCAAAAGCAATTTCTATTTTGACGGCAAGCAGACCACTCTGCATCCGCGTGGTTCGGTGCTGGTCGGCAAGGCGTTTTACAACGCGCTGGATAACTTTGATGCCCAGGTTGACGGTGTCGGTGGCCTGACTATGGGGGCGGATCCCATTGCCACCGCCACGTCGCTGATCAGCGCGCTGGAAGGCACGCCGATTCCGGCGTTTATCATTCGTAAAGAGCCCAAAGGGCACGGGACCGGCCAATGGCTGGAGGGCCGTAAAAATGTTCCCCCCGGATCCAAAGTGGTGATTGTCGAGGACGTCGTGACCACGGGTGGTTCGTCCATGAAGGCCATTGAACGTGCCCAGGCTGAAGGCCTCGAGGTGCTCGGTGTGGTGACGCTGGTTGACCGCGAAGAAGGGGGCCGCGAGTTCTTTGAAGAAAACAACGTGCCGTTTTACGCCATTTTCACCAAGTCCCAGGTGGCGGGCTAGGCGAGCCGACATTTTTCAGTGACACACCTAGAGGTCCCGAATGTGGGGCCTCTTGGTGTTTTAACCCGGATTTTCGACAACGGTCGTCGGGAAAAGAGCAAACAGCCATGGTTGCAACATTTCTCCACTGGCGTCCTCGGACCGACAATGGTACATATAGAAACCAATTGACTCACGATTCAGACATTTACTGTACATATCTATGTCGTTCGTCGGTCCGCGCCATGTCGCGGCAATGAGCGTTAAACATAAAAAGGTTCGTTATGCGGCGATCTCGTCTTTTTTCTCTTGTGGTGTTTTTGGCTGTTGTGATGACTGTCCCGACGCTGAGTTGGGCGGATGCTTGTCTACAAGGCAATGGCCTGTTGGGGCAACAGCAGCGCTCGTTGACCGCCTTTGATCACATTGTGGTGCAGGGAAGCTTTACCTTGAAGGTGAGCGTGACGGGGGAAAATCATTGTACGGTGAGTGGTGACGAAAATCTGCTTGATGAGGTGGTAACTCAGGTGGACAATGGTGAGCTGTTGATTGCCCCTAAAACAGCTGTGAAGTTCAAGCAACCGATGGTAATCAGCCTGGAGGTTGCCGAGCTGGGCGGGGTAACGGCGGAAGGTGCCCACCGCATTGAGATCGACGGGTTATTGTGCCCGGCGTTTGTTTTGACCCTGGATGGCGCGTGCAGCGCTCGCTTGGCCGGTTTTGCCTCGCTGCTCGAAGCGGAAGTGTTGGGGGCGTCGACGCTTGAAGCGGAACAACTGGAATGCTGTGATGCCTCAATTACGGCGAACGGCACCACCGTGGCCAAACTTCAGGTGAAAAAGAGTCTTGGCGTGCATGCCAGCGGAATTGCCGAAATTTTCTATCGTGGTGAACCGGAACTGGCTGTGGTTGATTTGACGGGTCGGGCGCGGGTTGCACCTTTGCAGTGATCTCCCGGGCTTCGCTCTCTTCGAGTCCCTTTACTTCAGTCGCTTACGCCGTAATGTCGCATGCTGGAGCGATCTGTAAGTAATTAACCGTTTGTTTAACACTCGAGTGAATTCAATGCGTTTATTGTCTTCACTCGTCTCGTCAAACCATTTCTCTACTTCCCCATAAACGTCTCTTCCTACCGTGATTCCTGAAGATAGTGGAACAGGTTGTCAAACAGCAACGGGTCATCGAAGTGTTCGCGGCCAATCAGGGTGATGGGCTGATGTCCCCGTTGGCGCATACTGCCCACTTCAGGGATGCCCATGGAAAACAACAGCCCGGCTTCAATACGCCGAGTGCCGGGAACAATGCCCCGTTCATCAAATAGGCTGGTAAAAGCATCATTACCCATTGGCAACTGTTCCAGCTCTTCATAAGGGCGTAATTGGTAGTGTTGTTCGGCAGTGGTTGCTTGCGTGGCGATGCGTGCATTGAGCAGCAGGTGGCGCGGGCTGAAGGTGAATAACAGGCGTTGTTGTTCGGCCGGCTGTGGCAGCTGTTGCAGAATTTGATCACGTTTGTCGACATCTTTGAGAGTGTCGAGATCAAAGTATCCGCCGTCGGGAAGCATGCCGTAATAACAGCCGCAATTGTTGATCAGGTCAACCATGACCGGCCGGCCGTTGCGGTCGAGGGTGTAACGCAGAGTGATGCCGTCGAGATGACCGCGCTCAATCCACGACGATTCGCCATTGTAGCGTCCCGGATACCAGAATACATAGTTGATCTGCAACGCGGGCAGCCCCTGCAAAATGATTTCGCTGAAATAGTAATAGACCACCGGCGTGTCGGTCTTGACGGCGAACTGTACCGTGTCACCGTCCTCTCCGAGAACCGCGATGGCACCGATCCGATCACTTGTCAGCTCGTGAATCTGGCGCAACACGGGAGCAAAACTTTCCGCCAGATGCTGACCCTCGTCATCCTTGAGCCGGTGCAGCCCGGCGGCATTATCACGCGATGATGTGACCATGGTTTTAATCGCATTCGCGGTCAGGGGCGGCTTGGTTGCGGGGGCATAGCAGAAAACTTTCTCAGAGCTGAGGTTTGCCTCACTGAACGCCTTGACCTGGTGTTGAATCTCCTCATGGGCATCCGTTGCCAGATAACCCACCGGCAGGACAAACAGCGGATACAGCCCCAACGTTCGCTGCCAGAAACGGTAATCATCCTTGAGGTTCATGGCCGGTTGCAGGCGAGCATAGACGGTTTGGTCCTGAAAATCGTCACGCATCAGTTGTGCCGAGCAACGCGACAGGGCGGCTTTGAGGGCGGTGAGGTCGGGACTGGCGGCCCAGCGGCTTAATTTCTGTCGTGCCTGTTCGGGCAGGCGCAACAACTCCCGGTAACGGGCGTCCAGATCACGCTGACGCATCTGGTGGGCGATAAAATGCTGAGTGTCAATAGCCTCTGCCTGCCTCATCCGGTCGGCAAGAAAACGGTCACTGCGTAGATAGCTGAAGCCTTCAATGGATTGACTGGCGACATCGCGGACGCCGAATGTGTCGGCCTGGTGATCAAATTCCTGCCACAGTGTCGTACAGACGTCCTGTTGCGTTGTCGGTGACAGAGGCGCGTGAGAGGCACAGCCGGTTAAAAGCAGAACAAAGAGGACGACGGCAAGAGGCGTCAGTCGGCGAGGCATCGGGGACATCTGCATAAAAAACTCCTGATACGGGTTGTCCTGTTTTACAGTTCAAAATTAACAGCCGTATGGTGGTGAGGCAAATCCTTCAGCGGTGAGAGGATGAAAAGATTCTTTGAACGAATTCGCTCTGTCGTCTGTGATGTTAGCTTGCCGTAAAATCCTTGGAACACCATTGGGATACCTCTTGTCGCTGTGAAGCGACTGTGGTAAATTTTCTAGTCTTTTAGCAGACCAATGAAAAGGTCCCGGACGGGGCATTTTCAACATCCTGTTTGATGGCCCTGTGCCGTACCTACGACCCTGAAGCCCGCGTGGCCTGTCAGGTGATTCAAAACTTACCGGAGACCTTGAATGATCCGTTCCCTCTCTAAGAAGATTTTTGGCAGTCAGAATGATCGTGAACTGAAGCGGTTGCGTAAAATCGTCGATCAGATTAATGCGCTTGAAGAGCAGATTGAACCGTTGGATGATGCGGCGCTCAAAGCAAAAACCGATGAATTCAAACAACGCCTGGCCGATGGCGAGACGCTGGATGATCTGCTTCCCGAAGCGTTTGCCGTGGTTCGCGAGGCGGCCAAGCGCGTGTTGGGGATGCGCCATTTCGATGTTCAGATGATTGGTGGCATGGTGCTGCACAGCGGCAAGATTGCTGAAATGAAAACCGGTGAGGGTAAAACCCTGGTGGCCACCCTGCCTACCTACCTCAATGCCCTGAGCGGCAAAGGCGTGCATGTCATTACCGTCAACGATTATCTGGCCAAGCGTGACTCCGACTGGATGGGCCAGGTGCATCGCTTCCTCGGCTTGACCGTCGGTTGCATTATTCACGGTATCACCGATGAGGAGCGCAAGGCGGCTTATGCCGCTGATGTGACCTATGGCACCAACAATGAGTTCGGTTTCGACTATCTGCGCGACAACATGAAGTTTGAACTCAGCCAGTACGTGCAGCGTGACCTCAACTTTGCCATTGTCGATGAGGTGGACTCCATTCTCATTGACGAAGCACGGACACCGTTGATCATCTCCGGTCCCAGCGAGGCGTCGAGTGAGCTCTATTATCGGGTCAACGCGATTATCCCGCGCCTGAAAAAAGGCGAGGTGATCGAACACCGTGACGGCAAGATCGGTCAGACGCTCAAGGAATTTACCGGCGACTTCACCGTTGATGAGAAGGCCAAGACCTCTGCTCTAACGGAAGATGGTGTAGCTGCGGTCGAGAAAATGCTCGGCGTTGATAACCTTTACGATCCGCGTCATATCGAACTGCTCCACCACGTCAACCAGGCGCTTAAAGCCCATGCGTTGTTCAAAAATGAAGTCGATTACGTGGTGAAAGACGGCGAAGTCATGATCGTCGATGAGTTCACCGGTCGTCTGATGCCGGGGCGGCGCTGGAGTGACGGTCTGCATCAGGCGGTTGAAGCCAAGGAGGGCGTGAAGATCGAAAGCGAGAACCAGACGCTGGCGACCATCACGTTCCAGAATTACTTCCGCATGTATGACAAACTGGCCGGGATGACCGGTACGGCGGATACGGAAGCGGCGGAGTTCAACGAAATCTACAAGCTCAGTGTTGTGGTAATCCCGACCAATCGGCCCAATCAGCGTACCGATTATGCCGATATGATCTACAAGACCGAGCAGGAAAAATTCAACGCCGTCATCGAAGACATTCGCGCGTGTCATAAAAGCGGTCAGCCGGTGCTGGTGGGGACCATCTCCATTGAAAACTCCGAACGCCTGGCCGCCCAGCTGAAGAAGGCCGGGGTGCCGCATCATGTCCTCAACGCCAAGCATCATGAAAAAGAGGCGGAGATCGTTGCCCAGGCCGGTCGTCTCGGCTCCGTGACCATTGCCACCAACATGGCCGGCCGTGGTACCGATATTGTGCTGGGCGGGAATCCCGACATGCTGGCGAAAGCGGTGGTCAACGGTGACACCGAGGATGAGCGTTATGAAGAACTACTGAAGAAATTCACCGCGGAGTGCGCGGCGGAAAAGCAGCAGGTGCTTGAAGCCGGTGGTTTGTACATCCTCGGTACTGAGCGCCATGAATCACGGCGTATCGACAATCAGCTGCGTGGTCGTTCCGGCCGTCAGGGCGATCCCGGCGCCAGCCGTTTTTATCTGAGTCTTGAAGACGACTTGCTGCGTATTTTCGGCAGTCACCGGGTGGCGTTTATCATGGATAAACTCAAGATCCCCGAGAACGAGCCCATTGAGCACGGCATGATTTCGCGGGCCATTGAAAATGCCCAGAAAAAGGTCGAAGGGCACAACTTCGATATTCGTAAACACCTCATCGAATACGATGACGTTATGAACCGTCAGCGCGAGGTGATCTACGAGCAACGGCGTGAAGTTCTGGCCGGAGAAAATATTCGCGGCACTTACAACGCCATTATCGAAGAGATGGTGGAAGATATTGTCGCCACGTTCTGCCCGGAGAAGGTTTCGCCTGAGGACTGGAATGTGTCGAGCCTGGTGGATGACTTTATCTCTCAATTCAACTTCCAACCGGAAATGCCCGATCTGGAGAGCAAGCCGAATACCGAGGAACTGACTGAATCACTGAAGAAACAGGTGTTCAAACGGTTGATCGACAAGGAAGAAGAGTTCACCCCGGCAGTGCTCGAACATTTGATGACCGTATTGCTGCTGCAGGTGATCGACAGCCAGTGGAAAGATCACCTGTTATCCATCGATCATCTCAAAGAGGGCATTGGCTTGCGTGGTTACGGCCAGAAAAATCCCAAAGAGGAGTACAAACGCGAGGCTTACAACCTGTTTATGCAGATGATGGGCCGCATTCGCCAGGAAGTACTGCAGAAATTGTTCATGATCCAGCTGGTGCAACAGGATGATGTTGAGCGGATGGAGGAAGAACAGAAAAAACGCAAAGTGGTCATGAATCGTAGCGACGAGGCCGATAAACCGGCCCAACCGGTCAAGCGCGATGAAGATAAAGTCGGTCGCAACGATCCCTGCCCGTGCGGCAGTGGCAAAAAATACAAGAAATGCTGCGGGCGCTGATAACGACCCGCGCCAGGGAGATGAACCATGACAGTTCCCGTTGTACAAGGATTTACATTTTCCGCTGCCGAAGCAGCGATTAAAGGACCGGGGCGCAACGATTGTGCCCTGATCGTTTCCGAAACACCCGCCCGCTGTGCCGGGGTGTTTACCCGTAACAAGGTGATTGCCGCTCCGTTGATTGTCACCAAACCTCGCATCGCCGAGGGACTGTGCCAGGCCGTGCTGATCAACAGCGGCAATGCCAATGCCTGTACCGGTGAAGCCGGTTTAGAGGTGGCGCGCACCAGTGGTGCCGAATTGGCCAAGGCGTTGTCCATCGATGAAAAACTCGTCGCCGTATCGTCTACCGGTGTCATCGGTGTTCCCCTGCCTGTGGAACGGTTGACCGGTGCCATCCCCGCGTTGTGCCGGGGACTGGCCGATGATAAGGCGACCGCCGTCGCCGAAGCGATCATGACCACCGACAGTTTCAGCAAGACCTCCTGTCGCACCATTGAGGTGGGCGGTAAAACCTGTCAGGTGATGGCCATTGCCAAAGGTGCGGGGATGATCCATCCCAACATGGCGACCATGCTCGGTTTTGTCATGACCGATGCCGACGTGGCTGCGGAGCTGTTGCAGCCGACATTGACCACGGCAGTGGATAACTCCTTCAACTCGATCACCGTTGATGGCGATACCTCCACCAACGACATGGTGTTGCTGCTGGCCAATGGCGCCGCCGGCAACGCAACCATTCAGTCCGGCAGTCGTGAAGCGGATCAGTTCGCCGAAGCGGTCGCCGCAGTCCTTCTCGATCTGGCCAAGATGATTGTCCGGGACGGCGAGGGCGCCACTAAGCTGGTGCAGATCGAACTGTGCGGTGCCAACAGCGATGTCGAAGCCAAGATCGCCGCGCGCAGTGTGGCCACGTCCAGTCTGGTTAAGACCGCCTTTTTTGGCGAGGATGCCAACTGGGGGCGGATTATTGCCGCGGTCGGCTATTCAGGCGTTGACGTTGATCCCAACAAAATTGATATCTTCTTTGACGATGTCCAGGTGGTGGCCGGCGGTTTGACCACTGGACCCGAGCAGGAAGCTTTGGCGACAGAGGTTCTGAAAAAGCCTGAGTTCCGTGTCACGGTGGATCTGCATCTCGGCGCTGGCCGGGCACACTACTACACCTCGGATCTGACCTACGACTATGTCAAGATCAACGCCGATTACCGGACCTGATCGGATCGTGACAATCTCTTGATTGAACTGTTGCAGAAAGCCCGCTTTGGCGGGCTTTCTCTGTCAAGGAGTCCATCATGGCGTTTTTTTCTCCTGCACATCTGATTGATCACACCCTGCTGGCACCGACGTCCTGTGCCGCTGACTTTGAACAACTTTGCGAAGAGGCGGTCGAGTTCGGCTGCGCGTCGGTGTGTGTGCCGGCATCGCGTTTACCGCTGGTCACGGATCTGCTGCATGGTTCCGAAGTGGTCGTGGGCACGGTGATCGGCTTTCCGCTCGGTTATGAAACCACCGGCAGCAAAGTGATGCAGGCGGCGGAAGCCTGTAACCTCGGCGCCGGTGAAATCGATATGGTGATTCACGGAGGCTGGGCTCAGGAAGGTCTTTACCAACAGATCGAGCAGGAGATTATTGAGATCAATCGTGCCTGTGAAGGGCGTGCGCTTAAAGTGATCATTGAGTGCTGTTATCTCAATGAACAACAAAAGCGCCAGTTGACCAACGTGGTGATATCCGCCGGCGCCGCTTATGTCAAGACGTCGACCGGTTTCGGCTCGGGCGGAGCGACGGTTGCCGACGTCACTGTGCTGTCTGAAGTGGCTCAAGGGAAAATCGGTGTTAAAGCGGCCGGCGGCATTCGCGATTATACCACGTTTCAAGCCATGGTCGATGCCGGGGCCACCCGCATCGGCTGCAGTGCTACAGCGACGATTCTCGACCAATGGCTGGAAATAACGCAAAAGTAACAGGGGGGACATGTTGTTTAAACGGGTTGTTTTGATTGTTCTGGATGGGGTCGGCTGTGGCGCCTTGCCTGATGCAGAACACTATGGTGACCGAGGCGCCAATACTCTGGCGCATGTTGCCGAACAGGACGGGGCGTTGGTTTTGCCGACACTGCAGCGGCTCGGGCTGGGCAATATCGTTGCCATGCCGGGGGTTGCGCCCGCACCGGCCCCTGAAGCGGCCTGGGGACGAATGGCCGAACAGAGTGCCGGCAAGGACAGCACCACCGGCCACTGGGAGATCGCCGGAGCGATTTTGCAGCAACCGTTTGCCACCTTTGCCGAGGCCTTTCCGGAGCCGATTATCCAGGCGTTTACCGAACTGGCCGGTGTTGAACCGCTCGGCAATGTGATTGCCAGCGGCACTGAGATTCTTGTTGAACTTGGCGAGGAACACCTGCGGACCGGCCGACCGATTGTTTACACCAGCACCGATTCGGTGTTTCAGATCGCCGCCCATGAAGACCTCTGGCCGCCGGAGAAATTGTATGAATTGTGTCGTGGTATGCGTCAGGTGCTCGATGACTGGCAGGTGGGGCGGGTGATTGCCCGACCCTTTGTCGGCGATCGGGCCGACAATTTCAAACGCACCGAGCGGCGTCACGATTTTTCCATGCAGCCTCCGGCGATGATTCTGGATGATTTGGCCGAGCATCAGGTTGATGTGGTCGCCGTCGGCAAAATTGAGGATATCTTCTGTGGACGGGGGATCAGCAGGCATTACCCCACCAGAGATAATGCCGACGGCATGGCAAAAATCGCTGCCGCATTGCGTGATATGGAACACGGCCTGATTTTTGCCAATCTGATTGACTATGATATGCTCTACGGGCATCGCCGTGATGTGACCGGCTTTGCCCGGGCTTTGGAGCGCTTCGATCAGTGGCTGGCCGGGTTCCTGCCGCAGCTTGGCGAGAAGGACCTGCTCGTGATTACGGCGGATCACGGCTGTGATCCAACGACGCCCGGCACTGATCACAGCCGTGAATATGTGCCGCTGCTGGCCTGGCATCCCTCTCTTGCAACGGGATGTCACCTTGGCGATCGTGAGACGTTTGGTGATATTGCAGCGACTCTTGGCGAGATCTTTGCCGTTGAGACGCGCTGTGGCAACAGCTTTTTTACTGCTCTATCAACACTAAATTAAATACAAAGAGTAATCCCCCAGCTTTGCTGGGGGACCCAAAAAGTTTGACGGTTACGGGATTATGCCCTCTGATATGACAATCTTCCCTTTACGTCATTCCCGCGCAGGCGGGAAT
This sequence comes from uncultured Desulfuromonas sp., assembly GCF_963676955.1. NCBI lineage: Bacteria > Pseudomonadati > Thermodesulfobacteriota > Desulfuromonadia > Desulfuromonadales > Desulfuromonadaceae > Desulfuromonas > uncultured Desulfuromonas sp. Next base: position 3,675,489 of record NZ_OY781461.1, on the reverse strand, counting down.
CCAGGGGGGTCAAGGGCGTGGATCCCCGACAGGATCATTCTGGGATGACGGCAAGAAGTGTTTTTGATTTTGAAGATTGCCTTAAAGCCCCTTTGAGGGGCTAGCAATCGCTAAAGCCCCCGGTTTGACCGGGGGGATACTTACTTTTCGGGTCTGACTTCGCCTCGCACCATTCCCACGGCGTTGCAAAACCTTAAAGTGGAGTGGCCACTTTCGCGCTTTTGAGCCTTGTGTGGACGGCACGTTGCTGTGTCATACACACGAATTTTTAACATTGACAGAGCACTACCGGCTGATGGTTGTTAGGCCGGAGATCTGAATTCGAACCGGATATGTGATTTCACAGGAGGGGTTATGTTGAATATGAGGAACATTGTCCTTGCTTTCATACTGACTGTGCTCAGTGTGACGAGCAGTCTGGCGCTGGATGTGGTTGATGCGTCGATCACCACGCGTATTGTCAATCGGGAGCCGCTTGATTCATTGAACACCGTTCCCGCCGGTACCGATCAACTGTATTGTTTTACGCGTATCAATGGCGCTACGGATGATACCTGGATCACCCATGTCTGGTATTGTGAAGATCAGGAACTGGCCCGCGTCCGCTTGCCGGTGCGTTCTTCCAACTGGCGAACCTGGTCCTCAAAACGGATTTTGCCGCAGTGGAAAGGGGCATGGCGGGTTGAAGTGCTCGATGAACGAGGTGAGCCGTTGTTGATCGTGCCGTTTTCAATCTTTTGATGACTGTTGAATAAAAAAGAGGGGCTGCCTGAGCAGCCCCTCTTTTTTTACTTTCATGTGACGCAAGGCGTTACTTTTTCTTGGCAGCCCGAGCTTGTGCCAGTTTTTCACCAAGACCACGCTCAATGGCCATCTTCTTGCGTTGTTCCGAATACGCTTTAGCGGCAAGGGGCTGAGTGCGTGGAATATCAAACTGCTTGCGATACTCCGCCGGAGTGATGCCGTGAACCATGCGCAGGTGGCGGCCGAGAGTGGTCATGCCTTTGCCGCAGATCATGCAGTAGACCTTATCCTTGCCGAAAGCTTTTTTCATTGAGACAGCCGGTTGCTGCTCCTGCTCTTGCTCTTCAGCAAGCTGCTCACCATTTTCCATCGCCTTGAGCGCAGTATGAACTTCAGCCAGCTCAGCGACCAAGTCTTCTTTGGACATTGTTGTGGTTGAAGCATGAGCAGAAACAATTTCTACGGCCATTTCCAGAAGCTTTGACATAATGTATTCTCCATGTGTTGGTGAATTGAATAGAATGTTTTATAATCTATTACGCTATAACCATATAAAATCAAGTGAAAAAGAGTTATATTGGCGATGATTGAACAAAAAAGCCGCTTTTTTATATAAAATTAATAGTTCTGATTTTATCCGCAGATGATATTTGAGATTCCTTGGGGTTTTTATGCCATCAAATGCCATACGCCATATGATTGAACAGCGGGAAAAGGAAACTCTTTCGCCCTTTGCCTGTTGCAGTGCTGATAGTCTCGGTCGTGACCGGGACGAACAATCATGTCCGATACGAACTTGTTTCCAACATGACCGTGATCGTATTTTGCATTGCAAATCGTTTCGTCGTTTAAAACATAAGACTCAGGTTTTTTTATCCCCGGAAGGCGATCATTATCGCACCCGTCTGACGCATACGCTTGAAGTGTCTCAGATCGCCCGCACCGTTGCCCGGGCACTGGCGCTCAATGAAGATCTGACCGAGGCGATCACTCTGGGCCACGACCTTGGCCATACGCCGTTCGGCCATGCCGGCGAACGGGTGTTGAACGAGTTGCTGGGGGGTGGTTTTCATCATGTGCGCCAGAGTGTGCGCGTGGTGGAACGGCTGGAGAAAAACGGTCGTGGTCTCAACCTGACCGCCGAAGTGCGTGACGGCATTCTGTGCCATTCCAAAGGAACCGGACCGGTGGCCTGCTGTGACAGTGGGCGGGCAAAAACACTTGAAGGTCAGATTGTCCGCTTTGCGGATATCATTGCCTATGTTAACCACGATCTTGATGACGCTTTACGTGGCGGAGTGATCACCATTGATGACGTACCCCGGTCTCTGTTGAAACATCTGGGCGAACGTCATTCTCAGCGAATCAACACCATGGTCACCGACATGATCCAGGCGTCACAGCGTGATGGCACCATTGAAATCGGCTTGTCCGACAACGTTCTGGAGTGGGTCACCGAGCTGCGTGATTGGTTATTTGACCATGTCTACCGGGTGCCGAGCGTTCATGACGATTTTACCAAGGCGGCGCGGGTTCTCAGGGAACTGTTCGAATTTTTTAGAGAAAATCCACAGCAGATGGAAAAGTACGGTGCCGTTTGTCTGGATGGTGATTCGCTCGAAGTGAGCATTACCGATTTTATTGCCGGGATGACGGATCGCTATGCCATGAAGTTGTATCAGGAGATCTTTCTGCCCCGACCGTGGGCAACGCTGTAAGTGTGCATAACTTGACGAGGTTTGGCCGTTCCTTTCCTTGACAGATTTTGAGCTCTGTGCTAGCGTTTTGCTCTTGAAAATGAGAAAATACTGAAGTGATTATTATTGATGTTTTCGGGTAAAACAGTGCAATCATGGAGCTTCATAACCGTCGCGAGCTTTTCATAAAAAGCTGAGGAGGCATAGATGGGCAAAAAGTTGTTGCTGGCTGATGACAGTGTCACCATACAGAAAGTCATCGAAATTACATTTGCTGATAAAGACTATCAGCTCCAGATTGCGGATAATGGCGACCAGGCGTTGAACATGGCTCAACAGGACAGCCCTGATCTCATTCTGGCCGATGTGTTTATGCCCGGCAAAGATGGTTACGAGCTGTGCGAAGCGATTCGTGCCTTGCCTGAACTGGCGTCGGTACCTGTTTTGCTGCTGGCGGGGACGTTTGAACCCTTTGATGAAAGCAAAGCCAAGGCGGTGGGTGCCACGGACTGGATTACCAAACCGTTCAGCTCTCAGGAGCTGGTGGATAAAGTCACAGAAATGCTTTCCAACGCTCCTGCACAAGAGACGTGGCAGGCGACTCCGGGGCAGACACCGGTGGAAAGTGATTTGCTCGGTGCCCTTGCGGAAGTCAGCGCCAAACAGGCGGAAGCTCCTGCAGCTGAACCTGCGCCGTCCCTCGAACCGCTTGCTGAATTTGATATGGCTCAACCGGTCGCTGAAGAGGAGCCCGCCTCTACCCGGGAAGACGACAGCTTCAGTTTTGATGCGGTCACAGAATACGCGCCGCCTGCCGGTGAGCCTGTTGAGGAAGAGGCGACAAGCGATCTTGCGCCGTTAAGTGATTTCAGTTTCGAAACCAATGAAACGCCACCGGCGCAAACGGAGGAGGCGGAAACGCCGGTCGATCCGTTTGCCTTGCCTGAAGCCGAAGAAGGTCCGGTAGAAGAAGAGGTTGCTGAACCCTCTGAAGAATCACTGGCCTCTCTGGATCCATTTGCCGCCGCTGCAGAAGCACCCGCTGCCGAGGAACCCGAGGCTAAAGATCCGTTTGCTGATTTGCCGCCGCTTGGTGATTTCTCCGAACCCAAGGAAGAAACCGTCGAAGAGGCGCCTTCTTTTGAACCTCTGCAACCCCTTGAACCACAAGAAGAGCCTGAACCGGCTGCCGTTGCGGACCTGCCGCCGTTGGTGGAACCCGTTGCGGCAGAAGCGCCTGCCGCTGCCGCTTCTGCCGGCGTCATGGATTTGAGTGACGATGCGATTGTCGCTGAAGGTGCCTACGGGGCCACTCCAAAGCGTGTCGAAACCCGTGTTGCCTACCTCAGCGATGAACAACTGACGGAGATCGTCGAGCGTGTCGCCGGGGCGGTCATTGAAAAACTCGCCTCACCGATCCTCGAAAAGGTTGTCTGGGAAGTTGTCCCTGATCTGGCGGAAAGCATGGTTCGTGAGGAGATGGACAAGATTAAGCCGGAAGCCTGAGGCGACCTCGGATAATTCTGAATACTGAGCATTGACGGATAAAAAGGGGATTGCTAAAATCCCCTTTTTTCGTGTTCGGATGTGCGTTTTTCGCTCGATTTCGGCACACTGCAAATCTCAACTCGGTCCGGTGGACCGATTCTTTTTTGAAGGAAAGACACATCATGGCAGACGAATTGGCAAAAGGCTACGAGCCGCACGACTTTGAGACCAAATGGTATCAGACCTGGGAACAAAACGGCTATTTCCACGCCGATGAAAATTCCCCCAAACCCCATTACTCCATTGTCATTCCGCCACCGAACGTCACTGGTGTGTTGCACATGGGCCATGCCCTCAACAATACCATGCAGGATATTTTGGCACGCTGGAAGCGCATGACCGGTCACGAAGTGCTGTGGATGCCCGGCACCGACCATGCCGGTATCGCCACCCAGAATGTGGTTGAGAAACAGCTGGCCAGCGAAGGCAAAGACCGGCACGATGTTGGTCGCGAAGCTTTCATCGAGCGGGTATGGCAGTGGCGTGAAGAGTCCGGTGGCCAGATTATCAACCAGCTCAAGCGTCTTGGCGCCTCCTGCGACTGGCAGCGTGAGCGTTTCACCATGGACGAGGGCTTAAGCAAGGCGGTGCGTGAAGTGTTTGTCAGCCTCTATGAAGAGGGGCTGATCTATCGCGATAACCGTCTGATCAACTGGTGCCCGCGGTGCCATACCGCCCTGTCCGATCTGGAAGTAGAGCACGACGATAAAAAAGGCCACCTGTGGCATTTGCGTTACCCGGTCAAAGGCACCGATCAGGTGCTGGTGGTTGCCACCACCCGTCCGGAAACCATGCTCGGTGATACTGCTGTCGCGGTTCACCCTGAGGATGAGCGTTACGCCGATCTGGTGGGTAAGATGATTGAATTGCCGCTGACTGGTCGTGAAATTCCCATCATTGCTGACGACTATGTCGACAAAGAGTTCGGTAGCGGGGCGGTGAAAATTACCCCGGCCCACGATTTCAATGACTTTGAGATGGGCAAGCGTCACAATCTGGAAAATATAAACATCCTTGACGAGTCCGGTTTTATCAACGAAAACGGTGGAGCTTATCAGGGTATGGAGCGCTATGCGGCACGTGAAAAAGTTGTTGCCGATCTCGAAGCGCTTGGTTTGTTGGAAAAGATCGATGACCACCTGAACTCGGTGGGGGAATGTTACCGTTGTAAAACCGTTATTGAGCCCTACATGAGCCTGCAATGGTACGTTGATGTGCAGCCGCTGGCCAAAGAGGCGATCAAGGCGGTGGAAAACGGCCAGACTCGCATTGTTCCTGCGCAGTGGGAAAAGACCTACTACGAGTGGATGTATAACATTCAGGATTGGTGTATCAGCCGCCAGATCTGGTGGGGCCATCGTATCCCGGCCTGGTTCTGCGACGACTGCGGTGAGATCACCGTGTCGCGCGAAGATGCGACCTGCTGTGCCAAGTGCCAGAGCACCAATATCCACCAGGAAACCGACGTGCTCGACACCTGGTTTTCCTCCGGTTTATGGCCGTTCTCGACCATGGGTTGGCCGGACAAGACCGAAACCCTGAGCAAGTTTTACCCCACCTCATGCCTGATTACCGGTTTCGATATCCTGTTTTTCTGGGTGGCGCGCATGATGATGATGGGCCTCAAGTTCATGGGCGATGTACCGTTTAAAGACGTGTATATTCATGCTTTGGTGCGTGACGCTCAGGGCCAGAAGATGAGTAAGAGTAAGGGCAACGTCATTGACCCGTTGACCGTCATTGACGAGTTCGGCACCGATGCGTTCCGCTTCACCCTCACCGCCTTTGCCGCTCAAGGCCGCGATGTCAAATTGTCCACGGAACGGATCGGCGGCTACCGCAACTTCTGCAATAAGCTGTGGAACGCCAGCCGTTTTGCCCTGATGAATCTGGAAGGCTTTGAGCCGGTGGCAAATCCCAACTGGGATCAACTCAGCCTGTCCATGGCAGATCGCTGGATCTTGACCCGCCTGACCGAGGTGGAAAAAGAAGCCAACAAGGCACTCGACGAGTATCGCTTCAATGAGGCCGCCAGTACCCTGTACACCTTTACCTGGCATGAGTTCTGTGACTGGTACATCGAGCTGATCAAGGGAGCCCTGTACGGTGACGATGCTGCCGCCAAGCTCAGCGCCCAGACCGTCGTTTATACCGTATTGGAGCGCCTGCTGCGTCTGCTGCATCCGATCACACCGTTTATCACCGAAGAGATCTGGCAGAATCTGCCCGGCAGCCGTCCGGTGGCATCCATTATGTTGGCCGACTACCCGCAGGGCGAAGGCTTGCTGCAGGACGAAGACGCCACCGCCAAAATGGAGCAGGTGATGGAGGTCATTCGTTCCATCCGTAACATCCGTGGCGAAATGGATGTTTCTCCGGCCAAGAAGATCAGTGCACTGCTCGATTGCAAAAACGAGGCGAGTCTGGCGGTGATGAGTGATGGTGAAGAGTACATCAAAGCTCTGGCCCGCATCGAAGAGTTGACCTGTGGTGTTGCTCTCGATCAACCGGCCCAGGTCGCCAAGCAGGTGTCCGGCGACGTCGAGATCCTTCTGCCGCTGGCCGGTCTGATCAATGTCGAAGAGGAAGAAAAGCGCCTCACCAAAGAGATCGCCAAGGTGCAGAAAGATGTCGACATGTTCAGCAAGAAGCTGTCGAACGAAAAGTTTGTCGCTAATGCCCCAGCCGCAGTTCTGGAAAAAGACCGTGGCAAGCTGGCAGCAGCGCAGGAAAAACTGACCGTGCTTCAGGCCAGTCTGGAGAAGATTGTGGCGTTGAAATAGACGCTGATTATATAGCTGAACGATAAAAAGGCCAGTGCATCGTGTGATGTACTGGCCTTTTTCTGTTTAGCGAAATAATTAGAATTATTGATATCTACGGTTTGTTTACATATTCTCGTTGGTGTTTTTTAGATGTTGTTTTTTGGGAGAGTGCAACGCTAGGCTTAACCCTGTTGTTTCATTGGGAAGTGTTGAGTCTCGGGATAGAAATATTGCAATGCAAGACCTGACCGTCTGTCTTCCTCAAAGGCGAGAAAATTGTACAAGAAGATTTGTTTAGAACTTAAGGTTAGTTAAAAGCAGACTTGACCCCTTTATTCTTCCTGCGTTAGCCGTAAAGATGAAAGAAATAGAGATGACACTTTTTGATGATTTTGAACGTACTGACACCGAAAGTGCGAAGTATGGAACTAAAGAGTTTGAGTACTTAAATATATCTGCTAGGCCAGAAGCTAAGATGTGCCGTGACACTCTTGAGGATTGGTTTTTGAGTTTTCCTGAGGGAGAAAAAGCAGAAATTAAAGCAAGGATTTCTTCAAACGACGATCGTCAGTTTCAATCGGCATTTTTTGAGTTGTTCCTTTATCGCTTGCTAACGAGAATCGGATGTACGGTTGAAATACACCCTAAAATGGAAGGCGAGGTTTTAAAAAGGCCTGATTTTCTAGTGACATCGAGCAAAGGGGAAAAGTTTTACCTCGAAGCAACCGTCGCTACTGACATGAGCGATAAGGACGTCGCAAGTGAAGCCAGAAAATCAGTGGTTTATGACTCAATTAACAAGCTTGATTCACCTAACTTTTTCATTGGAATGAGACTTTCAGGTGCCCCACAAACGTCACCACCAGGAAAGAAAATCATTAAATTTTTAGCTGATAAATTGAAGGGTTTAGACCCAGACACCATTGATGCAGAATATAAAGAAAAGGGTAATGATGGACTCCCAGAGTGGGAGTATCACCATGATGGTTGGAATATAATCTTTTTCCCAATACCTAAAAAGCCAGAAGCCAGGGGTAAATCAGGTGCTCGCCCAATAGGTCTTCAATCATTTGGTGCTCATTGGATCAGTTCAAGTTCAGCAATTCGAAATTCAATTGAAAAAAAATCTGCTCGGTACGGTGACCTTGAGTACCCATACATCATCGCTATCAATGCATTGGGAGCCTCCGTGGACAGAGAATCAGTCATGGAAGCAACTTTAGGAAAAGAACAGGTAATATTAAATGTTGCTGGTTCTGAACCCGCCGTAGAAAGGGTAGAGCGAGACTGGGATGGCGCCTGGATTCTGAAACAAAAACCTAAGAACACGCGGGTTAGTGGTGTCTTGGTAGGAAAACGCCTATCGCCATGGTCATACCTTGAAAGGGAACTTGTTTTATATCTAAACCCATGGGCTCAGAAACCATATAATTCCGACCTTTGCTCACTCCCTCGCTTTAACCCCGAAGAAGGAGTTTTCAAGTTTTACGATGGACAAAGCATCAAGGGCCTTTTTGAAGGTTAGAAGAGAGAAAAGGGGTCAAGTCTGCTGTTGCCTAATGGCTAATACGAGGTAGGCTGTTTTCATGTCGAGACCATTACGCATAGAATATCCGGGTGCCTGGTATCACGTGATGAATCGTGGGCGACGGCGAGAAGATATTTATCAGGACGACGAGGATTTTCTCCTGTTCCTGAAAGTATTGCAAGATACCGCAACGATGTGGAACTTGAAAGTGTCTGCCTATTGCCTGATGTCGAATCATTATCATCTGTTGGTGCAGACAGAGGGTGTTCAAAATTCTGTGTCAGCGTCATAGGCTGAGGTATTTTTCGAGTCGGTCTGGAAAATGGATCGTCAGCTGAGCCAGAGTCAGATTCCAGTTCTGGATGGGATGCGTCCACCGCTCGCTGGCCTTGAGTATGCCCGCATAGAGCAATTTCAGTAAACTGTTTTCGTTGGCAAATCCGCCTTTGGTTTTGGTCAGTTTGCGAAACTGCCGGTGAACCGCTTCGACGGCATTGGTCGTGTAGATCGCGGTTCTGACGTCAGCTGGATATTTGAAATAGTTGGACAACGTCGGCCATTTACTACGCCAGGACTTGATCACCATTGGATACTTGTCGCCCCATTTGGCGTCCAGTTCATCCAAGGCGATCTCGGCAGCATTGAGGGTTACAGCCTTATAGACACACTTCAAATCCGCCATAAAAGCTTTCTGGTTTTTAGAGGCCACGTACTTGATGGAATTGCGGATCTGATGAATCACGCAGTGCTGGATTTTCGTATGCGGGTAGATGGTTTCGATGGCTTCGGGAAAGCCCTTGAGTCCATCGACACAGGCGATCAAGATATCCTCCACACCACGATTGTGTAAATCGGTCAGGACGCTCAACCAGTGATGAGCGCCCTCCTGATCGGAAAGATAGAGACCGAGAAGCTCTTTCTTGCCCTCAAGAAGAAGAAAAGGGGTCAAAGAAAAGGGGTCAAGTCTGCCGTTGACTAATGACTAAGAAGAAGAAAAGGGGTCAAGTCTGCCGTTGACTAATGACTAATACGAGGTAGGCTATTTTCATGTCGAGACCATTACGCATAGAATATCCGGGTGCCTGGTATCACGTGATGAATCGTGGGCGACGGCGAGAAGACATTTATCAGGACGATGAGGATTTCCTCCTTTTCCTGAATGTATTGCAAGATACCGCAACGATGTGGAACTTGAAAGTGTCTGCCTATTGCCTGATGTCGAATCATTATCATCTGTTGGTGCAGACACCGAATGGTAACCTCTCTCGTTGTATGCGCCATCTTAACGGTGTTTACACCCAGCGCTATAATCGCAGACACTGCACTGACGGCCAATTGTTCCGTGGCCGCTACAAAGCTGTGTTGGTCGAAGAGGATAGCCATTTGTTGCAACTCTTACGTTATATCCACCGCAACCCTCTTGAGGCGTGTATTGTTTCAGAGTTGGATGCGTACAAGTGGTGCAGTCATCGCGGTTATCTTGCTGACGAGAAACGCTGGCAGTGGTTGCACTGCACCCCATTGTTGAAGATGTTTTCATCGACGAGAAAAAAAGCTTTTAAAGATTATCTCTCTTTTGTGAGACAGCAAGATTCTGAAGAGGTGCAGCAATTTTTTTCACGCAAAAATCTTCCGTCGATCTTTGGCTCTGAGGGGTTTATCGAGAAGATAAGAAACAAGTACGAGTTCTTCCTTCAGGATAAAGAGATTGCAGGGCGAGATGTTTTATCTGTCGATTCTGTTGCGGTGATCAACGCCGTATGTAAGGTATGTCAGGTCACCGAAATGGAGTTGAAGACGACAAGACGGGGCACAACCAACCTATCAAGGGATTTGGCTGTTTATACTCTCAGGGCACATAGTCAAAAAACACTTGCTGAAATTGGCAAGGTGATCGGTTGTGAGAATTATAGCACCGTCAGTTCTGCCATTGAGCGCATGAAAAAAGTGTTGGAGAGTGACCAAAATGCGAGAAAATTGTACAAGAAGATTTGTTTAGAACTTAAGGTTAGTCAAAGGGAGACTTGACCCCTTTAGGCCCTAAAAGCAGACTTGACCCCTTTAGGCCCTTGACCCCTCAAGAAGATTTGTTTAGAACTAAAGATTAGTCAAAAGCAGACTTGACCCCTTTAGAGACCCCTTTAGACAGAACTAAAGATTAGTCAAAAGCAGACTTGACCCCTTTAGACATTTTAATGGGTGACCCCTTTAGGCCCTTTGGAACCCTTCGGAATTCCCGTGAACCACGTAAAAATTATGTTGCGCGAAATTACCGCTAAAAATTGGGGGATTCGTGGTGGGCAGGCTGCCTGTGATGTTGAGCTCGGTTTTAAGGTCAATGTGTGATGTTTGCTATGATGCTTGGCCCGCAATAAATAGCTTTTCTTTTGGTAACTTAATACGATGATCCGGAGATCCGGGCAGGAGAATTGATGTGATGGAAACAGTTTTGATCACTGGCGCCTCAAGAGGCATTGGGCTGGAGCTGACTCGGCAATTTCTTGCACTGGATTATAAGGTTATCTCTACCTATCGAGGCCAGCCCTCTGCTGATCTTCAACAATTACTCTCAAACACGGCGTTGTCTCTTGTTGACCTGGAGGTGACTGATGCCAAGTCGATTGATGCTTTGGCAAAGCATTTAGCGGATACCCAACTCGATATTTTAATCAATAATGCCGGTGTGCTGGGGGCGGAGGATCAGTCTCTAAACGCTCTTGATCCTCAAGACTGGTTAAAAACCTTTGCGGTGAATACCGTTGCGCCATTAATGGTCAGCCGTGCCGTTCTAAAATGCATGAAAAACTCAGCCAATCCACGCATTATGACGATTTCCAGCGATATGGGCGCGTTACATGGTGAGGGCATGGGGATGTATGCGTACCGCAGTTCTAAAGCCGCAGTGAATAAGGTGATGCAGGTGCTCGCTTTGGAGCTAAAAGAAAAAGGGATCACGGTATGTGTTGTTCATCCAGGCTGGGTTAAAACGGATATGGGCGGTGAGGCTGCGGATCTCACCGTCGAGCAAAGTGCTTCAGGGCTTGTTGATTTAGCGCGCAATCTGACCCTAAAGCAAAGTGGCACATTCTTGACCTGGCAGGGCGAGGTGAATCGCTGGTAACGTGCCTATGCTGATGAGACAGCAGGCCCGTGGCGGAGATTTGTTCTTTGCTACGATGAAACTCCGGCTGTTTTTTTTGCAGGCCAGTTAAAAAGATTACTGCGTTGAAATAGACGCTGATTTACCAATAGTTACAGTTAAAAGGCCGGTGCATCGTGTGAAGATGCGCCGGCTTTTTTTATCTGTCGGTGCCATTGAGAGAGGGACACTTACAGAAGGGATAACGATCCGCACCTACCTGTCCACCTTTCGCTGAGTTGTTGCCGGAGGGGGGGCTGGACCTAATGCGTTCATTTTTATGTCGGCACTCTGGCGCATGCGACGAGAGCTGCGTTGCATGTTGATGAAAACAAATGCTTTGAAATTTAGTATAACTGTGTTTTACTGAATTTTATTATGATAGACATTGGATATTTCTCTGATGTGTTATTCATTGATAAATAAGGTTTTTTAAAGCATAACGCAGTGTTGAACTTCTTGGATATATAGATTTTAGTTGAAGATATGGCCGGTTGTCTTAACGGTCTGATTTTGGGTTTGTTTTTTGTCGACTGTAGGGTGCTGGCTCATATCATGAAAAAGATTCTAATTCTTGATAAAGACAATACGACATTGCGCGCTTTGCTTCTGGCCTTACAGCGTTACAGCGATCTTGAGGTGATCGTTGCCCATGAGCGCAATGATATCAACCGGGGACTGCAGCAATTGGCTATTGATCTTGTCATAACCGATATTGAAGGAACGGAAAGCTGTTGCTTTGATTTAATTGAATCCATCAATCAGCAATTTTCTGAGTTGCCCGTGGCTGTGCTGAGTGCTCCTCTTTCTTCAGATCTTGAGTCCCGGCTGGGAGAACTGCGTATTGTCCGGCGTTTTACCAAACCTTTAAACGCGGAAGAAACGGCAAAAAAAATACACCAACAACTGACAAACGGTGCTGCCGGGCAACTGAAAGGGTTGAGTTTGACATCGGTTTTGCAATTGATAAATGTCGAACGCAAAAATTGTGTGCTCACCGTTCAGACTGACCGGGACCGTGGTGAGCTTTTTATTCGTGAGGGCGAAATCGTTGCCGCCAAAACGGCGACAATGTCTGGTAAAAATGCGGCTTACACTATTATCAGCTGGGATGAGGTTCGTATTGATTTTCTGGATAAAAACTTCACGGTTGCCGAGGAGATTTCTGAGCCCTTTATGACCTTGGTGATGGAGGCTCTGCGTCTGAAAGATGAGATGGCGTTGCCCGTGAGGAGTCCGCAATTGCAGGAGCAATGGTATGAAGATGACGGCATCCAGCAGCAAACCGGCCCGATAACGCTGCTTGAAAAGCAAATTGTCTCTCTGCTTGATCCCTCTCCAGGGATTATCGAATACAACCTTTACGATAAAAACCATAATTTGCGCCTTTTCAAAGCACGGCACCAGCAGCCGGTCAAAAATATTCAACCTGATTTCCTTCATGATAAGACGCAGGAGATTGCCCAGCTTCTGAATGCCGGGAGTTTTAAGCATATGGTGATCAATGAAGACAATGGTCTACGCCATGTGTTTTTCACCTTCAAGGATGTCTTTATAACCGTAGGTTTACGGCGTGAACAGTCGGTTAAAAAGTTTTTGCAGCAGTTTAAGGCAAAGTTCGAAGCCCCGGTAAGATTTTAGGAGAGCGCGATGGATCAGGCGATTGACACGTTGAAAAAGCTTCCAGGCGTTTTAGGTGTCTGTGTTTATGATGCAGAGCAGAAAGTGATGATCAATCGTATGCCACCTTTTCTTTCGGATGAGGCCTTGGCCGGTCTTGGCGAGCAGTTAAGGGAGGTTCTGGCTCTGGTACGCGAGAAGCTGAGCCAAGCCAGTGAGATGACTCTTCATTACGATGAGATTTCTTTGTTTGTCCATACCTTTGCGGATAAATCGATTCTTGTTTTTGGCGAACCCTACATGAATGGACGGATGGTGAGTTATTCCCTCAATATGCTCAGCAAGCCAAAAACAGCGGAATATGATGGGCAAAACGAGGTAGCCGCAACAGAGAAAATAACGCCGCAAGGCGTTGACTTCAGCGGTTATATTCCCGATCTAAAACAACGACTGGCGAAAGTTATTGGTCCGATGGCTGACATTATTTTTGATGATGCATTAAGTGCCTGGCAGCGCGGGGGTGACGCATCATTCAACAGTCTGCTTAAAATCCTTCGTGAAGAGATTGATGATGCCGATAAGTACGAGCGTTATCTGGAGCTTTGCGCAGAATTCATCGAGAAAATACGGCAATGGGAGCAGCAGAGTGGCTAAAGTGGCTGATTTTATCACGTCGTTGAATGCCTTGCCTGGTGCTGATGGCTACCTGCTTGCTGAGGGTAACGGCCGGGTCCTTTCTCATAATCTATCCAGCTGTGATTGTTACCTGCCTTGGGTGCAGAGGGTGATTCAGCGTTGTTTGTCGTTATCCGCTTGTCTTAACGATGACACGCTTAGAGGAGTGTCTTTGCAAGAGGAGGGGCGTTTCATTCATCTTTTTCCGATCCGGCAGTATCAGCTTGTTGTCCTGCAGCCCGCAGAAAATCGCAACGATCACCTTTTTGAGCAAATAGAGGCTCTTATTCAAGATACGGTGGAGAGTGGCTAAATGCTCCGGGGAAAGAGGGGATGACCATGTCTAAGAGAACTAAAAACAGAAGGAGGGGCTTTGTGCTTTTGCATCATAGGCAGATCATTCATAACCGATCCAATCAAAAGAAAAATTCGATAAAGAAACTCATTATTTGTCTGTTGTTGCCGCTGCTGGGATTGTTTTTTACGTCCGTTGTCAGCAGGGCCGAAGTGATGCAATCCGACCTTGATCACAAAGCTTATCTTGCGGCAGAGCAGTGTCGTGGCGAAGTTGTTCGTCAGTTCGAACTGTTGCTCTCTTCGGGAAGGTTGACCGTCGGACAGCTTTTTGACACGTTTTACATTCCCATCCCCAACACCGACCCGCAGAAATATCGCACCCAGTACGACACGTTGAGCGATGAAATCTTGCGACCCATTCTTGATAAATATCTAGCAAAGGATTCGCATTTTGTCTTTTGTATCGTGGTTGATCGCAACGGTTATCTGCCAACGCATAATACCCGCTTTGCCCAGCCTCTGACCGGTAATAGCGAGGTCGACAGTGTAAAAAACCGCACCAAAAGGATTTTCAATGATCGTACAGGGCTCGCCGCCGCCCGCAACCGGGAAACATACTTGTTACAGCGTTACAGCCGCGATACCGGTGAGCAGATATCCGATCTTTCCATCCCGATTACAATCAGTAACCGCCACTGGGGAGCGGTACGTATCGCCTACAAAACAAATTGACGCGACTTCGTAGAATCGAGGAAAACATTTAATTCGTATGAAAATCTGGGGGGAGCATGTTTAAAAAAATCAGCGTAAAAGTAGCGGTCTATGTCAATGTGCTGTTGTTGATCGTCATGTTGGTCGGGGCGTGGTTCATTATTAACCAGCAGAGCCAACATCTTGAACAGCAGCTCTTTGAGAGGGGGAAAAGCGAAGCAATTCTCGGCGCACGTTTCACCGGTCGCATTCTCGAAGAAGCGATTGATAATGGTGTTTTCAGCGTCAAGGATGCGTTTGATACCGAGTATGAAGAAATACCCGGATTTGAACCGGCGAAATATCACACCCGGTATGATTTTTACCTGGATAAGGCGCTTCTGGCCATTGAAGATGAATTTCTCAAAGATGAAAGTGTCGTTTTTGCTGTTGCCGTCGATGTGAACGGCTATCTTCCCACCCACAACACATTGTATCAACAACCGATCACTGGTGACATCGAAAAGGACAAGAACGGTAATCGTACCAAGCGGATTTTCAACGACCCGGTTGGCTTAGGCGCGGCACAGAATCTTGAGGAGGGATTTCTTCAGGTTTATGCGCGTGATACCGGTGAAACGATGTGGGATATCTCCGCTCCGATTATGGTTAAGGGCAAACATTGGGGTGGATTTCGCATCGGTTTTTCTTTGACGAAAGTGAATCAGCAAAAAATGATGCTGCAACAGTCACTCATGCTGACCATGCTGGCTATTCTGGCCATTTCCGTCATTGCGGTAGTGATCACCGTGGGTAATGCGCTTAAGCCTCTGGAAAAATTGACGAACGCAGCGTTGGATCTGGCTGATGGCAAAGTAGAAAACGAAATCAAAGTCGCGTCGGCGGATGAAGTTGGTAAACTGGCCGATGCGCTCGAAAGATTACGTGTCAGCCTGCAAGCCGCCATGGATCGACTACGCAAGAAAAAATCGTAACGTTTCAAGGTGATTTATACAAGTGATGGGGCCGGTGCATCGTGTGATGCACCGGCCTCTTTTAATGATTGAGACTATCCAGGGGGCTGTTGATCTGGTGGATATCCTTCTGCAGGATCCACCCTGACGCATAAGATAATCAGTTCAAGGAACGTAGTGGTTCGACGGTTGGTCGCGCAAAATAGTAGCCCTGTGCGTAATCCGCCCCAGCGGTTTTAAACCAGTTGTATTCTTCAAGCGATTCAATGCCCTCTGCCAGGACTTTGCATCCCGCATCACGCCCCATCTGTATCAGAGCCTTGGCCACGGCCTGCTTGACTTCTGAGTTGTGAATATCTCGGACGATTTCCAAATCGATTTTGATAATGTCGGGTGCCAGTGTCGCAAACAAATTGAGAGAGGAATAGCCACTGCCGACATCGTCTAAGGCGGTGCGGAAGCCTTTTGATTTATAGAGCTTTAGAATGGCAATAAGGTGATTGATGTCACGAATGTGTTCTGTCTCGACGACTTCAAAAACAATTTTGTCCGGATCAAACTCAAGCTGCTGTGCCCATTTGACGGTATCTCGCAGGCAGAACTCGGGGTTGTAAATGGCTGATGGCAGAAAGTTGATGAAGATGTTGGTCGGGATATTTTTAACGGCAGCGGTTTTGATTGCGGTTTCTCGACATTGGCGGTCAAGATTGAACAGTAAGTCGGTCTTTTTTGCCGTATCAAACATGACCTGTGGACTCATCAGGCTGCCGTCAGCGAGAACGCCCCGGCTGAGGCATTCATAGGCATAGATGGTCTGACTGTGAAGATCGATAATGGGTTGAAAGTAAACCGTGATGGAGCCTTGTTCCAGAATCCAGACCAAGTCGTTGGCATTGAGCAAGGTAAACCAGTTTTCAAGTGTTTTTGTTTCAGCCATATGTCTGAAACTGAGGTTTTCCTGTGGGGCTATCGCCAGAATGTGGATGCTCTTTTTCTCCAGATCCGTCAACGATTCCTGATGACCGAGCGTCGTGATCATTTCGCTGAAAGAATCGATGACCATGTGCAGATAATTGTCCTGCCAAATTGGGCTGAATCCCTGTTGATGGCAGATGGTGGCGACTTTATCCAACATGTATTCATGTTTTGCATTGATGTAAATTTGGCAGGGATCCGTTGGCAATTGAGGAATGCTTGTACAGTGGGCACAGGACATTGGTGGACTGCTCCTTTAGCGATCTGTTGAATCTGTGAAGGGTTCGGTACGGGAACACGTTGTTACGGCACTTAAGTTTTCAAACATGACCGACGAACCTTTAGGCGCGTCTTTGACGTGTGTAAGGATTTTGTACCGCGGACCTTTCCCTGTTTTTTGGGGGCCTTCCCAGTTTGTGCAATTAAAAAGGCTATGCCATGTTCATTCAGAAGGCCGGAGCTTCGTGGATCATGACTTGGCCTCTTGGGTCTGTTGGTTTCTCTGACAGACTCGCTTTTTATCTGCTTTGAATGAGTTGGGCAATCCGGCCAACTAAAACATTCGGATCAAATTTTGCGATAAAGGCTGTTGCTCCGGCTTCACGTGCTTTGATCTCATTGGTCGGATTGCTCATTGAGCTATGTAGGATAACGGGTACGTGTTCAAAGCGGGATAAAGTTTTGAGTGTTCGGGTGAATGTAAAACCATCCATGCCGGGCATTTCGATATCGGAGATAATGACGTCGAAATCAGCAGCCTCCTGCTGTTGCGGTGGCGAGAGGCTTTCCAAAGCTCTAACGGCGGAGCTGAATTCAGTGACTTTCATTCCGGAGTCCGTAAGGGTTTTTCTCATCAAGGTCAAGGCGGCGTTGGAATCATCGACGATGAGAATATGTTTCCCCTGGCAAACGTGCTCTGCGTGTTCCAGCACCTGTTCTTCAATGCCACCTTCAAGACCAATGACTTCGGCAAGGATTCCTTCAATATCAAGCAGCAGGACCATCTCGTTAGTGTCGTTGTAAGCAATGGCAACCAGAGCCGGAGCATCAATGCCGTCAGGTTTTTTTATGTCTTGCCAACTTCTGGTGAGTAAAACTTCGGGCGTTGCCACAAGAAAGGCATTGAGTTGTTTGTTATATTCGCAAACCACCAGATAGGCCAAATCCGTTTTATAATTGACGCTCGGCAAGCCCACCGCTTCAGAGAGGTCGATTACTGTAATGGCCTGACCTCGAAAATCAACAATACCTTTGACTGACGGATGGGAATAAGGAATGCGGTCAAGACGGCCAGGGCACTCAACGATTTCTATAATTTTGAAGACATTGATTCCGTAGAGTTGGCCGTCCGTCAGGCGGAAGGTCAGCATTTCCATTTGATTGGAATGGGACAGGGAGGTACGTGTCATCACCTCTTGCAGGGAATTGTCGTGATCCATCTCTCGCCTCCGATCAGTGTGATACCGTGGGAGTTAGCATTGTCAATCGAGTTTTTTGCAAAAGGCCGTCCGTTGCTTTCTGCAGGTACGGTTTTGAAAATGTGATTTTCAAAATCTCAATCAACAACAATGCAGTTGCGGCCATTTTTCTTTGCTTGATACGTCGCTTTATCCGCACGGTCAATGACGGATGAAAACGTTTCATTTTCCCTGTTCTCAGCAATGCCGATACTGATCGTCACGTTGAAAGGAAATGACGGCGCATGTTTCGGCTCAATGATATGATTTTGGACATTGATGCGGATTCTTTCCGCCAGCGCTTCAGCCTGCTGGTGATCTGTTTCTGGAGCTAAGATACAAAATTCTTCGCCACCATAACGCGCCAGAATATCCGTTTCACGAAGGGTTGAGCGAACCGCTTCTGTCACCTGCTGTAAGACTTCATCACCGACAATGTGTCCATAGGAATCGTTAATGGATTTGAAGTGATCAAGATCGTAGAAAAGGACACTGAAAGAACTCTGGTAACGCGATGCGACTTTACAGAGCTGTTCCCCTTCTCTGAACAATTGGCGCCGGTTGAGGGCTTCGGTGAGCTCATCTGTGATGGCCAATTTCTGTAGCTTCTGCTGCAGAATGATGATGTCGGTAATATCCTGAACCGTTCCCACCATACCGATGATGTTGTGTTCTTCATCAAAGGTCATTTCAGCTTGCTCCCGAACATGCCGTATTTCTCCATTCGGGCGGATAATGCGATGTTCGACCTGATAGTCCGTTTGATTCTCGATGGCTTCTTTGGTGGCTTGATCAACGTTGTCACGATCATCGGGGTGGATTTTTGCTAAAAAAAGCTCAAACGTTGGGGCGTATGCTTGGGGTTCATCACCCATAATTCTGAAGATTTCATCGGACCACGTTAACTGATCAATGGCGATAGTCCAGTGCCAACTGCCCAGATGGGCCATCTTTTGCGCGTAATTCAGTTTTTGATGGGAAAGGTGCAGTTGTTCATTTTTTTCGAAAAGAAGCAGATCCTGATTCTCCTTTTTGATTATCCATTGACGTATAAACAGGAAGATCGTGCAAAAGGCAATCAGTGTAGAAACAACAAGGAGTGCAAAGGTCTTTTGAGCTTGCTTCTGATAATCGGTTAAAGGAATGGTGATGGACATCAGCCCTGATAGTTCCCCAACCTGATGATTGTAGCCCTGCGTTGTCCCATAACGTTCGACAAGAGATACCGGTGCATTTTGGGGGAGACTATGGCATTTCATGCAATCTGACGAAAAAGGGCCCAGAGGGATTGCATAGAACAGGCTGTCTTCACCATTTATCGTGATGATTTCGAAATGCTCCGAGGACACACCGGATTCAAAACGTTGTAACAGCTCTGCTTCTTTGGGGGTCGCTCTGTTGTCATTGTTGAGCGGATCGCGTGACACATAGCGGAAAATGGATTTTGAAAGACTCCTGGGTTGCAGGGCCAGATAATTTTCAAGGATGGAACGAGAGACAAATGTGCGTGACATCAGCTCCGGGGAAAAATAGTCATGAGGAAGGATGGCTTCGTTCTGAAGGCGATAAACTTCCGGGCGAACTGTTTTTTCAATATAGATTCGGATGCCGGTCTGAAACTGAAGAAGGCTGGTGACCGTTTCATAGGCCTTATCCATCATATTTTTATGATTGAGATGATACAGCAGGACGAGAAGCAACCCATTTAAAACGATGAGCACTAAAGCTGTTTGGCGCAGTAAACGATTTTTTTCCACTGTTCTTGGCAAACTTTATACCCTACAAGGCTGAAATTGCATGATTGATTCTATTGTGAACTAAAATGACCGTTTTTGAACACTGTGATTGAAATTAAATTCTATTCAGTCCTTTGGTCAGGACCTGTTTCAGATCATGACCGCCATCCAGCAGAGACGTAAAATCTTCCGCGGTTAAAGGTCGGCTGTACAGGTATCCCTGAAGAATATCGCAATGGCATTTTTCAAGGAAATCCAGTTGATCGACGGATTCAACGCCTTCCGCCACAGTGGTCAATCCCAGATGGTGTGCAATGTCGACGATGCTGGCTGCGACGGCTGCTGAACTGGAATCCTGCGCGACATCGCGAATAAAGGACGCATCGATCTTGAGGCAGTCAACGGGAAAGCGGCGCAGGTAATTCAGGCTGGAATAGCCGGTGCCGAAGTCGTCGAGACTTAAGAGAACGCCTTTTGCCTTTAGCTCTCTCATGGTTTGGGCGGCCCCTTCCGGGTCATCCATGATCATGCTCTCGGTAAGTTCAAGATCGAGAAGATGAGGTGGCAATGCGGTTTTTTCCAGAACGTCTTCAACCGTCCGGCACAGGTCGCCATGACGAAACTGTCGCGAAGAGAGGTTGACGGCCATGCTGATGGTTGGCAACCCCTGTTGTTGCCAGGCCATGGCCTGTTGGCAGGCCTGTTCCAGCACCCAGGCGCCAATCGGTACGATCAAACCGGTTTCTTCGGCCAGGGGAATAAAATCAGCCGGTGAGACGAGACCGCGTAGCGGATGCTGCCAGCGGATTAACGCTTCGCAGCCAACGATTTTGCCGCTCTGTATGGAGACCTTGGGCTGATAGTGAAGTAACAGTTCACCACGTTCAAGAGCCTGGCGCAAATCTTTTTCGAGTTCGAGGATTTTTATCGCGTGGCGATTCATATCGCTGGCGTAGAAGGTAAAATCTCCTTTATGCCGTTTTGATTGATACATGGCCAAATCGGCATTACGCAGCAGAGTGATACTGTCATTGCCGTCGCTGGGGAACAGGCTGATGCCGATGCTGGCTGTGACAACAATATGATGATTGCCGATATGACAAGGATGGCTGATCTCCTTAAGCAGGTCCTGCAAAAAGGGGATGATGTTGTCTTCGTTGGCCAGCTCTCCCAGCACTAAGGCAAATTCGTCACCACCGAGACGGCCTACGGTGTCCGTCGCACGAACACGTTGACAGAGTCGTTCTCCTATCTGACAGAGCAGTTGATCGCCTTGATCATGGCCAAGGCTGTCATTGATCACTTGAAAGCGGTCAAGATCGATGAGGAGAACCGCAACACCATGGTGTTGTCTTTCGCCCTCATGGATGGCCTGTTCCAAGCGGTCGAGCAGCAAAGTCCGATTGGCAAGACCGGTTAATTCATCATGCGTTGCCAGGTGCTCCAGGCGTTGTTCCGATTGCTGCTGTCTCGCACGGCTCTGTTCAAGCCGCTGCGTCATGGTGATAAAGGTGGTGGACAATTGCTTGATTTCATTTGGTTGGCAAGACTGATGGGGTAATTCCCAAGGCTGATCCTGGCCGAAGTTCTGGCTGGCCTGAGCCAGAGCGGCAAGGGGCTTAACCAGCGTGTACTGGCCAAAAAGTCTCGCCAGAATGATGCTGAAAAGGATCACCACGGCCATCACGCTGACGTTGATCTGCCATTCCAGATTTGCCGGCGCCAAAATCTGCTGTTCGGGAATACCCGCCCACATAAAGAGATAGGGGGTCGTTTGAGAATTTAAGTACATTGGATAAAACGCCAGCCGTTTGACGCGTCCATCGGAAGCGGTGGCACTGACCACTCCCGGCTGACGCTCTTGCTGAGCAGCGCGCCAGCTTTCAGCCGCGATGGGTTGTCCAATCGCTTGTGTTTTTGAATCCTCAGGATGATAGAACAGGCGTATGCCGTGATGATCGGTTACCGCAATGAAAGAGCCTTGTGGAAGACTTGCGTGTTCAAGCAGATTGGTGAACGACGACACGGCAAGAACAGCCGTTAAAACCCCCTGAACCTGATTGTCGGCATCGCGCACGGGCAAAGCAAAGGGGAAGGCGGGTTCCGTGTCGCCGAGGCGGGTAAAAATAAATTCGCCCGCGGAAAAGGACTTTTTTTCAACAGCATCACGAAAGTGTTTGCGATCGGCGAGACTGACGCCGTGAAAGGGACGGGCGGAGGCAATGACCTGACCTTTTTTGTTGCATAACGTGATGTTGAGGAGGTTTGACGTATGGCAAATCACCTCATGAAAGAGTTGTCTACAGGCGGTTAGATCTTGCGATTGTACCGCCTCTGTCTGCGCCAATGTTTTTAATGTCTGGCGCGCCGCTTTGATTTCGCCTTCCTGGTGTTCGACCATGCTGCGAACAAGAATCATCATCTGGTGTTCGGCCTGGATGATGGCATCGCGACGTTGTTCTCGTCCGGCATGAAGAATCAAAAGTAACGCCGGTAACACAGCAACAATGGTCAGTACGGCTAAATAAGTACCGATGGATGCGGTTTTGATACGGGACATGTTGTTTTTTTTCCTCAAAAGGGCGACAACATCCTAATAAAATTACGTCGTCTAATCTTACATCCTTTTGATGATTATAAAAGTTGTCAGTCATAAAAATTATTTTGTAACCTGAACCATTGCTCTTACTCTGTAGAAGATCTACTGCCCTGGAGGTACGGCTTAAACCGATACCTGTCGTCAAGATGATGATATGTGATGCCGACATGTATTATAGGAGAGGGAATGAATTTTTTTGTCGCAGTGTTACTCAGCATACTCATTTCAAGTGTCCCTGCCTATGCTTTTCACAATACCTTTACGGCGTCAAAAGACCTGACCTATGATGGAGAGCCGGAGCAAATTGTTTATGAGGTTTCCGGCAAAAGTTGGGAGCAGCCTGTTTCATGGTCTTTTACGGTTTACAATGGTGGCCGGAAGATTTTTCGCCGTGCGGTCTTGAATGATGACAATCGTCTGCATTATGACGATGCCGGTTGTGTCGAGAATTGCACCGGCCTGGTGGCGTGTCGAAAAGAGTGGTTTCTTCACCAAGCCTTTCCGGCCATGATCGTCACTGTCGCACCCGACGAAATTGAGCGGCGCGACACACTTGTGGCGGTGTATCAGAGACAGGCTCCTGACTTTTACAGGACGCAGCTCGGTTTGAGTGAAAATGACGCTCACAGCAGCGTGGACCGGCTGGCGACTTTTCTTGAAAGCAGAGAGATCACTGGTTTCTGTTTGCCGAAAAGTCCTGTCGAGTTTGGCGCTTTAATGGTTTATGACAGGTTCCAACAACAGTTTGTGCGTTTTTATCACCCCTGATGCGAGTGCTTCGTCAACACCTGAATTTTTTAGCAGTGACAGAGCATTAGTGCTCTGACACCACTAAATTTTCGGGTCCGGCTTCGCCTCGCACCATTCCCAAGGCGTTGCAAAATCTTGAAGTGGAGTGGCCACTTCGGCGATTTCGCGCCTTGTGTGAACGGCACGATGCTGTGCCGATACACACGAATTTTTAGCAGTGACAGAGCACTAGCTGTTTTTCCGGAGGAGAATCCCATGGCACGACCTATCGATACGGCATATCATCGCACGATCCCTTTGAGTACCGATCCTGATCTGCGTCGCAGCTATATGGTGGTCAATGAACCCCTGGTCGGCAATGTGCGTTTTGGCCGTCTGCTGGAAGATCTTGATAAGATGGCGGAAGATACCGCGCTGAATTATGTGCGCCAGACCTATCCTGAAGCGCGCGTGGTCACCGCGGCCATTGACGAAATCATGATCATGGGGGCGGCGGATGTCAACCGCGACATCGTGTTGCATGCCCGCATTAATCATGTCGGGCGCACCTCGATGGAAGTGGGCATCCGCGTCGAGCATCCCGGCGATCCCGGCGTGTATATTGCCTCGTGCTTTTTCACCATGGTTGCCCGGTTGGGCGTTGGTGATGACTCGGCAAGTGTGACGATCCCACCGTTGGACTATCTTGATGAGCTGGAGAAAAAGCATTTTGAAAATGCCATTACCAGTCGTAAGGATTACCGCAGTCAACAGGATGCCGCTCAGGAACCGCCGAGTCGTGAAGAGTATGAACTGCTGACTCGATTGCACAAAGCCCAGGACGAGCCGGGGTTCAAAGGGTTGTTGTCCGGCCATCTGGTGGCGGATTCCTGGGAACGAATGTATCCGGCCAAGGAGAATGTGCCGACGACGATCTTTGGCGGTTACCTGATGCGCCGCGCCTACGAACTCTCCTCCATTTGCGCGGAACTGGTGGCCCCGAACCGCCCGGTCATTGTTGCGGTGAATCGGGTGAATTTTTTCCATCCCGTGCGTCTGGGCGATAAATTGCATTACACCTGTCGCGTGGTCTATACGGGAAAAACATCCGTTTGTGTCGAAGCCAACATCCGTCGCATCAGTCGCGACCGCACCAGCGAAGCTCTGTCCAACTCATGCCTGTTTACCTTTGTCAACGTGGATGATCATCTGGTGCCGCAGCCGGTGCCGACGATTTATCCCACCACCTATACGGAAGATGCCCTCTATTTGCAGGCGTATCGGCGCAGTAAAAGTCCGGGACGCCATCAGCGCAAAAAGTAAAGGGTGAATGGATCCCCGCCTGTGCGAGGATGACGATTGAATTGAAGAGTTTGTTTTTTAGGGACTTTCAGTCCAAAAGGAGTTTGACGGTGAAAAAAATCGCGCTGTTTGTTTTCAATGGTGAACCGATGTGTTTTATCCATGTGCTTCTCAATGCTCTGGATATGCAGGAGAAGGGTTACGAGGCCAGAATTATTATCGAAGGTGCGTCGGTCGCGCTGGTTCCGCAATTTGTCAAAGAGGGCAGTCCTCTGAAACCCTTATGGCAGAAATGTCTGCAGGCCGGTCTTGTTGACGGTGTCTGTAAAGCGTGCTCCGCCAAACTGGGAACGCTGGCCGCTGCTCAGGAGCAGGGGTTGCCCCTGTTGGACGATATGGCCGGTCATCCCGGCATGGCCGGCTACCGTGACAAGGGGTTTGAAATCATCACGTTTTGACGCAGTTTGGGGCTTGTGGGCGGCCAATGTTTTATTTTTGAGCCTCCGTCAATTTGGTAAAAAGACAATCCGGACCAAGGCATAAAGATATTCGGCAAGCCTATCTCGAGTGATGATCTATAGGCCTCGTTGATTCAGGGATTCTGCCGGATGTTTGCCGCAAAGGGTGTAAATAAAGATGAATCATGTGCAAGCGCAAAAATTATTGAAAACCCGATTCGGTTTTGACGATTTTCGTCCCGGTCAGCTGGAAACGATTGAGGTGCTGCTTGCAGGACGCAGCGCGGTGGCCATTTTCCCAACGGGCTCAGGCAAGAGTCTCTGCTACCAGTTAACCGCTCTTATGCTCCCGGATTTAACGCTTGTGGTCTCCCCATTGCTGGCGCTGATGAAAGATCAGATCGACTCTCTGCAGGTCAGGGGAATCAAGGCGGAACGCCTTGATTCCAGTTTGACCGAGGAGAAGTATCGCGAGGTATCCGCTGCGATTCGTAACGGAGATCTGAAAATGCTGTTTGTTGCTCCTGAACGCCTGACGAATGAGCGCTTTCTCAATCTGATCCGCGACCGGAAGATCTCGTTGCTGGCGGTTGATGAAGCGCACTGCATCTCTGCCTGGGGACACAATTTTCGTCCGGATTATCTGAAACTTGCCCAGGCGGTTGATTCACTCGGTGTTGAACGTGTGCTGGCACTGACGGCGACAGCGACCCCTAAGGTCTGCGATGACATGGTTAAGGCCTTTGGAGTTCAGCCCGCTGATGTCATAAACACCGGATTTTATCGTGCCAATCTGGAGTTCCGTGTGACGGCCTGTCAGGGGCACGAGCGCGAGCCTCTGTTGGTGAAGCGTTTGAAGGAGCGTGCGCCAGGCCCGGCAATTGTGTATGTTCACCTGCAGAAGGATGCCGAACACATTGCTCAACTGCTGGTGGCCAACGGATTTAATGCTGCGCCCTATCATGCCGGATTACCGACAGGGCAACGCGTTGCCACCCAGGAGGCATTCATGGCGGGAGACATCCCGATCATCTGCGCTACGATTGCTTTTGGTATGGGCGTGGACAAAGCCGACATCCGTTATATCTACCACTTCCACCTTGCCAAGGGATTTGAGAGCTATCTGCAGGAGACCGGTCGTGCGGGTCGCGATAGCGAACCTTCGGTCTGTGAACTGTTTGCCTGCACGGATGACTGCACCACTCTTGAGAATTTTGTCTATGGTGATACGCCCGATCCTGAGAGCATTACCTCCCTGGTGAATGACGTTCTGGATGAGGGGGATGAGATTGATGTGACCTGCGGTGAGCTGTCCCGGAATCACGATATCCGCCAGTTGGTTGTCAGTACCCTGCTCACCCATATGGAGCTGTTCGGGGTGATTAAGTTCACGGGCTATTATTACAGCGAAATCCGCTTTGAATCTCATAAACCCAGTGGAGAGATCCTGACGGGTTACAATGAAAAACAGGCTGCCTTTTTGAAAAAAGTTTTTGCCTGTTGCACAAAGGCGCGCAAATGGATCACCCTGGATATGGAAACCGCGATTGACCGGACCGGTTTCGACCGCTCCGTGATTCTTCGTGCCATGGAAAACCTGCAGGAGAAGGGGCATATTACGCTGCAGATGGCCGGTTACCGTCAACGTTTCAAGCGAATTGAGCAGGATGTTGATCGGGCGGAACTGTGCCGTCGGCTCACCTCCCTTTTTGAACGGCATGAGCAGCAGGAGATAGCGCGGATCAGTGGCATGGTTGACTATGCTCAGGAGAAGATCTGCCTGACAAAGCGTCTGCTCTCCTACTTCGGAGAGGAGATTGCCCCCTGTGGTCATTGCGGTGTCTGCAGGGGAGACGCACCTGTTGAACTTCCCCAAAGGCATGTGTCGGAGATGGCTCCTGCAACCCTTGAGCAGATTAACGTGCTGGCACGGGAATATCCCGATGCTTTGGGGATGGCTCGGCAAAAAGCCCGTTTTCTCTGCGGTCTGAATTCACCGAAAGTCTCTGCCGAACGCACCATAAGGGGAAATCCGCTCTTCGGTGCGTGCGCACATATTCCCTTTAAGCACGTTCTAGAAGCCTGTCGGACTCTCCATGGATCTACTGCGAAAACCATCTGATCGGCCCATACCTCCGATCCTTTTCGACAAATAGCGACGGCTATTTGCTCGCAAACGATCGAATATCCGGTCGCGACCAGCCGATTTCTCGTGACGATCCGGAACGTCCGACAGACTCCTGGATCAATTAGACCTGACTCAGTGAAGACTTTGGCTGTTTTATCGCCTCGAACGACTCTGGTTTTATTGCTGGGCAGAATGTTGTTGTCGGTGGTGGTATGACCCACACGAAGATCTATATTCAAGAGTGAATAATTATTTCACGGCAAAGCAAAAGGGCGTATGATTCAGCGGCTGTTTTTTGCGGATAATTTTTCGATCTTGAAGAGCGAATATCATGACGTTTGATACGTTTTTTCTGTGGCTGGCAACGTTGCTGCCCCTTGTCATCAGTCCCGGTCCGGCCAATATCCTCTATGCGGCTTCAGGCAGTACTTTTGGTGTGAAAGGTACCGTGCCTTTCTGGCTGGGGGCAAACATGACCGGCATGTTTCAAAGTCTGACCGTCGGATTTTGTATCGACTATATCGTTTCGATTTCGCCGCGCATTCTGGATGGTATTAAGTATGCCGGGGTATTATTTCTGCTCTATCTGGCGGTGAAATTTTTTAAACTGTCCTGCCGCGAAGGGCATATCCTCAAACCGCTGACGTTCAAGGATGGCGTGATTGTCGAGCTGTTGAACGCCAAGTTTCTGCTGGTTCCCACCATTATGTTTTCCCAGTTCTATACTCCCGGTCCCGGCAGTACCCAGCGGATTGTCGGTCTGGCCTTGGCGTTGCTGATGTTGACCTTATCAACCAATATGATCTGGATTGTTGGCGGCAATTCGTTGGCAACGTTTGTTGCCGATGCCCGCCACCAGAAAACTCAGGGCCTTTTGTTCGGGTTCTTGCTGACGGGCACTGCGTTCTGGTTGTGCTGGCAGGGCTGATTTCAGGCAACTTTGATACAGTTCCGTCCCGCTTCTTTGGCCTCATAAAGGGCCTTGTCCGCTAAATTGATTAATTCCGTTCGGTTGATTCTGTCCTGTGTTCGTAAACTGGTGATGCCAATGCTCACCGTAATATGATCCGCCGTCGCAGAATATGCATGGTTGATTGCAAGCTTTTCAACCTCTTTTCTGATCTTTTCCGCCACCTGAGCGGAGGCTTCGTCGTCGGTATCCGGTAGCAGACAGATAAATTCTTCGCCACCGTAGCGTGCAATACAATCCCTTGGTCGAGTAATTTGCCGATTGATAACTGCAGCAACTGCGGTCAGAGCATCATCGCCGGCCACATGCCCATAGTGATCGTTGTAGTTTTTAAAGTGGTCAATATCAATCATCAGAATCGCCAGAGGTGCATCGTTCCGTCGTGCGCTTTTCCATTCGGTTTCATAATGGCTCATAAACTTGCGTCGGTTGTCGAGGCCGGTTAATGGATCCTGTTCACTCAGGCGAACTAATTTTTGTTGTGCGATGGACAGTTTATAGCGACTGACGAAAAGGTAGCCTGTAAGGACAAGAATAATGCACATGGCCGACAAGACGAAAATGGACTGGGTTCTGTACTGTGTCCAGAAGTCTGAAAACCGGTATTCCGGAGTGATGTTAAAGGGGGGGAGCCTCAAGGTGCGCATCAGGTTTTCCACCGGGCTATAATCCGCCGGCGGGTAGAAGCCGCGAATGCCGAACGGAAGTTCCCCTTCGGGAATGCGATGCATTTGCATCAGTGCTGATATCATCAGGGCTTGATCCTGTGGTGACACATGGCGCAGCGCAGCAATCGGCCATTCCGGATAAAGATGGGTGGAAACAAGTGCAGGAAACTCGCCGAACGGTTGCTGGTGGATGATTTTGAACTGAGTCAGGGAGATTTTCCCCTCTTTTTCCAACCGCTCCAGTGTTCCGGCTCTGGCAAAGCCGACATCGGCTTTGCCGGTGAGAACCGCTTCCACTATGGTGTCATGCGGCATCCCTGTGATGACAAACTGTTCTTTTGGTATCAGGGGCAGGTGGTGTAAGAATAATTCATATTGCTGCATTTGTGCGGCACCGAAGGCGTGCAAAAAAGGCACGGCAACACGGCATTTGCTTAGATCGGCTAGAGTATTAATTCGGTCATTCTCCGCCTTGACGAAAATCGTGCCGCCAAAACCGGACAGGGGAACCTCTGTAGAGCCACGAATCACTGTAGCCAGCGGTGCCGAAAGGCCGTAACAACGATGGAAACGAATGTATTGGGCCGGATTGGTCAAAACATAATCAACCAGATTATCACGAATGGATTGTTCCAGTTCCTGTTGCGTCATGGGCAGGATCGTGACGTTATTCAGCTCCGGATGACTTTTTTTAAGGTGTTTGGCCAGGGCTGACCAGTGTTGTGCTGCGGTTGATTTGGGTTGAAACGCCAGTATGCCGATTTTAACTTCCTGCAGCTCCATGGCGTCAAGCGCCGGCGGCGCAAGCATCGTCAACACGGTGCAGGCGGTTATCAGTAAAGAGCGCAAGACCATAAATTTACTCCCGTGGGTCTGGCAAGAAAGATTTGTCAACCAAATGATCCATCGTCACGTGTTCCGGGAGGATGTTTGCCTGTTGCATGATTGTGATCAGTTTGTTGAGGCCGTGCTGGGTTTGCTCTGCTGATGGTGTCAGGTACGTGTAATTGCATTCCAGACACGGGAAACGTACTTTGCGCAACACTTCTTCGGTTTGTTTCACAGAAAACCCCAGCTGACCCGCTATGCGGTGCAAGGTGTCCGGGTCTTCTCGGGTCATTTTGTTCAGAACGCCAAAGTGGCATTCCAGTAAATGCTCCAGATTGGGACGAAATTGTTCCAGCCGATCCGTGCGCACAGCTAGAACATCGCGAACCGTATCCGGGATTTGACGAGAATCGAACAGGCAGTTCGCGTTTTCGGCGATTTCTTCGGGTAACGGTAGATAGGTGATGAGCGCATCAATGTTGGGCTGCTGCCAGAGTTGTGCATGATGAGCGACAATGCCGTAGCGCACCTCGATATCGGACGCGCTTAATCCGGCTTTTTCGAGAACGGCACTGAGAAGAATCTGGCTGAGTACAGAGGGTTCCATGCCGATGGTTTTGTTCTTTAACTCATTGAGGGTGTGAATGTTCGGTCGGGTTAAAAGAAGGTCGGCTCCTGAGGAAATGTCAAAAATAAGGATGACCGTCAGGGGAATTCCCTCCTGACGCAGTTGGAAGACTTCATCAAAGGTCAGCGCTGCGCCATCAACCTGGTTTTGTCTTAATAACGCCGCTGATTCGGACAACGATGTCGTGTGCTCAAGGCTGATAAGGTCTTGATTTAACATGTGCTCCTGTTCGCAAAGCGACAAGGATTCATAGCCAATCCAATGGTGGGCGGCTATTTTGATGGCTCTATTAGACTTGCAGGTGAGAGATGAGAAAAAAAGTGCGGACAGCACCAGTAAAGACAGTATCCATAAGGATGACTTCGTTGTCATTTTCATGGAAACCCCCATCAGGAGAGCACAAACATCTTCAAGTATAAACTAATGAGGCGAGATGTCATCAGTTAAGGTTTGTGTTTTGTTCTTCAGACATGACTTGATCGCGTTATCTGCTTCGGAAGGGGAAAAAGGCCGTGCCTGGGGATGGATACGTTCATAGAACGCCCCCTGAGAACGACAGTGTTTTTTGAAATTTTGGAGGCAAAACGCTTGTCGAGTGCTGGTGATAACCAAGGAGTGATATTTTATTGATGACGTTTCAACGCTATTCCAGTAGGTTAAGCGTGATTGCCGGGTTGTCCTCTTCACCATCGAGCCTTTTGACACAAGGCTCATGGTACCCAAGTATAGACGACCAAAAATAACCGGGTCCGTCAATGTCATCTCTGTTGGCCCGGCTATTTTGTCAGGCTTTGAAGATCCTATTTTTCAAAACCGCGCGGGCAAAAGAACACGGATGGATTGTTGCAAAAAACTCAATTGGTAAAGGATACAGTTCGTTGGATACTATTGAATATTTCGATCGACAAACAGGGCAGCTTTGCCGTGAAACCGTCATGGGCGATGCGGCTATCAAGTGGGCTTATCAAACCATGAGTGGCCAGTGGTGCTCGCAGCTGCTGTTTGGCTCCTCGTGGCTCAGCAGTGCACTGGGCTGGTATTTTGACTCGCCTTTTTCCAAGGGTAAAATCGCTTCGGCGATTGCCGATCTGAACATCGATGAAAGCGAGTTCGCCGAGCCTCGAGAACAGTTTGCCAGCTTCAATGCGTTTTTCACCCGCAAACTTAAAGAGGGGGCACGACCCTTTTCCGGTGATCCGTGCCATTTTTTGTGCCCTGCGGATGGTCGCTTGCTGGTTTACGAAGATATTGATGGTGACAGCCTGGTTTCCGTAAAAGGCGTCGAAGACCGACTGGCGGCGCTGTTTGGCCGACCGATGCCTGAGTTTTCCGGAGGCAAAGTGGCCGTTGTCCGTTTGTGCCCGGCCGATTACCATCGCTATCATTTCCCTTGCGATGCAACAGTGGAGGATGAGGTGAAAATTGACGGCCAATACCATTCGGTCAATCCCATGGCCTTGAAGGCAAAGCCGCAAGTTTTCTGCATCAATAAGCGCTCCTATACGTTGCTGGACAGTGCGCTGTTCGGACGGCTGGCCTTTATGGAGGTTGGTGCATTCGGTGTGGCGGGAATCCATCAGACCTACACCGGTAAGACGGTCAAACGCATGCAGGAGAAAGGTTACTTCGATTTTGGCGGCTCAACCGTGGTCCTGGTGTTTCAAAAAGATGCCATTGTCTTTGATGATGATCTGCTGCAAAACAGCGGCAGAGGCATTGAAACGCTGGTCAAGGTCGGCGAGACCATCGGTCGACAAGCGTAATTTATCAGCCCACTTATGGTTGAATAAACAGGGGCGTTCATCGATGAGAGATGGGCGCTCCTGTTTTTCTTTGCGGTATTAACAACGGTTCAATCTGCACGAAGCCTTTTTGTCGGTTGACTTTAACGATCTATCCAGCACCCTTGTAGAGACAATGTCAAGGAGGGGGCTATGGAATGTCTGCTGGATCATATTGCGTTGAATGTCGAAGACGATGGCCGAATGCTGGAGTTTTATACCGAGGTTCTGGAGCTGCCGAGTGAGCGTTTAACCGCGTATCGTGCCGGTAAAGTGCCATTTGCGTCGGTGCGTCTCAATGCCAATACCATCATTGATCTGTTCCCGAAAACACTGTGGGGTAAGCAGCCGGGCCAACAGCGAGGCCTGTTGAATCATCTGTGCATGGCGGTAAGTAAAAGCCAGTGGCAGGCATTGCATGAACGGCTTCTGGAGCATCGGATTGAGATTGAAACCGGGCCGGTACCACGCTGGGGAGCGCACGGGCAGGGCTCTTCGATCTATTTTCGCGATCCGGAAGGAACGTTGCTTGAAGCCCGTTATTATGAATCGATGGAACAAAAAGGTGACTGTTTGCTCGGTTCCTGAGTGGGGATTTTGAGTGCTCATGCAGGAGGTATTAATGAATGAAGGTACTGTACCCGTGAAAAAAAGCAGCGAGGGAACCGCGAAGCTTATTTATATTTTTTACCTTATCGGTATCGTTATCGGCCTGACCGCGATTATCGGCGTGATTATGGCTTATGTCTATCGAGGCGATGCGCCGGATTGGCTGCGCAGTCATTACGATTTTCAGATTCGCACATTCTGGATTGGCGCCTTGTACATTTTTATCGGTGGTCTCCTGTCTGCCGTGCTAATCGGTTATCTGATTCTGTTGTTCTGGTTGGTCTGGCTGGCCGTACGTTGTGCCAAAGGTCTTAAAGCGCTGGAAGAAAACCAGGCTCCGCCCAACCCTAAAGGCTGGTTGTTCTAACAGACTGTTGAAAAACAGCCTGCGGAGCC
The DNA here is from genome assembly GCF_963676955.1 of uncultured Desulfuromonas sp. Taxonomy (NCBI): domain Bacteria; kingdom Pseudomonadati; phylum Thermodesulfobacteriota; class Desulfuromonadia; order Desulfuromonadales; family Desulfuromonadaceae; genus Desulfuromonas; species uncultured Desulfuromonas sp. Next base: position 3,642,548 of record NZ_OY781461.1, on the reverse strand, counting down.
CATGGACGGGCGACTAAAATCAAGGATGGGTTTTAAGTGCTTGATCTTGTCAGCAAGAGGGAACTCTCCCTTTCGACTTGCGTCGTTGAAAAAATCCTCGAACGGAACTTTTTCAACATCCTGATAAGAGACGCTTTTAAAGCGTTTTACGCCGCGAGCTAAAGAAAATAACGCCGTATGTCGATAGACAGGTCAGTGCTCTGTCAACATCCACTCAAGGAGTTCGCCATGTCGTCAGTTTCTGCCGCGTCTTTTTCTTCCACACGTCTTTCGGTTGCCGATTTGACGCCGTTGAATCTTTCTGCCAACCTCATTACGTTTGACGAGGCGTTGTCCAACATCCAATTACCTGCTGAACCCACGGCCGATGAGATTGCCGCCCAGCTCGCCCGCCAGAATCAAATGGAGCTGCTTGCCGTGTTTCAATCGAATGGCAAAATTATCGGCAATGTGTTGGAAAATGGCTGGAGCCGCATGGAAAGTAACGCCGATGGCACAGGGACGGGGTCGATCTGGGACGATATCACGGACTTGGGCTTAACCGGTCGTGATGCCGCAGAATATTTGACCCAGCGTCTGGCTGATCAGTTGCGGCAGCGTTATCCGGACCTTGAAGTCATCTCTTTTGACGGAACTCAAGCCCCGACCAGTGGTGACTATCAACAACAGGTTGCTGCCGGGAAGACGTTTTCTGCCCAGATGCCCAGCGCGGAGATCGCGCAACATCAGGCACAAACCAGTTATGATCTGTTCAGCGCATTATTTCTTCAGGATCGTAACGCCTGATCGTCGCCTGTGAATCCACTTAATAAACGCCATCCTTGTTCAATCAAAGGATGGCGTTTTTTGTTCTCGGCCGATTTCTCATTGAGAACGCCCCTGGCGAATGATTCTTGATGTGTCATCTTTTACCCTTCCTGTTACTCCAATCAGCCTGATGTTCAGCGGACGTCTCTTTTTTCACATGAAGTGGGGCGGAGCCATTTAACTTCTTGAAAGTTCGGCTAAACTGACAAAAACTCTTGTGTCGAACGAACGTTCACGTCTGGGGATGGCTTACAAAAGTGGGGAGGAAGAGCGTATGAAAAATCTGCCAATCAGTTTTAAAATCTGGATTCTGGTGATTGCGGTCACCTTGTTCAGCTTTGTTGTTGGGATCTTCGGCTACAATGCGCTGAACAATGTCGGCAGTCTGGCGGTTGAACAGACCGGAGCGGTGATGATGGAGGGACACCGCGATAAGCTCAAAGCACTGACCGATGGCATGGCGATTACCCTGGGTAAGGCGATTGGTCACTTGGATAACGAAGAGGACCAGATAGCGCAACTGCGCAAGTTGAATACACCTGTCGTGTTTTATCCCGACCAATCGGGCTATTTTATGATTTACACTACCCGCGGTCTGCTTGTTTCATTGCCACCCAAGCAGGCCCTGCAAGGGAAGAATTTGAGTGACCTGAAAGATGAGAATGGTGTTTATATCATTCATGATCTGATCAAGGCCGCTCAGGCTGGCGGCGGGTTCACTGAATATGTCTGGCCGAAGCCGGGCAGTGAAGTGTCACAGCCGAAGCTGACTTATGCCGCATTGATACCGGGTACCGATTTTCTGGTTGCCACCGGGATCTATGTTGATGATGTTGATGCGCGTAAATCTGAACTGCATGCAGAGATCCTTCGCACCACCAATCAGGCTCTGTGGTGGGGGCTGGGAACGGTTGTGGTCTGTTTTGTGGTGATTATTCTGCCATTAGTGTTTGTTTTGCTACGCCAGATTGTGCAACCGCTGGTGGCGCTTAAAGGGGTGGCCAATCAAATTGCCGATGGCGATATGGCGGTTCATATTGATTACAGTTCAGGCGATGAGGTCGGGGAGTTGGCCAAAGCACTGAAGTTGATGGCCGGCAACCTGAAACAGCATGCCGACCTGGCGGCTGAGATTGCCCAAGGTAATTTTGCCGTTGAAGTGCACCTGGCCTCTGAACGCGATCAATTCGGCACCTCTATGAAAGCTATGGTGCACCAGCTTACCGACCTGATCGCCCAGATCCGAGCGGGAGGTGATCAGATCAGTTCCGCCAGTTCCCAAGTGGCCGATTCCAGCCAAACCCTGTCACAGGGGGCGACTCAGACGGCGGCATCCCTTGAAGAAATCAGCAGCTCCATCAATGAGATGGCATCGCAGACCCGTCATAGCGCGGATAGTGCCAACACCGCCAACCAACTGTCCAGTGAAGCGAGCAGGGCGGCGGCAACCGGTGGAGAAAAAATGCGCGCCATGGTCGCCGCGATGAATGAGATCAATGAGGCCGGGCAAAATATCAATAAAATTATCAAAACCATCGACGAGATTGCCTTTCAGACGAATCTGTTAGCGCTTAATGCGGCTGTTGAAGCGGCGCGTGCCGGTCAGCATGGTAAGGGCTTTGCGGTCGTCGCTGAGGAGGTGCGTAACCTCGCCGCACGTAGTGCCAAGGCCGCCAGTGAAACAGCTGAATTGATTGAAGGATCCGTGACCAAGACGGAGAATGGCACCGAAATGGCCCAACAGACTTCGGCGGCGTTGGAAGAAATTGTCGGAGGCATTACCAAGGTGACGGATCTGGTTGCTGAAATTGCCGCAGCCAGTAATGAACAGGCGCAGGGGATTTCCCAGATCAATCAAGGGTTGGGACAGATCGATGAGGGCGTCCAGCAAAATACAGCGACCGCCGAAGAATCGGCGGCTGCAGCAGAGCAATTAAGTGCTCAGGCGGCCCATCTTAAACAATTATTGAGTCGCTTTAAACTGGCCGGGCAGACCCAATCCTTTGCAGAAATAGCTCCTGAACCGTCTATCTCTTCCCGCGAGGCTCGTTCAAGTGTCCCTTCGGGTTGGGGAGGAGCAGCACAGGAAACTGCGCAAATCAGCCTTGATGATGACGAGTTCGGCCGCTTTTAACACGTCCGTTGCAATGTCCCTGGCAGGCTGTTGAAAAAAAGCCTCGAGTGCCCATGGACGGTGCGCGGTTGAAAAGCCTTCGGATGGGACTTTTTTAATATCCTGCTAGACGTTTTTTTCTTCCGCAGCCGGATCACGATGGCTGCGGAAGCGTACAGCGTATCCATTGAGCCTTTTGCTAAAAGCAACGAACGGCTTTTGCAAAAACTCCTTTGATTGCCCTGTTTCCTGTGGTAATCGCCTCCGCGGTGTTTTTTCCTTTTTTCTCTGCACGGTGCCACTTTTGCGTCTATTCACCTGAATGACGGACGATCTCACTGGAATGCTCGGTTTCTCCTGCCTTCTAACGCAGAAGTGTGGTCATTGCTCTCTGGATATAACAATTATTTATACAAAATAGAACGAAATGTCATTTTGTCCAATGATGTGAGAATAAATAACATATTGATTTATCGTATATTATTTATTTTATAGACATATTGAATATCGATATTTTTATGTGTAACTTATTTTATAGAACATTGTTATCGTAGTGGTTGGCTTAGTCCTGTTCTGAATTATAGCCGACCCCTTTTTCACAGGGAGGGGGATGTGGACGGTTCTGTCAAACTTTCACTGGAAAATATTCTGCGTAACTGTGTCATTGGATTTACGGTCAGCTTTATTGCGTTGAGTCTTGGGGCCGCGTTGGGGATTCTTTCTGGACGGGGAGCCTTTTCAGGGATGCTGTCGGCGGGCATCATCGCCCTGGTTACTGCGTTGCTGGGGGGAACACGGGTGCAGTGCTCCGGTCCAACTGCACCGATGAGCGCGGTCAGCGCTTTGGTGGTGGCTTTTGCTTATGAGCAGGTGGCCATGTCCACTCAAGCGGATCAATTTATCAATCTGGTCTTTCTGCTCACCGGACTGTTACTGTTGTTAATGGCTCTACTGCGGCTGGGGCGGTTTATCCGCCTGGTGCCCAATGTGGTGGTTTCCGGATTTATGAGCGGCATTGCTCTGCTGATTTGGCAGGACCAGCTTTATGCGGTGTTTGGCTGGGGTGACAAACTGGCCCTGAAAGGCGGCATGGTGGCAAATGCTTTGGTCGTGGTGGTGACGCTGGTGTTGATTTTTGTTCTGGCACCGGTGATGCGTCGGCTCGTGGGCAGGCGTGCACGTTTTTTGCCCTCAACCCTGCTGGCGATCGTTCTTGTCTCAGCAGGCTGTGTCCTGTTGTGTCCCAACGTTGAGCGGGTCCAACTTTCCGGTTCTTTGAGTGGTGCGGATTTCTTTGGTTTTATCCAGCAGCAGTGGCCGCGAGATTGGTCGTTGGCCACACTGAAGGCGGCGTTGCCGTTTTCGATTCAGCTGACGTTGCTGTGTTATCTCGACACATTACTCACGTCACTGGTGGTCGATAAAATGAGTGGCGAAGTCACCCGGCAAAACCAGGAATTGATGGCGCAAGGGGTGGCCAGTGGAGCTTGTGCGCTTGTCGGCGGTATTCCCGGAGCCCAGGCAACGATTCGTTCGGTGCTGATGATCAAGGAGGAGGCGAATCTGCGTCTGGCCGGGATCATGACCGGGGCCTTTGTGCTGATTGAAATGATGTTGTTTCAGGAGTGGATTAATTATATCCCCAAGGCGGTGTTTGTCGGTGTTTTGATGAAGGTGGGCTATGATGTCTTTGACTTTATGCCGTTGCGTTTATATCTGAAGCAACTGGTAACCAAGCGCTGGTATCAGTGGAAAGATTTTTTTTCACGACGTGATGAGCGGGAAATCTATGTGACCAATCGCGAGGGGCTGATGATCAGCGGCACGGCCGTGGTGACGTTGGTGATGGATCTGAATCTTGCCGTCGGTGGTTTTACCCTGCTGTTTTATCTGCACAATCTTGTGTTGAACCGGGAAAATCCGATGCGCGATCTGGTGCCGGAAAAAGAAACCGAAGTTTTTTATACCGAGCAGTAACCGTGAAGGCCTCTCTTATTATTTCAGCCCGCTCGTGCAAGACATATTCAACCGTCATCCCCGCCTGCGCGGGGATGACGGTTGAATTTATAAGGTTTTGTTTTTAAGGAGACTTTCAGTCGTGATGCTCCAGGCAGCAGATGTAGTTATGCCCGGTATCGCTATAGCCATTTCCGCCATTGTTTTTAGCCACATACATGGCTTTATCCGCTTTGGAAATGAGGGCGTCCGTATCTTTGCCGTCAATGGGAAAGACACTGATGCCGACACTGACTCCCAATTGGTGGGATAACGACCCGATCTGAATGGGTTTGAGGATGGCGTGAATCACTTTCTCCGCCAACGGAACCGCTGCGCTACTATCGGGAAGAGCGTTGAGGATGATGATAAATTCATCGCCTCCAACACGAGCAACCGTGTCATCTGCGCGCAGGCTTTCCTGTAACCTTCTGCTGACCTCCTGCAATGCCAGGTCACCAAATTCATGGCCTAACGTATCATTGATCGGTTTGAACTTATCCAAATCAAGATAAAGCAAGGCGAAAATGCGCCCATGGCGTTTGGCATCATGAAGTGAATGCTGCAGATGATCAAAAAACAGGTTGCGATTTGCCAGCCCGGTCAGAGGGTCATGGTGGGCCAACTGTTTAAGTTTGACTTCAGCCTGTTTTAGCTCGGTAACATCATCAAACAGGCAGATCAGGGCGGTCAAATTGCCCAGATCGTCATACATGGGCGTGCCGGAAAAGTGCAGGGGAATAATTTGTCCTGATTTTGCGGTTGCGTAAACTTCGACTTTTTGCAGCCTTTCGCCGTGAAATAATTTTTTGATTCGCAGAGAATTGCTGAGATTCTCTTCCGAGTCGCCGATCAACAGAGGGAGCGGCTTGTTGATGAGTTCCTGCTCGGTAAATCCGAAAAGTTTTACAGCTTGAGGGTTGACTTTGTCGATGGTCAGGTCCGGGCGCAAAATGACCAAAGCTCCGGACATATTGTTGATGATATTATCGACATAATTTTTCGAAACCGTCGTTTTACCCAGTTTTTCCGTCATTTCCCAAAAGGATGAGGCCAGTTGGCCAATTTCGTCGCTGTTGTCCTCCAGCGCGGGCTTTTTCAGGGGCAATCCCTGTTCAAAACGTTCAACATTGTCCTGAATGTTTTTCAACGGAGCAACCAACAGCGTGCTGGAAACCCGGCCAACCGACAGGGCGACAATGAAAAGCACCATCATAAACAGCAAGGAAAGCAAGATGATGCTGTTCAGTGCACGATCCTTGTGCTGTTCAACCTCGAGCAGCAGGGAGTTATTCAACGTTGCGGAGAGAGAATGCAATTCATCGGCAAAGTTTCTTTGCGCTTCAGCAAATTTCTGGATCTCCTTTTGGCTGGTCGCTGAAAAGGTGTTGTTGGCGATTTTTGCATGAAGGAGATCAGCCATGGCGGTGAGCTGAAGATAATGTTTTCTGATCTGTTGCAAGCTGCTGAAAGAAACAGGGCTGACCGGATGTTCTTGTGTCATCAGGATCAACTGATCCAGTGGGGTGACAACGTTGCTGTTCATTGCAGCCGCTTGTTCTGAAAGCTCGACTTCTCCCAGTAGAAAAGCGTCTTCATATTCCTCCGTCTGCTGTTCAAACTGTTTGAGCGCTTCATTGCCCAGAGTTGTCAGCGGGATGTGAATCGATTGCAGGTCGGTCAGACGCTTGTATTGATAGATATTGACGTAGAACCCAACCAGGGTTGCGGCGAAATATCCCATTAAAACAATGGTCACGCACAGCCATACTTTTGCCCGAATACTACGAAACCAGACGCTCATGGTGCGATCATCATCTCCTTGATGCGAGAATCGTTGATTCGTGTGAGGATAAAACCGATGGCACCGGAGTGTTTCGCCACATAGTCAAGAACCTGCTCGTCACCTTCACATTGTGTCGGCAGCATACTGTGCCCTGAGTAAAGTTGTTTGCGCCAGTACATGGAAAATTGCCGAGGCGTCTTCTGGACAATGGTGCGGCAAAATTTCTCCAAGGCTGAGTCATTGGCGTTGATGGTGATAAAAACATGTTCGCCATGAGACCATTTGCGGGTTTTCCCGAGAAAGATGCGCTTCAGTTCCGATCGGCTGATCTCGTTTATCGGGTTGTCCGCCGACACGATCAGCAGGACGGGCAACTCGTCTGCCATTGCAGACGTCGTCATGCCAAGTAATACGATCAGAATGGCTGCAATTATCTTTCGCATCAGAATACCACCGAAAGTCTGGCCGCAAAGTAGCTCCAATACCGCTTGGGAGCATCATTGATCACGCTGAGCTGCATGGCGCTACCGTCGATATAATGGTATTCAAGTTTCAGGTTAGACCAGTCGTTGATGTCGTAACGGACACCCGCGCCCATGTCTTTGCGCCAGCCGGTATAAGGTTCCGTCTGAGGGTGATCATTGCCATGCTTGTCATGCTTCATGCGATAGAACTCGTCGTACATTGCTGAAAAGGTCCAGTCCTCAAACGGCGAGTAACAGAGCATCACATACCAGGACTGCGTCGGGCCATCCAAAGTGGTTGTGCCGAATACGGTTGTCGTGCGGTCGGTTTCGCTGTACTCACTGGCCAGAAGCCACTGATCCGTCGTGTATTCCGCTGAAATGACAAAACGGTGATGAACTACGGTATTCCCTGACGCGTGTGAGGCGTCGTTCAAATAAAGGCTGGCTTTACTGTGCAGCAGAGTGCCGCTAAGACGCAGTCCCGCGGAGGTATTGTAGACAAGGGCGCCACCATACAAATCATCACTTTCACGATCGATCGACTTGTAACTGTCTGGAATTAAGGGGTTCTGTTTGTCGGCAGGCAGGGCATTATTGCGGCGGATAATGGCAATGACGGAGTTCTCATTATTTTGCTCAAGCTGACTTTCGTCAGGGATATTGGTTTGTCCTGAAAACAGGTGGTAATCAATATCACCAAGTTTTCCGCAGACAATATTGCCGTAAATGCCCAGACCGATATAGGCTAAATTACTGTCACGGCGGCTTTCGTCATAGATACTTTGCGGCAGGAACACCATCGGCAACAGGAAATGCGAATCGCGCACTTCATTGTAAAGCCCTAACGGCATTTTCACTTTACCGCCTCGAATGCCGAAAATATCCGAAAGGTGGTAATCGACAACGCCCCAGTCCAGAACAACACGATTTTCGTTATAGTCTCCCAGATTGCGATAATATCCCTGAGCACCGATGCGTAATGATTGAAACGGCTGCCAGTTGAGATTGAGGCCAATATCGCTCATTTTAATCGAGCCTGAGCGGCTATTGGCGAGAAAATTGTTGTTGTGGCTGTCGATATAACCTTGAGAGGCGAATCCGTGGAGTTGAGCCTCACCAAGGCTCAGTGCATGCGCCATGTTTGTCAGCAGCAGGAGCACAAAGAGCATGGTGAAAAAAAGACGATGCATGAAACACTCTGATCAGAAGCAGGAGAGAGTTGTCTTCGAAGTAAATCGGAAATACCGATAAAAAATAGATTTTTATTGTGCTTCTTCTATTTAATGATGTCAATGTCAAAAGTGGCAAAGAGCCGTGCAGCTGCGTGTTAAATCTGGGAAATTAAAAGAGGAATATGTTCAAAAATGAGTCTGTATTGCCTGCTGTCGGTACGATTAGCCGTGAAAAGGGCTATTGTTTCAGGCGGCGAATGTAGACCAGCCAATACAGTCCGCCGACAAAGACGCTGCCGCCGACAAGGTTCCCCAGGGTGACAACCAGCAGATTGTCCAACCACATGTTTGACCAAGTCAAAGTCGCCACAAGATCAGCGGGCAAATCGGCTAACGCAGGCACTTCAGGCCATTGCCGTGCGAAAATACCGGCCGGAATGAAATACATATTGGCAATCGCATGTTCAAAGCCGGAGGCGACAAACGCCATAATAGGAAAGAAGATGCCGAGGATTTTTCCACCGATATCCTGAGCGGCCATGGCGAGCAGGATCGCCAGGCAGACCAGCCAATTGCAGCCAATCGCCCGAAAAAAATAGCCCAGCTGGTGTGAGCTGTTCGCCACGGGCTCAGAGACTTTGCCGACTGCAATTTTCAGTGCCGTTGCTCCGATTGGACCGTCAAGAATCCCTGTCTGGCCGGCAATCATCCAGGCCAGAAATAGCGCGCCGGCCAGATTACCGAGATAGACCAGCAACCAATTGCGCATCATGTCTCTCCAGGAAATCTGTCGTTCCAACAGCGAAACACTCATTAACGTATTGCCGGTCCACAATTCTGAACCGGGAATGATCACCAGCATCAGGCCAACACTGAATACCGCGCCCATCGCCAGTTTCTTCATGCCCAGCCAGGCAAAGTCTCCGGTTGCAACCACCGTGGCTAAATGCGCAGCAAAACCGATATATGCTCCCGCCAGAAAACCAAGAACCAGCAGCTCAAGGACTGTGCGACGTGCTTTTATGGTTCCCCATGGGACCAATGATTGGGATAACTCAGCGGGGGCAATAAAATGGGGCATAAATAGTCACCTCTCAAATGGTTATGAAAGGTTGATGATACCTATGGAGGGAGTGTGTTGCAATTGTTGTCGGTCAAAATGATGTCATTATAAAGTGATATGGCGATCAAAGGCGGATGGTTTAAGCTAGTCTGTTATTTTTTATCATGTTTAGTTTATTTGTTTTGGTTGTAATCGTTTAAAACAAGTTTTTTGATCAAATAGATTGATATATCTCTTGTCTTTTTTAGCAAAACACTGTCAGAAGTTTTTTATTTTGGAGATTTTTTAACAAGGTTATCAGCCAATGTGCCCACAGTAATGGCAAAGCGGTGCGACCTATTCCAGCGTAGCAGCGCCCGGAAATTATCATAGACCAGATAGGTGGGGCCACTCAGGCCATCAGGAGCGATGAGCGAGGCGTGCAGCTCGGATAAGGGCAGGTCCGAATCATTCAGTTGACGGATACCATAACGTTGCCATTGCGCCAACGGCAAACGCGTATCCAGCCCAATCAGGTCATGATCAAGATTCTTGGGAACCGCAACTTGACGCCCCCAGGCTTGCCCCGCCTGCCAGTGCGCTTTATCAAGATAGTTCGCCATAGAAGCAAAAATATCGGGAATCGTCGCCCAGATATCAATGCGACCATCATGATTACCGTCAATGGCGTAATGATAGAACGACGACGGCATAAACTGACATTGTCCCATGGCACCTGCCCAGGAGCCTTTCATGCGCGCCAGCGACACATGCCCTTCATCAAGTATTTGCAAGGCCTTCAAAAGCTCTTGACGAAAATAGTCACCCCGGCGGGAATCATAGGCCAGGGTTGCCAGTGATTGAATGACCGGGAAATTCCCCGGATAGGCACCATAATGGGTTTCAATGCCCCACAGGGCCACCAGATAGCGGCGCGGCACGCCATAGCGGTCTTCAATCTTTCCCAGCCAGGTCGGATAGCGCTCCAGCATGGCTTGACCATGCTCAATGCGTGTTCGGTTGATTTTCCCCGCCATGTATTGCTTTAGTGTTGCTTTTTTTTCCGGCTGATTGCGGTCATGGTGAATCACTTTTTTCTTCGGCTCACGAATGCCGGACAGGGCGTTGTCCACCGTTTTGTTGGAAATCCCCATGGCGACAGCCTCTTGCCGCAAAACGTTCAGCCATTGACTGAACTGATTTGTGGTTACTGCATAGCTTGGTGTGACCGTTGAAAAAAGGATGATGGCGAGCAGAAGCCTCCATCCGGGGCGCTGGCGGTCTTTTCCTGACGTTTTCAACTGTTGTTTTTGAGTCATAATCACTTTTGTTAGTGGAATATTGTTAGCTGCTGATAACAGTTCCCTGTTTTTCTGTAAACCATTTTATGCCTCATGGCTTACAAAATAGAAATATAGGAATTCCAAAACGCACATTCTTTTTATATCGGAATTATCGATGTGACAAATTTTTAGTGCCTATGTACTATAGCGTTATCTGATTTTCCTATTTGCGGATGGCGTTTCATCGTGAATTTACACATCGATACATTATGGCATCAGGGGTCCGGTCAGTTTAACGAGGATCGGGTCTTGATTGAGAACAACCTGTTCGGCGTGTTCGATGGTGCCTCCAGCCTGGTCAAAAATCTCTATGAGGAAAAAAGCGGGGCGTGGTGGGCGGCGCAAGTGGCGGCTCAGGAGTTTTCTCGCAATGATGATGACCTGCTCAGTCTGGCGCGGCGTTCGAATCGTCGCCTGCGTCTGACCATGGAAGAGCACGGCGTTGATGTGGAAGATAAACTGCAGCGGTGGAGCACCAGTGCCGCGGTGTTTCGCATGACGGGGGATGATCTTGAATGGGTGCAGACCGGCGATTGCCTGATCATGGCCATTGACCGTGACGGTCAGCCTCAACTGCTGACTCCGTATCATAACCATGATGCCGAGACCTTACGCTTGTGGCAACAAGAGCCGGGAGAAACCCATCACGATGTGCTGCGACGTCTGCGTCCGAAAATTGAGCAGGTGCGTCAACGGATGAATGAAGATTATGGCGTGCTGTGTGGTGATGAGCAGGGCGAGTCGTTCTTTCATCATGGCCGGGTGCGGCATGATGCGTTCAGTCATATTCTGGCGTTCAGCGATGGCTTGTTCCCACCGTCAAAGGCCGGAGACGATCCTGATTTTGAGGCAATTGCCGAGCGCTATCTGCAGGAGGGGCTTGCAGGGCTTGGCCGCTGGGTGCGCCAACAGGAGAAGGCCGATCCGCATTGCCGAGAGTTTCCCCGTTTTAAACCTCACGATGACATGGCGGCTGTGGCTGTTTCCTTTTTAGATAAAACCAAGTCGTAGACCTGTTCAATCCGGTAAAACGTACTTTCCCATTCATAGTCGTGAATGACTTCTCGGACCGCTTGAGGTGGTTCAGCGCTACGATTGTGTTCAATTGCCGCCAGTTGTGCGGTGATTTTTTCCTGCAAGCTTTGAATAAAACCCTCTTCCGCATGGGCATGGGGGCGGTCAATAGCTTCCATCTCCGGGAGTTCAACGCGTTGCAACCAGTCGCAGATTAGTTGTCCAAATACCTCTTTAATCCCCGGCAGGTTGGTGGTAATCACCCGACAACCACAGGCCAGTGCTTCCAGCACGACCAGCGGGACCCCTTCAAAAAATGACGGCAGAATAAACAGATGGCTCTCTTTGAGGATTTCAGCGAGCTGAGCGGGTTGTAAGCTGCCATGTAAGGTGATTTTGTCACCGAGCTGGTCTGCCAGAGTCAGGATCTCTTCCTTTTCTGCGCCGCTACTGTCACCGATCAGGTGAAAGTGCCAATCACCTCCTGCCAGCCTTTGTAAGGCTTTGATCAGCCAGGGAACCCCCTTGGCCCGGCTGAGTTTACCGACATAGACAATTTGTATGGTGCCTGATTTCTTAGCGGTTTGCGGTGGGTGGAACAGGGTGCTGTTGAAGCCTGCTCCGACAACGTGAATGCGTTCCGCGGCAATTTCATACTCAGCATGAATCTGTTGTTTCTGGCCTTCGTTCAAGGCGCAGATGGCATCGACTTGACGGCATCCGTACAGCACCTGGGGCTGCAAATGGCAGCAGGTGTGAAATTGGCGTAAATCAGAACCATGACAACTGGCGACCATGGGGATGTGCGGGAAGCGTTGCCGGGCCAGAGAGGTGAGCAACCACAGGTGATGGGCATGGATGATGTCCGGTTGCCAGCGTTGCACGGCGTTGCGCAGGCGCTCGTCAAAACAGGCTTCATAATGTGCCAGATCATCCGCACTGAGGTCGCAGAAACGGCTACTCGGGTAGGGCATGACATCGCTCATGCCGACGATTTGAAAAGCGATATCTTGTCCGAAACGAACCAGCTCCGGTTTATCACAGATCAAGTGGCCACACTGGTCTTCGAATTGAAAATCACTGGGCACTCCGGCAAGCAGGAAGTTGTCATGTCCTTGGCGATGGGCATGCTCCATGGTGGCTTGCAAATACATTCCGCTTCCGGTCGAAGCAGGGATCTGGCTGAGAATGTGGAGAACTTTCACGGCGGTGTGTCCTGAATCCAGAAATAGTGTCAGGTTTTAGATTAACATTTCCCATGGCTTTCAGCCAAGTGATTCCATTTCCCTTTGGTCGGCTGAAATTTAAATGGTCCGGACGATCTTTCTATTGCTGGATTGCTCGGTATAACCGTGCGTCCAATTTGTAACTTCTTTCGACTTTTCATCCTGATCTAACAAACGGCGCGCATAAACAGTCCGTCGGTGTGGTGAGAGTATCGCAGCTACGCTTTATTGACGGTGTTTTGAAGGGAGGACGCAATGACTGGGAATACTGCTGAAGAATTAGGGTTTACGGGCGAACTGCCAACCGTTGGATTGGCCGATTTACTGCAGATGCAACATCAGAATAGGTTTTCCGGAGCCCTTTCCATTCAACAGGGCCAGCACAAGGGCGCGATCTATTTTCAGCAGGGCGAAGTGGTTCATGCCGAGTATGGCCGTTGGCGTGGTTTAAAAGCCGTGTACATCATGTTGGGCCGTGGTAAAGGACGTTTTTCCTGCCAGATGGGACTCGAACCACCGCGCCAGACCATTGAGATGACGATGAACCATCTGTTGCTCGAAGGTCACCGCTGGTTGGATGAGCTGACAGACAAACAGCGTGAAGCCTTATTTCATGATGCTCCTGAAGAGCGCAAAGTAAATCGCCTGGTCAAAAAGCTGTTGCCGATTCAGGGCGTCGAGTATGCCGTGCTTTTTGATGAAAACGGCCATCCCCATGAGGACGAGAGTAATGCCGGTCTGCGGATGTCGGCTCAGGGCGATCTGATGCGCAACAATGGGGTGGAATTGGGGAGAATTCTTGGTTTGGGGGAATTACGTAGCGGCATGTTCAGTGGTCGCGGCGGTCATATGCTGCTGTTGATTTCCAATCTCAAGGCGTTACTGGTCAGTATCAGTGGCCAAAAGAAACCGCAAGCGGTTGAAGCGGCTGTTCGCAAAACTCTTATGGATCATTGATCGGAAATCTTATGGCAAACCAAACCAATAATGCCGAGGGACAAAGTACTCCTTCAGATGTGGTGCAGCGGTTACTGAAAACCCCCGGTGTCAGTGGCGCTGTTTTGTGCAGCCGCGATGGCGAGGTCGTTGGCCACGAGCTGCCGCATAATTTTACCCGCAAAGATATGGCCCGACTGGGAAAAGTGATGAACCAAAGCCGCAGCGGCGTTGTGGCATCGCTTGGCAAGGTGGAAACCGGTGATTTTCGTTATGCCGATCATCGGGTGCTGATTTATTACTTCTCCAAAGGGGAAGTCCTGCTGCTTTGTGAACCCGATGTGAAACCGGAGGTGACACGACAGGCGGTGTTACAGGAGAAGGAGGCGTTTGATACGCTGATGACCGGTGTTCTGAGTCAGCAGCGTAAAGAGAATGCCGAGGGAGGCTCCGCCGAACTGCCGTTCTCTGAAGCCTCTGCCGAGTCCAAAAAGAAACCTTGGCCGTTGCTGGCTGCCGTCACCGTTGTCTTACTGATTGGCATGGCTTTTGGCTATTGGTGGAATATGACGACTACACCGCCATCCGCTGTTGCCGTGGCAACCGCCACGGAGCAGAAGGCGACTCCCGCTCAGGACCTGTCGACGCTGGAACCACGAACCATCCTTGGTTTGCATGGTTCCAATACCATTGGCGCCAAATTGGCGCCCGAGCTGGCCAAAAAATACTTGCGTAAGGTTGGAGCGGACCGCATCTGGGTGAAGCCTGGTGCCGAGCACGATGAGCAGGATATTTTCGGCCTGATCGACGGGGTCGATCTGTTGAAAATTGCCATCCAGGCCCATGGTTCCAGTACGTCGTTTAAAGGGCTCGATGCCGAGTTGTGTGATATCGGTATGGCATCACGGCGCATCAAGGACAAAGAAGTGGTGATGCTCGAACGTTTCGGTGACATGCGTCAGGCCGCTTCAGAGCACGTTCTGGCCATGGATGGTATCGCCGTTATCGTCAATCCTTCCAACAATATTTCCGAGATGAGCATGGCCCAGCTTGCCGGACTTTTTTCGGGGCAGATTAACGATTGGAGCCAGATTCCCGGCAGCGGTTTGACCGGCCCGGTTGATGTTTATGCCCGTGATGAAAAATCGGGCACCTGGGATACGTTTAAAAATATGATCCTCAAGCCGCGTAAACTCAGTTTGACAGAGCAGGCCACGCGGATTGAGGACAGCCGGATTCTTACCGCTGAAGTGGCCAAGAATTCACAAGGCATCGGTTTTATCGGTCTGCCTTATATCAAGCCGGCCAAGGCGATTTCGGTGTCGGAACAGGGGGCGGCCGGTGTTTATCCGACACCCTTTACCGTGGCGACGGAGGATTATCCTCTGGCGCGACGTCTCTATCTGTATTCTCCGGCATTACCGGACAATGACCACACCCGTGATTTTATCGAATTTGCCCTGAGTGATTTAGGCCAACAGGTGGTTAACGAGGTTGGCTTTATCAAATTGACCGTTGAAGAGCAGGACTTCAAACTCCCGGAAACGGCCCCTGCCGATTATCTCGCCGCAACACAGGGTGGCAAGCGTCTTTCAGTCACCTATCGTTTTAAAAGTGGTAGTACTGACCTGGATAACCGGGCATTGCGTGACCTGGATCGCCTGGTTGATTTCATGCACCAGGGGCGCAACCGTTATCGGCCGTTGATGTTGTTCGGTTTTGCCGACAATATCGGTGAAAGCGATGTCAATCTCGCGTTGTCTGAGGAACGCGCGCGTAAAGTGTCCACGGCCTTGCAGAGTCGCGGCCTCAGTGCAAAAGTTGTGATGGGGCTGGGCGAAGCCTTGCCCGTTGCGGATAATGCCACCTCGGCTGGTCGTGAAAAGAATCGCCGGGTTGAAGTGTGGATCAGCGAACCCTGAAAACAGGGAGTTTCCATAAACACTGAGAAGCGTATTTAATCCGCGTTTCGAGGTCGTACTAAAAGAGAAAAGGAGACGGGTGTTTGCCCTTCTCCTTTTTTTTTGTTTCTTCTCTTTACAACACGTTATCTTCCCCAGACAAAAGCACATTCTCAGTTTTTTATTATCCCGTTGTTATTAAAACGATGTATTCTCTGTTTTAGACAAAAAATTGCGCTTTTTGCAGAAGGCTCGATTGTTACATTTTAACCCATCAAATAAAATGGCTGCTGCAGCACTGCCCGGTGGTTGACGTATAAAGGGGTGGCGATGGTGAAACAGACTCACAAACACAAACGATTTCGTCCGACAATTCGCCTGACGGTTGTGACGATCTTTGTCATGGCAACGGTTCTGACCGCCGCGTTGGCTGTCGGCTTGCAATATTATTTCAGCCGCAATATGGCAACCCATACGTCGATCAGCCGTTTTGACGGTTTGGCGGTCGGGGCTGGAGAATTTGTCAAAGGGATCGACCGCCAGGCGACTCAGGCAACCCGTCTGCTGGCGAGTTACCCCGGTCTGGTCAAAGAGCAATGGATTCGCCCTCAGGTGCGCAGCCTGTTTGCTGAATTTATGACGGCCAATCCCATGTTCTACGCCATTTATCTGGGGTTTGATAACAATGACTTTTATGAATTGATTAATCTCAACAGCAACGCCGTTGTCCGCCGCCAGCTCCACGCCTTGCCCGAGGATCGCTGGGTGGTGGTCACCGTTCGTAGCGATGGGACTGATCGCATCAAGAGCTATGCCTATCTGGATGAGACGTTTCAACTGCGCTCCCGGCATACGGTCCCCAGTGACTATAACGCCATCAGCCGCCCGTGGTTTGTCCAGGCAGGAGCAGATCGCGTGAACAAAACCTCTCCGTATCTATTTCAGATACTTCAGGCACCGGGACAAACCTATTCGATGCGCCTCAAAGGTGGTGGTGCCGTGGTCGCGGTTGATATTGCCCTGAGTTCACTGTCTGACTATTTGGCGGCACAACGCATTAACGGTGTCGGAGATATTTACCTGTATCAGAAAAGCGGTGAGGTGATCGCCTCGGATCTCGGCGAGGATCGCCGTAAAAGAATGCCGCACGTTGAGCCTCTGGCGTTGTCGGAAAGCGAGCAGGCCGTTGTTGCGGCTCAGGGAGCGCTTAAAGTATCCAACGAAACGGACTGGGCGCCGATAGATTTTGCCATAGCCGGCCAGCCGAACGGCTACAGCATTGATTATTTATCGCTGATTTCCCAATTGAGCGGTGTGTCGTTTGAATATGTCAACGGTTTTACCTGGCTGGAGTTGGTCGAGCGTTTTCGCAATCAGGAGATTGATGTCTTACAGTCGCTCTTTCTCACCGAGCAAACGCGATCGCTGGGACTTTTTTCACAACCGTACCTCACGTTGCCATACTCTCTGGTGTCTGTGGCCGACCAAAAGCCATTGACCCATATTCGTCAGATGGAAGGCAAGACCGTGGCCATTCCCAGAGGCTGGTCAATCATTGATGTCATCCAGAAGAACTTTCCTCTCATTACCGTGAAGGAGGTGGCGTCCAGTCGCGAGGTGCTCGAAGCGGTCAGCCGTAAACAGGCGGATGCTGGTTTGGATTTTGGCGAAATACTTCATTATACGGCTCGGAAATATTTTTATAGCCGGTTGCAATTTCATGATGCTGTCCGGTTTGATCCGGTTCCCTTTCCTCATCAACTCCATCTGGCGGTTTCTGCCGATAAAGAAGCATTGCTGCCGATTTTGAATAAAGCCATTGCCGCTGTGACAGATGCTCAGAAGAGGGCGTTGGCTGCCAAGTGGTTTGAAGACCAGCCACGACACAGGCAGGGGATTGTTCCTCACGAGGAGCTGGTGACTCTGGCCAAACAACCCCAAAATCAACGTCGTTTAAATCGCTACACCATTGACGGCGAAGATTGTTTTATTTATGTGATTCCTTTTGCTCAGGAGCACTGGGAGGATGAGTATCTGGCCATCGTCATGCCGGTCAATGCTGTGTTGGAACCGGCCTTGGAAAAAGTTACCTGGTCGATTCTGTTTACCGTGGTTTTTTTGCTGGTGCTGCTGCCGACACCATGGATTTTTGCTTCGCCCATTGTGTCCCCGATTAAAGCTCTGGCAGAGGAAAATGAAAAAATTCGTTTGCGTCGTTATGACCAGCTGCACATTCCCGACAGTCATATCAAGGAGATTCATGACCTCGGTGTGTCGATGAGAATCATGGCCTCCTCAATCCGTGAATATGAAATCAAACAGAAAGCTCTGCTGGATGCGTTTATTCAGCTGATCGCTCAGGCGATTGACGACAAATCTCCCTATACCGGCGGTCATTGTAAACGGGTGCCGGAACTGGCGATCATGCTGGCGGAAAAAGCGGAACAAAGCACCTTGCCGTCCTTTGCCGATTTTAGTTTTGGAACAGAAGAGAAATGGCGCGAATTTCGTGTCGGAGCGTGGCTGCACGATTGCGGGAAGATTACCACGCCTGAGCATATCGTTGACAAGGGCACCAAGCTGGAAGTCATTTATAATCGTATTCATGAAATACGCACCCGGTTTGAAGTGCTGTGGCGTGATGCCGAGATTCGTTACTGGCAACGTTGCCAACAGGATCCCGGCCATCAATTCCGCCACCAGGAAGAGATGGACGCCGTCCACAAGCAGTTACAGGAGGATTTTGCCTTTGTCGCCGAGATGAATGTCGGTGGTGAATCCCTTGATGAGCAAAAGAGGCAGCGTCTGCAACACCTTGCCACAGTGACCTGGACACGACATTTCAGTGACCGGTTGGGGCTGTCACCTGTGGAAGAGAGGCGGCTGATCGGTGAAGAAGTGACGTTGCCCAGTCAGGAGTCGCTTCTGGCGGATAAACCCGAGCACGTGATTCCACGTGACCATGCTGTGCGCTACGATCCCCATTTGGGGATTCGTATGGAGATTCCTGAACATACCGCTAATCAGGGTGAACTGTATAACCTGCTTATTGAGCGGGGCACGTTGACCATGGAAGATCGCTTCAGGATTAATGAACATATTATCAGTACCATCCGCATGCTGGAGGCATTGCCGTTCCCACAGGAGATGGCGCGTGTGCCCCGCTATGCTTCGACGCACCACGAAACGATGAGAGGCGATGGTTATCCACGGCGACTCCTCGGTGAAGAGCTCTCCATCCCGGAGCGGATCATGGCCCTGGCGGATATTTTTGAAGCCCTGACCGCATCGGACCGGCCGTACCACAAAGCCAAGCCCGTCAGCGTTGCCATCGATATTCTGCATCGTATGGTGGAAGAGGAGCATGTGGACCGCCAGGTCTTTGAGCTGTTTCTGACCAGTGGCGTGTACCTGGATTATGCGCGGCGCTTTCTACCGGCACAGCAGATTGATGACGTTGATATCAGCCGTTATGTTCATGGTGATACCACGAAAGTGTGATTGGCATCGGTGCGTAGATTCACGCTGTGATCACAAAGATCTACGTGATATGACTTTGAGTTGTTTTTTATCGCCCCGCATAATTTTTGTAGCTGTGTCGGAGGCCTAGCGGAGTTTCCTCTTTATCTCCTTAATATTCAGTATGTTACCTTTCAGTATCAGTGTGCTGTTGTCTGACCTCGAATTTTGCACTGCTGAAGGCATAAAAATTGCTTTATTATTCTGCAAAGTTTCATTAACGATGGTCTGACGTATCCACAACGATGTGGTATGCGCAGCGGCAAAGAAGCCCTTGGGGACATGGTCCTCAGGGGCTTCGTTTGTTTAAGCAGGCGGATTGGTCGTGTTCCGATCTGTCGGCATTCTCAAAAGGAGAGGACCCAATGTCAGACGAGGCGTACTACAAGGATGTCAAAGTTCCCAAACTGTTAACCGGTTTGATTAACCACATGGCGACTGTCGAAGGGTATCGGGAGGAATTGAGCAACCTTGGCAATCAATGGGATTTATTGACAATTCTTGGTCAAATGAGTGGTACCGGCATGGACATGACCGACACGCGTTTGGGGTTTCAACGGTTGACGTCTGAGTTGCTGGGGCAATTGGGGCTCGAAACACTCAAAACAACGGTCCAGGAAATTGGCAGTAAAGCGCAAGTGGCTGTTGATATTGTTATCCGCAATCTGTTTGAGCGAACCGCGGATATCGGTTTTCTGGCGACGGACGATGACATCCGCGCCTTTTTGACTGGAGTCACAGACGTTGATCGGCAGATTGCCGTGATTCGTGAACAAGGCGAGCTTGAGCCTGAACAACCCGGCGTGGCTCAAATTCGTGCGGACCAGGCCGGACGCAAAGCGCAGATCATCGAGCGTTTTCAAGAGTATGTCGCCAAGTATTCAGTTTACTACAATATTATTTTGCTCGATCCTGATGGCAATGTGGTGGTGCAGTTGGATCAGGAAAATACGATTCAGCATTCAACGGATCCCCTTATTCGGGAAGCTTTGAATACGCATAATGAATACGTCGAGGCGTTTCGTCACACGGACCTTCTCGCCTCTGAAGAAAGGGCTTTGATCTATGCCTATCGGGTCACTCAAACCAATGAATCGGATTCAACCCCGCTAGGGGTTCTATGCCTGTGCTTTCGATTTGAAAACGAGATGGAAGGCGTGTTTAAAAATCTCAGCAGTGAAGGGGATTGGTCGGTGCTGAGTCTCTTGGATAAAGAGGGCCAGGTTATTGCCAGTAGTGATACCTACCATATCCCTCTCGGCGCCAAGATGGAGATCGACCCTGACGCGGATTTTCGCGTGACCCAGTTTGCCGGGCGGGAATATTTGGCGACAACCTGTGCTACGAAAGGTTATCAGGGGTATTTTGGTCTGGGCTGGTACGGTCATGTCATGATCCCGCTGGAGCACGCCTTTGACAAAAAAAGTTCCTCTGACCTGCGCCAGCGCGTTGCCCCGGATATTCTTGATGCGGTGATGAATGATCCCCGTTTGTTCTCGGAAGATTTGCGCTCTATTCCGGTTCAGGCAGATCATATTCAGCATGAACTGGAACGCACCGTCTGGAACGGCAATGTGCGTGAAAGTGATGCGCAGAGCAAAGTGTTGCTGTGGAATATTTCCGACGCCGGTGCGCGCACCAAGATGGTATTTGAAAAATCGATCGGCAACCTGCATGAAACCGTGGTCAGCGGTATTTTAAATGATGTGCAGTTTCAAGCGGCTCTGGCCGTGGATATTATGGATCGCAACCTCTATGAACGGGCGAATGACTGTCGCTGGTGGGCACTGACATCGGCTTTCCGCAGTATCCTGACACAACCGGAGAGATCTTCAGCGGATATTGACACCATGTCTTCTATCCTGGCCTATATCAACGGACTCTATACGGTGTATACCAACTTGTTCGTGTATGACCTTAGCGGACGGATCCTGGCGGTGTCCAATCCTTCTGAAGCACGCTTTGTCGGCACGGTTTTAAGCGAGGATTGGGTCCGCGAGACCCTCTCTCTTCAAGATTCACAATGTTACAGTGTGTCCTCTTTTGACGCGACCCCCCTTTATGACACGCAACATACCTATATTTACGGCGCGGCCATTACTGATCCGGATAACCATGGGCAATGTGTCGGTGGAATCGGGATTGTTTTTGATAGTGCTCCGCAGTTTCGTGAAATGTTGCGCGATTCTTTGCCGCGTAGCGAAAAAGGAGAAGTGTTGGATGGTTGTTTCGGTGTTTTCACGGACCGTAAACGGAGCATTATCAGCAGTAGCGACGAGCGTTTTCAGGTCGGTGAAGTCATGGATATCGATCCCGCTTTTTTCACTCTGCCCAATGGTGAAGGGACCTCGCGTATTATTCCGTTCAACGGCTATTATTACGCGGTCGGAGCGCGAACCAGTTCCGGTTATCGCGAATACAAAACAAATGATGGCTACCTGAACGATGTCATTGCCATGGTTTTCGTGCCATTAGCCGAGGTGGCCGAGCGCGATAAGCGCGTCCATCGGCGTCGGGAAATGGGGGTCGCCTGCTCAACACGGGATGGCGGTCCCGATTGTATCGAATTGGCCACCTTTTATATCGGCACGAAATGGCTGGGCATCAATGCCGGCAAGGTCAAAGAAGCGATCACCTCAGAAGGGATCACAACCGTTCCCGGATCGCATGATTTTGTCATCGGTAAAATTCTTTATGATAGCCATATTATCAACGTGATTGATGTTCGTACTCAGTTGAAGTTGCCTTACGAGCCCTTTGATCCCAACGCTCCTATCGTGGTCATAGAAACCGGCAAGGATTGTGTGGGCTTAGTTGTCGATGCTTTGGGTGAGATTCCTGAAGTGTGTATGGATCGGGTGGATAAAAAGAAGAATGTTCTCGATGCGACAGGACAATATATTGAGTGCATCATCAAACCACAGCCGGACTCCGGCAGCAAGGAACTGCTCGTCGTCATAGACCCTGAAAAGATGGTAGATATCTTAATCGGCACCTTCCCGGGGTAGTGCCCCCTGTGTATGTTGAACAAAGGCCTGAAAACAAGACGTTTTCAGGCCTTTAGTGTTTTGTTTGTTGTTTATATGTTTGCGCGGGTCCCCTCGACCAGGGGAAATGGCTGCTATCAGCTGAAGCGGGATTCGTAAATACCTCCTGAACCGTAAGCGTAACGATAGAGAAAGTCGTTAATGTCCTGAAGTTGTTTTTCTGACAATCCATCCCAGGAACCATTTTTGGCACATTCAGGATAGCGTTTGACAAATACGTTATCTGTCCGGGTCAAGTACATAGGTAACAGAAAAGTCCACCTACATGGTTTACACATTGAGGCTGATATAGCCGTTGCGATCCGTTGTTATGTCACTCATGTCGAAGTGACCAAGTTTGATATTTGCAAAGTACACATTCCATTGTGTGTCACTGGTCTGCTCCAGCCCTACTTTTTCTCCCTTGAGCAGACACGCGATGTAAACCCGGTGCTTCAAGTGATAAATGACGCCATTGTGATTGACCAGGCAAATATTGAAATGGGCAGGATAGTCCAGCTCAGGCAACTGCTCCGGCATGTTTTTCGATGACGTCACATAAACTGTCGCTGGAGTTTTTTGGCCCAGGCTTTCGTGGGGCCGTTTATGGTTATAGGTGTCAATAAAGTGGTCGAACGCTTTTTGCTGTTGTTGGGCATTACCAGCGGCAGGCGTGATGGCAGCCTTTTTGAGGGTGGAATGCATCCGTTCATGACGTCCGTTCTGTTGCGGCTTCCCTGGCATAATGCGTTCCGGGGCGATCCCCAGACGAATCCACCACTTGGATAGGTGGGATAATCCGGCAAGCCCACTACTGGCAAACGGCGCACCATTATCGGTGCGAATACGCTCCGGCAAGCCATATTGCCGAAATAATTGATCAAAGATCGCCATGGTATCATCTGTTGTTGTCGCACTTAACGTACGACAGGCCAGTAGATAACGGCTGTGATGATCCATGATGGTAAGGGGATAACACCATTTGCCATCAGCGGTCTTGAACTGCCCTTTGAAGTCTGCAGACCAGACCTGGTTAGGTTTATCAACCGGAGCAAAAGGTTGCGGGTGAACAGGAACGCGCCGACGAGACTTGCTGGGCGTAATCAGTTCAGCCTCCAGGAGGATTTTATGGATGGTTGTCTTCGATGGGATATCCCAATCAGGGTGTTCTTGTTCAAGCAACACCTTGATCTTCTTTGCTCCAGGAGGATCTTTGTACTCGCGACGGACCTTGATGATCGCCTCTCGAACACAATAGGGCGTTTTTAAGGGGTTGGTTTTAGGGCAGCGCGATTGATTCTGGAGACCATCAAGTCCCAATTGGCGATAACGATTGAGCCACTTATACCCTGTGCGGCGACTGATGCCATAAGATTTGCAGAGCGTTGAGAAGTTAGCGACACGCCGCAGGTGATCGGCGATAAAGAGCAGCTTCTGTTCCATAGGTTTAACCTCTTTCCAGGGCATAGGCACCTCCTTGTGAAGTGTCTATGAGGATACAAAAGTGTTACCTATGTACCTGGACCAAAGTGTTACCTATGTAGGTTACCCGAACAATCCCAGCCCTTTTGTGTTTTCGATTCGACATACAAAAAGTTCGCCCCAACATCGTTGCCGCGATGATGGCAATTCAGACAGTTCTTTTTAAACTCTTTGTTGCCGGCCTGCCACCACAGCGCTTCATCTCCAAGTGGCCTTAGTCCAAGCTTGTCCGCGATTTTTTGATATTTACACTCTTTTTTTGCCTCTGGGGTTGGCGGACATTGTTCCGCCTGAGCGAGAACAGGGCTCGCAAAGAGTACACATGCCATGAGGAAAATGGCCCAGTTTTGCTTTGTCATGACGCAATCCTCCGTGTTGTTGAGTTTGTGAATTCGCAAATGAGGCTGAGCGAGCAGGTCACAGGTCTGCCGGGCTGACTGTGTCTGCCCAATGTTTTACGATTCCTTGTGCCGTGTTTCTGCCTATTACCTTAGGTGTCGTGTTCAGCGAGAGGACTTTTTACGCAGTTCTCGCTAGATAGCACTAGAAAGAGAGTTCGTTTTTTATTTTTTACACATTATGTTGTTTGTTCTTTATAGTCAAATAAAACTATTTTGAAAAAAGAATCAATCGGATTCACTGATGCTAATTTCCAGGTTCCCTTGGCTCGGTTACAAAAGCTCATTAAGAACTTACAGTCTGCCAATAATTGTTCTCATAGAATTTGTTACAAGGTGACGATGGTAAGAGGATATCTCACATAACAAACGAGGAGATCACAATGAAATTGGCGCATGTTTTTGTAAGTGGCCTATTGGGCTTCAGCATTTTATTTGGTTCAACCATGGCTTTTGCGGAGGTTAAACTGCAGGGCTCTGGAGCTAGTTTTCCCTTCCCGATTTATTCGAAATGGTTTCGTGATTACAGCCGTGCAACGGATGGTGTGCGGGTTGATTATCAGGCCAAAGGAAGTGGTGCGGGAATTCGTGATTATATCAGCCAGGTTGTCGACTTTGCCGGTAGCGATGCGGCCATGAATGACAAGGAGATCGCCAAGGCGAAAAGTGGTGTCATTCTGCTGCCGATGACGGCAGGGGAGATTGTGCTCACCTTTAACCTTGATGGCGTCAAAGAGCTCAATCTGCCCCGCGATGTCTACCCGTTGATTTTTACCGGCGACATCACCAAATGGAATGATCCGAAAATTGTCGCGGCCAACCCCGGTGTTCACCTGCCGGATCGTGATATCAGTGTTGTTGTGCGTTCCGATTCCTCGGGCACAACCTATGTGTTCACCGGTCATCTCTCCCATATCAACGATCACTTCAAAACCACCATCGGTCAGGGTAAAGCACCGCAGTGGCCGGCATCGACACGCTTTGTTAAAGCGCCGAAAAACGATGGCATCACCGCGACGGTTCGCCAGACTCCGGGTTCCATCGGTTACATTGAGTATGGTTATGCCAAGCTGACTAAATCACCGACCGCAAAACTGGAAAATAAAGAGGGCCATTTTGTTCTGGCCGGTGCCGAAGCCGGTTCCGCAGCTCTGGCCAGTGCCGAATTCCCCAAAGGCAATCTGCCGGGTTCCAATGTGCCTGATTTGCGTGCCTGGGTTTATGACCCCGCCGGCGCACAGGCGTATCCCATCGCCACGTTTACCTGGATGATTTTCCCAGAAAAACAAGATCCTGAAAAAGCCAAAGCGGCACGCGACCTGATCGAGTACTGCCTGACTGAAGGTCAGAAAACCGCCGATTCTCTCGGCTATATTCCACTGCCGAAGAACATTATCGAGACCGTTCGCGAAACCGCGAAGTTGATCAAATAGATTGAACCCCTGTTCAAGCCGACGGCTTGCTTACGTCAAGCCGTCGGTTGTCTCACCGCCTGTTGATGGGCTCCTCAGGCTGATTCTCACCGGCCTGTTAAACCGTTTAGCTCCGGGATCATTTATGGCAGAAAACCTTTTTAGCAACATTGATTCTCAAAGTTCAATTTGCAATCCGCCCTCGAAAAGAGATTACCAGTGGGATGCCCTGTTTCGTGTGATTGCCAAGAGTGCTGCCGGCTTCGTGATTTTACTGCTGGCCTTTATTCTTTGGCAGTTGTTTATTGATGCGATCCCGGCGATTTCTCACAGCGGACTTGGATTTTTCACCGGCACCACCTGGGATGGTGTCAAAGGGGAATTTGGTGTTTTACCGGAAATCTGGGGAACACTGTACAGTTCTCTGATCGCGCTGTTGCTGGGGGGAGTCTTTGGTATTTTCATTGCGATTTTTCTCACTCAGGATTTTATCAGCGCCCGTCTGGCCGGCGTGTTTCGAACCATTGTCGAACTGCTGGCCGCAATTCCTTCCGTTGTCTACGGTCTGTGGGGGATTTACGTGTTGATTCCCATCATTCGACCGATTGCCAACTTTTTTCACGAACATCTGGGTTTTATCCCGTTTTTCAAAACCAGTCTAAACGGCCCCGGTTTGGCGCCCGCCGCCCTGGTCCTTTCGATTATGATTTTGCCTACCGTGGCTGCCCTGTCTGTGGATGCCTTTCGACGCATTCCCTACAAAGTCAAGGAAGCTGCTTACGGCATGGGAACCACGCGGTGGGAAGCGATCCTGAAAGTGATGATGCCAACGGCGTCTTCCGGCATTCTCGCGGCC
This sequence comes from uncultured Desulfuromonas sp., assembly GCF_963676955.1. Taxonomy (NCBI): domain Bacteria; kingdom Pseudomonadati; phylum Thermodesulfobacteriota; class Desulfuromonadia; order Desulfuromonadales; family Desulfuromonadaceae; genus Desulfuromonas; species uncultured Desulfuromonas sp. The sequence goes on along the minus strand of NZ_OY781461.1, from coordinate 3,616,053 downwards.
CTGGTGCTGGCGTTCGGTCGCGCCCTGGGCGAAACCATGGCGTTGGCCATGTTGATCGGCAACAGCAACCAGATCAATTTATCGCTGTTTGCACCCGCCAACACCCTGGCCTCGCTGCTGGCTTCCAACTTTCCCGAGGCCGGGGCCATTGAAGTCCAGGCCTTGATGTATGCGGCGTTGGTGCTTCTGCTGATCACGTTCGTGGTGAATGTTCTCGGCCTGCTGATTCAACAGCTGGCGGTGCGAAAGTTTGAGGGAAAATCATGAGTGCGACAAATACAACAACGACGGCTCTGGTGCGCAGTGGGGCGCCACAGCTGGAGCGACAACTGTTTGAACGACGGGCGTTGTTCAATCATGTTTTGACCGGAATTACCTGGATGATTGCCCTTGTCGGCAGTGTGCCGCTTTTTTCCGTCATCTATATGTTGCTGGTCGAAGGCGGGGCGCGTCTGGACTGGGAAGCCTTGACTGCTCTGCCGCCGGCCGGCTTCGATGTCGGCGGCGGTTTCGGCAATGCGATTATCGGCACCTTGGTGATGGTGTTGATCGCCAGCCTGCTCAGTGTGCCCACTGGGATTCTCGCCGCCATTTACCTGGCGATTCTCGGCCCGCAGAGCCGGTTGGCCACGGTGTCCCGTTTTGTGGCCAAAACCCTGACCGGCTTTCCGTCGATTCTCGCCGGTGTGTTTACCTATGCCATTCTGGTTGTGTCTTTTGGTTACTCCGCTCTTGCCGGTGGCGTGGCCCTGTCGGTGTTGATGTTGCCGACGGTTTTGCTCGCCGCGGAAGAGGCGATGAAGCAGGTGCCGCAAAAAATGACCGATGCCGCTTTTGGTATGGGCTGCACCCGTACCCAGGTGATCTGGAAGATTGTTCTGCCCACCGGTTTACCCGGTATTCTCACCGGTGTGTTGTTGGCCATCGCCGGCGCCGCCGGGGAATCGGCACCGTTGTTGTTTACGGCATTGTTCAGCAATTACTACATGTCTGAACTGATCGAGCCGACGGCGTCGCTGTCGATCCTGATCTATAACTTTTCCGGCATGCCGTTTGACAACCAGATTCAGCTCGCCTGGGCCGCATCACTGGTGCTGGTGTTGATTGTTCTGGTTTTCAATATCGTCGCCCGGGTATTGGGGCGCTCTAAGCATTAATTTTTCAACTTTATTTACGTGGTATCTATTATGAGCATAGCAGCGGTCACTGAGGCGGCAGCATTTACTCCTACGGGAGATGTTGTCATCGATTGTAATCTGGACAAAGTCTATTACGGCACCTATAACGCGGTGCGAGACAGCCATGTGCCGATTGAAAAAGGCAAAATTACCGGTTTTATCGGTCCCTCCGGTTGCGGCAAAAGTACCGTGTTGCGCAGCCTTAACCGGATGAACGATCTGATCCCCGGATTTCGTTTTGATGGCCATGTGCACTATCACGGCAAGGACATTTACGCCAAAAAAGTCGATCCCGTGGTTATCCGTCGTTATATCGGCATGGTGTTTCAACAGCCGAATCCGTTTTCCATGAGTATTTACGATAATGTCGCGTTCGGCCTTAAACTCAACCGCTACAAAGGGGATGCCGACGAGCGCGTGGAAAAAGCCCTGACCCGTGCGGCGTTGTGGAACGAGGTGAAGGATAAGCTCAACAAAAGCGGCTTGTCGTTATCCGGTGGTCAGCAGCAGCGTCTGTGCATTGCCCGAGCCATTGCCACCGAACCCGATGTGCTGCTGATGGACGAACCCTGCTCCGCGCTGGATCCGATCGCCACCCGCCAGGTTGAAGAGCTGATGCTGGAACTTAAAGACAGCTACACCGTCGCCCTGGTGACTCACAACATGATGCAGGCTGTGCGTGTTGCCGACACCACGGCGTTCTTTGGCGTCGACGTCTCCCAGGGCGAGCGGGTTGGTCGCCTGGTTGAGATGGGCGAAACCAAGCAGGTGTTTGAGGACCCCATGGAAGACTTGACTAAACAGTATATTTCCGGGGAATTCAGCTAGGGTAGTTATCTGCCGCCCCTGAGGTACGTTCTGTTTCCTCAGGGGCGGTGCCGTGTTGCAACGGGCTTTGCCTATTCTTTATTTGCCATTCTGACTGTGAGCATCGTGCCTTTAAATCTCGCCGCCATTGAAAAATCGTTACGCACCGTCCAGACTGATTTCCACAAAATCAATACGACCCTGATTGAACCGCGTTCCCCCATGACCGATATGGTCCGAAACAATATGATGGAAGGCTATGCCTTCATCGATAACTTGTTGCGCCGTGACATTGAGCTTTACGAGCCGGGCAACGCCAGTCGATTGCTTGAGCTAAATGCCCTGGTCCTTTGCGGTTCGAGCCAAAAGGTCCGTCAGGAAAGTCGGCAGCACCTTCAAGCCACCCACGATCACTTTTATGAACGGCAAAGCGGGGAGGTTGATGATTTGCTGGCCTGGTTGCACAGTCATTCCGATTTAAGCATCTGGCGGCAGGTGGCGATTATCTACATTCTGATTTTATCCCAGCCGCAACTGTATATTGAAGGCAATCACCGTACCGGTTCGCTCATTATGAGTTATATGCTGGCCAAAGCGGGTAAGCCGCCTTTTGTGTTGTCGGTCGACAATGCCAAAGCGTTTTTTGATCCATCGACATTGGCCAAAGAGACGCATCAGAAAGGGATGACCCGCTTATTCAAAATCCCCAAGTTAAAAGTGCGCTTTGCCAAATTTCTCAAAAAGAATTCCCAAAGCTGCTATATCCTGGAAAACAAGGTCTGATGACCTGTCGAACATTATCTTGCCGTGGAGAAAATTAATGGTTTTTGACGACGATTATTCGGATGCCATGGAGTGGCTGCAGTCCGAATTGGCCGATGAGATGGATGAAGGTTATGAACTGGAAATTTCAGAGCCGGGCCTTTCTTTAGCATTACGTCGCATCTACAAACATAAAAGACCGCCGTCCATGGAGCGTCAGGCCTATTTCAAGGCGCTTCTGGCGTTGCAGGCTGAGTTGATCAAACTGCAGGACTGGGTGTCCTATACCGGTGAAAAAGTTGTGGTTATTTTTGAAGGACGCGATGCCGCCGGTAAGGGGGGCGTGATCAAGCGGATCACCCAGCGCTTGAACCCTCGGGTCTGCCGGGTCGTGGCTTTATCCAAACCGACGGAAAAGGAGATGACCCAGTGGTATTTTCAACGCTATGTTCCGCATCTGCCCGCCGGCGGTGAAATCGTCCTTTTTGACCGTTCCTGGTACAACCGCTGTGGTGTCGAACGGGTGATGGGCTTTGCCTCGGAAGAGCAGGTCGAGCAGTTTTTTCTCGATGTGCCTGAATTTGAACGCATGCTGGTGCGTTCAGGGATTCGTCTGATCAAATACTGGTTCTCCGTCACCGATGAAGAGCAGCAACTGCGTTTTCTGATGCGCATCCACGATCCGCTTAAACAATGGAAACTCAGTCCTATGGATCTGCAATCGCGGGTACGCTGGGAGGATTACACCAAGGCGAAGGAAGAAACGTTCAGACGCACCAATATCCCTGAAGCTCCCTGGTATATTGTCAAAGCCAATGACAAAAAACGCGCCCGGCTCAACTGTATTCATCACCTGTTGCAGCAGATCCCCTATAAGCCCGTTCCCCATGAGGAGATTGATCTTCCGGATCGCATCTTTAATCCCGATTACGAACGGGCCACGCTGCCGCCGGATTTGTATGTTCCGGAAAACTACTAGCCTGAAATGGCCGGCCCACAAAAAAGCGATATCCGTTCAGAACGGGTATCGCTTTTTTTTAATGGAGATTTTTCCGGGGTATGAAGTTGTTTTGCAATTGAAAAAATTCACCTGTATATCGCGCATAAATAAAAAATATAAAAATAAGACAGGATGTATGTTTTTGCTGTGCAGCCGATAAGTGGCTGGAATTAATTATTTTTGAGCGATTCAACTCATGGTTGTCAGCCGCTGTCTTCTCTTGAGACGAATAGCTTTTGTATACAGTCCGGAGGTTTTGAGGATGCGCGTTGTCAATGAACCTCTTCTTGTGAATTGTGTAATAACAAGTAGTTAGGGATATTAAAGAGCTTTTTTGAAAACTTGGCACGTCCCTAGCAGTATTAGGAGGGCAAGAACAACGGAAGACAAGAACAACACACAACAACGAGTATCAAGCAACTCACTTTGCTCACCATAGGAGGACATCATGAAAGCACTGAAAAACATCACGACCAGCCTGATTATTACTGCCATCGCCGCCTCTCCCGCTTTTGCCGCACAGGAAGCAAGTAACAGTGGTCTGTTGACCTGGTTGTTCCTCGGCTTTATCGGATTGATCGTCGTCGGTCAACTCATCCCGGCTCTGGTTATGGGGTTCGGTATCGTCAAAGGTGTTCTTGGCCACTCTGAGGATCAAGCTCACAACCACAACGCGTAAACGAATTTTCTCTCAATAGAACTGTTTGATTTTTACACACACATCACGAAAGGAACCAACACCATGAAAGCACTTAAAAACATCGCTCTGACCACTCTGCTGACCCTGATCGCTTCTACCTCTTCGTTTGCCGCTTCTACAGCCGGTCGCGTCGACAACAGCGGATTTTTGGTCTGGGCGTTTCTCGGCTTCTGTGCTCTGATCGTGGTAGCGCAACTGGTTCCGGCTGTTCTGGTGATGTTCGGCATCGTCAAAGCGGTTGCCAGCCCCAAAGAAGTTGCTGAGCAGAAATCGCACTAATCCCGAATCGACGCCATCTCTTCGTGCCCCGGTTTCCACAGCCGGGGCAGCGCCTCTCACGCAGGAGGAAGAACCATGCTGCCCGTCATTATTGCCTATCAAACTCCCACTGAAACCGAGGCCCTCAAGCACTGCGTGGAGCAGGTCGGATGTATTGCCAAGTTTGTGACGACACTCAATGAAGCCATTGAGGCGCTACGCAAAGAAGATGCGGCGATTATGCTGCTGGGCAGAACCTTTGAAGGCAGTAATGCATTGGATGTGATTCCGATTTTCCGCTATCTGCACAAGCATCTGAAAATCATCCTGTTGGCCGACGATGCCACTGTTGGCTTCTTGCGTCAGGCGCGTGCTGCGGGAATTTTCTATCACGCCATGGAGCCGCATGACAAAGAGGATTGTCACGAACTGCAACTGGCCTTGGAATGCGCCCGCGAAGCCAGTGAAAAGCAGGGCAAGAGTTTATGGAAAAAGCTGGCACCCGTGTTCGGTGGTGTCAACTAACCAATCTAAGCAAACCATTTTTATTTCATTGACTGACATGCTGTGTTGATTATGGACGGCGCTTCCGACAGGGAGCGCCATTTTTTATGTGAGGAGTTGGATTTGTGACAAAAAGAAGGTTGGTCTTGCACAAGGAGTAAGGGGAGAGGGTGTCAAAAAATCAAAACGTTCCCTGATTACTAAGAGTTTTCTTTAGGTCGCTTCGATTGAACCGGCGTTGAAGAAACTTGGATAAAAAAATTCCCCACCTGATCAGCGTGCAATTCGGTGAATAATTCAGTTACCGAAACTCGTCATAAAAACATCATAAATGATGAGGTAATACCATCAGAGTTACACTATGGAAACAAAAAAGAGATATCAGTAAGTCACTGATATCTCTTATTGTTTTTGTTGGTGCCGAAGGCCGGAATCGAACCGGCACGGCCAGAAGCCATCGGTTTTTGAGACCGACGTGTCTACCAATTCCACCACTTCGGCACGAGCAGAAGGGATTATAGAGAGAAGCCCCCGGCCGGTCAAGTTTTATCTGTAAGAAAAGTTTTTTCCTGAAAAAAGCCAGTTTGTGACATTGCCGGGTCATTCTTTTCTTGCACTGAGAAACTTTTTGTTAAACTTTTTACGTTAAGATATCGACGCGAAGAGTAGCCGTGGAGGTCGTCATGCGTGAAGCCATGTTTTGGAGTCTGTTGGAGCGGGGACAGGTTCGTTGTGAACTGTGCCGCTTTCATTGTGTGATTGGTGCTGGACACCGTGGGCGCTGCCAGGTGCGGGAAAACAGAGACGGTGTTCTCTATAGTCTCAATGACGGTCTGGCGATTGCTGCTCATATTGATCCGATTGAGAAGAAACCGTTGTTCCATGTGTTACCGGGCTCGCGCAGTTATTCCATTGCCACGGTGGGGTGTAATTTTCGCTGTCGCCATTGTCAGAATGCCAGTATTTCACAGATTGAGTCCGCTCACTCGGCGATCCGCGGTGACACGTTGCCCCCGCAACAAGTTGTTGATTTGGCGTTATCGGCCGCGTGCCAGAGTATCGCTTACACCTATACGGAGCCGACGGTTTTTTACGAATATATGTATGAAACCGCCCGGTTGGCCCGTCATGAAGGATTGCTCAATGTGATGGTGAGCAATGGCTATATGGCTGAAGAACCGTTGCGACACTTGGCGCCATATCTGGATGGCGCCAACATTGACTTAAAGGGATTCAGCGAGTCGTTTTATCGCGATGTGTGTGGCGCGCAACTGGCGCCGGTACTTGAAAGCCTCAAGCTGTTTAAAGCGTTGGGCATCTGGCTGGAGGTGACGACGCTGGTCATTCCGGGCTACAACGATGATGAGCAGCAACTTAATGGTATTGCTCGGTTTATTGCCGAACAGCTGGATGTCGAAACGCCCTGGCATGTGACGGCGTTTTATCCCACCTATCGTCTGACGGACGTGCCGCCGACGCCGGTGGAAAGTCTGATGCGGGCGCGGGACATTGGCGAAAAAGCCGGGTTGAACTATATCTATCTCGGTAATGTCGCCAGTGGTCGTGGCGAAGATACCCGCTGTCGCCAGTGTGGAAAAACCTTGATCGAGCGTCACGGTTTTCAGGTGGCGCGTAATCGTTTGTATCATGGAACCTGTCCCGGCTGCGGGACTCCGCTTTCCGGCGTACGTCTGGATGATGGCGGAATCAACCGACAGGAGTAGCACATGCCTGAGACTTTAGCTGAGCGGCGACGTGTGGAAGATGGGCGTTATGCCAATGATCGTCGTCAAAACCGTCAAGACCGTCGCCAGGGACCTGATTTCTTGGTCCGCTCATTACCTTGGTTTGCTGTTGGAGGCTGGGGCGCGATTGTTGCGTCCGTGATGGCGATCAGTTTCGCCAAACCTCAGACCGTCACTTTTTTTGAACGGGTGAATAATCTGCCGGTACGCACTGAATGGGATTATGACCTGATGAGCTATGTGTTGTGGCTGCTGTTCGCCGCCCTGTTTACCGGACTGGTGGGGCTGGTGATCAATATGACCCGGCGGCGGCGTAAACACGATATCTTTTATTTTTCTCTGGTTGCCTCGACCTTCGTATCGGCCATTGGTTTCGGCTGGGTTTTAACCCTTTAACCACCGCTGAAGTAATCGGTTCACTCTTTCGCTGATAACCAGAAATCATTGCGGCTCAGTGGGTCGTAAAATCGTTCACGTTCAAAGCCACTCAACGGCATGGTCTGCTCCAGCGGATTGGTTTCATGCAGCAGACGGTCCACGGTAATAAACGTTCCCAGGGCCGGACCGTGTTTGTCCAGGGCCTGCAGAGCATAGGCTGAGCAGGTGGGATACATGGGGCAGCGCGGACTGTCGACCACGGAAATATAGCGCTGAAAAAAACGGATACCCTGCACCAGTGGATTGAGGGTGTCGTCCTGTGATGACGCGGGCTGTGGGTGATGGACAAAACCGTTATGCGCATGCTCAGGCCAGTCCGGCCAATCACCTTTCTCAGCGCAAGAAAGCGCGGGTAAAAGCAGACTGAACAGTGCAATGGTGATGAATCGTTCATGCCAGCGCCACTTCATGACTCTTCCTCATCCGGTTGCTCGGCCTGTTGCCGATAAAACGCCAGACGTTCCGCCATCACCTTTTCATAACCGCGATCCACCGGATGATAGTACTGCGTTCCGCGCAACTGTTCGGGAAGATAGTCCTGGACAATAAAGCCGCTCGGATCGTTGTGGGCGTATTGATAGTCTTTGCCGTAATCCAACGCTTTCATCAGCTTGGTCGGTGCGTTGCGCAGATGGAGAGGGACCTCCAGCGGGCCGCTGCGGCGCACTTCGGCCAGGGCGGTATCAATCCCCATGTAAGAGGCATTGCTTTTCGGTGCCGAGGCCAGGTAGGTGGTGGCCTGGGCGAGAATAATGCGTCCCTCCGGCATGCCGACGAAATGAACCGCCTGCTGGGCGGCCACAGCCAGTTGCAGGCCGCGCGGGTCGGCATTGCCGATGTCTTCCGCAGCGAGAATTACCAGGCGGCGGGCAATAAACAGCGGATCTTCGCCCGCTTCAATCATCCGTGCCAGCCAGTACAGGGCACCATCCGGGTTAGAGCCGCGCACACTTTTGATAAATGCGGAAATGACGTTGTAATGCTCTTCCGCGCCTTTGTCGTAACGCAGCGCCTTTTGCTGCAATGTCTGGGAGACCACCGTTTCATCAATGGCCTGACCCTGGGCGGTTTCCACCACCAGTTGCAGATTGCCCAGGGCCACACGGGCATCGCCCTGAGCCAGTTGAGCCAGCTGCTCCAGGGCGGGGTCGGAAATATCGGCTTTGAGATCCGCCAGCCCGCGTGGATCACTCAGGGCACGGCGCAGCAGCAACATAATATCATCGTGCTGCAGCGGCTTAAGGACAAATACCCGGGCACGGGAGAGCAGGGCGGCATTGACCTCAAAGGATGGATTTTCCGTGGTGGCGCCGATGAGGATCAGATCGCCTTTTTCCAGAGCCGGCAAAAAGGCATCCTGCTGAGATTTGTTGAAGCGGTGAATTTCATCGACAAACAGAATGGTCCGCGTGCCGTACATGGCGCGATCCTCTTTGGCGCGCGCGACAATATGGCGGATGTCCTTGACGCCATGCATAATGGCGGAAAAAAACACGAAACGGCTGCGCGTACTCTGGGCGATCACCTGGGCCAGGGTGGTTTTTCCGGTGCCGGGAGGGCCCCAGAAGATCAGCGAACTGAGCTGGTCGGTTTCAATGATCTGACGCAACGGGCAGCCGTCAGCGAGCAGATGTTGCTGGCCCACCACCTCATCAAGGTGTTGTGGCCGCATCCGTTCGGCAAGCGGAGTCTGATCATCGCTGACAGTGGTGGAAAACAGGTCCATAAAGCCTCGTAATAGAGTGTCGAACCGGGCAAAAAGACATTGTACAAAATCGCCCATTCATGGGCACCGTGAACCTTTTTGTAACAGGCTCTAAACGGTGTCAACAAGTTCAGTTTGACATTTGTTCTGAGATGATCTAACAGGATGTTTCAGAACGATCTCCACGGCACTGTAGCACAGGTGGCAGAATGTCCTCAATGTCCCGCTGCGGATGGACTTTGCCGGGGGGCTGTGGTAGATTTTCGAGGCATTGCAATGGGGAATGATATGAAATCAATAGGAATTTACGCCAAACGCACCAATCCGGACGCCGTGGATGTTGCCAGACAACTCAAAGGCTGGTTGATCGAACGGGGGATTCGGGTTCTGGTGGAAAAAAAACTGGCTGCGGATATGGGGGCTGCCGAGGGGGTACCCAGCCGTGAACTACCGCCTCTGGTCGATTGTATTGTCGTGCTTGGTGGTGACGGCACGCTGATTTCCGTGGCCCGTAAAGTGGGCAATCTGGGCGTGCCGATCCTTGGGGTCAATCTGGGTAGTCTGGGTTTTCTTACCGAGATTATTCTTGATGACCTTTACGATGAACTGCAGCGGGTACTTAACGGCGATTTTGAGATTTCCGATCGCATCATGCTGAAGGCGGCGGTTGAGCGCCAGGGTGAGCGTATCGCCGAATATCAGGTGCTCAATGACGTGGTGATCAACAAGGGCGCTCTGGCGCGGATCATCGATATGGAGGTGTGGGTTGATGACAGTTATCTGACCACCTTCAAGGCGGATGGCCTGATTGTCTCGTCACCAACGGGATCGACAGCCTACAACCTCGCTGCCGGGGGACCGATTGTCTATCCGGGACTGCACTGCCTGGTGATCACCCCGATCTGTGCGCATACGCTGACCAACCGACCGATTATTGTCTCGGATCAGTCGCTGATCCGTATCATCATGCGCTTCAACGAAGAGCGGGTGTTTTTTACCGCCGACGGCCAGGTAGGGATGGCCCTTCAGGCTCAGGACGTGGTGGAAATCCGCAAGGCCGAGCAATGTACCCGCCTGATTCGCAGCGCCAAGAAGGACTATTTTGAGGTGTTGCGCACCAAATTGCGCTGGGGAGAACGTTAACCCGTATGCTGACGGATTTATCCATTAAAAATCTGGCTGTGATTGAACAGCTGCAGGTGAATTTCGGCCCCGGATTCAATGTGCTCAGTGGTGAAACCGGCGCCGGTAAGTCGATTATTATTGACGCCATGGGCCTGTTGCTTGGTCAGCGCATGCGCAATGACCTGGTGCGCACCGGAGAAGAGAGCGCCAGCGTTGAGGCGGTGTTCTCCCTTCGTGAACAGCCTGGCGTTCGCCGGTTGTTGCAGGAGATGGATTTCGACGACGATGACGAGCTGGTGATCCGGCGTAGTCTGTCGCGTCAGGGCAAAAACCGGGTGTACGTTAACGGTGCCATGGCCACCCTGGCTCAGCTGCAGCAGTTGACCGCACCGATGCTGGCCATCTTCGGCCAACACGACCAACAACAACTGCAACGGGTGGAAAATCATCTGCGCTTGCTGGATGGCTTTGGCCAGTGTCAGGATCTGCTGTCTGATTACCAGCACCATTATCGCCAGTGGCGCACCCTGCAGCAGCAGCTTGAGTCTCTGCAGCAGTCGGAGCGTGATCGTGCCGATCGCATTGATCTGCTCAGTTTCCAGTATCAGGAAATTACCGCCGCCGCTTTACAGCCCGGTGAGGATGAAGAGTTGTCGGCCGAGCGTTTGCGCTTGCAGCATGCCGAGCGCCTCTATGCCGGGTGCCGGCAGGGCTATGAACGCCTCTATGCCGATCAGGGCGCGGTGTGCGAACAGCTCGGCGCCGTCAATCAGGTCTTGGAAGGGCTGATCGATGTCGAGCCGCAATTACAGGGGCCGGTCGAGGCCATGCGCGATGCCCTGTTCGGTTTGGAAGATGCCGCGGGCCAATTGCGTCAACTGGCTGATGACGTCGTGTTCGACGAACAGCGACAGGCCGAGGTGGAAGAACGACTGGCGCTGATCGGCACGCTGCAACGCAAATATCACGCTGAAATTGACGGTATTCTCACTTATGCCGATGAGATTGCCGAGGAGTTGGAGCAGTTACGTAACAGTGCGGCCACTCTGGAGCAACTTGAAGCGCAGATTGGCACGGTACGGGCCGAGATGATGACAACGGGACAGAAACTCTCCACGTTGCGTCAGCAGGCTGCCGAGCACTTGAAACAGGCCATGGAAGAGGAACTGGCCGGTCTGGCCATGGCCAACGCCTGTTTTGAAGCCCGTTTAACCGCCTGTGAAGCAGGGCTGCTCGGGCTGGAAAAAGCCGAGTTCTATTTCTCGGCCAATCCCGGCCAGGAACCTCGCCCGCTTTCGTCAACCGCATCCGGCGGTGAGTTGTCGCGCATCATGCTGGCATTGCGTAAAGTGGCACCGCGTGCCGACAGTCTGGCGACGATGATTTTTGACGAAGTCGATGCCGGTATCGGTGGTGTTGCCGCCTCGGCCGTCGGCGAGAGACTGTGTACCGTGGCCGAAGGGCATCAGGTCTTATGTATCACCCATCTACCGCAGGTGGCCGCCTATGCCGACGTGCAGTACCGGGTGGAAAAACGGGTGGAAAATAATCAGACGTCGACACAACTGGTGTGTCTTGATGACGAAGAACGGGTCCAGGAATTGGCCCGCATGCTTGGCGGTGCCCAGCTCAGTTCTCAGACCGTCAGTCATGCGCGTGATTTGTTGCAGCGCAGTCGGCGGCCATCATTGTTTTAAAGACTGGCGCGTTTACGGCGTCGGTTGAGGAGAGTCCATGATCAGAAAAGCCTGTATTGCTGATGCCCCGATCATCCATAAAATGCTGGCCGAACATGCCGGTAAAGGCGCGATGCTGTCGCGTTCCCTGGCTGAAATTTATCAGGCCATCCGCTCCTTTTACGTATTGGAAGAGCAGGGCGAGGTCTTGGGCACGGTCAGTTTGCAAGTCTGGTGGGCTGATCTCGCTGAAGTGCGTTCACTGGTGGTCTCTGAAAGTCTGGCCGGCCGCGGCTGTGGCCGCCAGTTGGTTCAGGCGTGTATTGATGAAGCCTGCCAACTTGGCCTGAGTCGGTTGTTTGCCTTGACCTATCAGGAACAATTCTTTTCACGACTGGGATTCAGCCTGATTGAAAAAAGTGAATTGCCGCATAAAATCTGGGGTGACTGTATGAAATGTTCCAAGTTTCCCGACTGTGATGAAGTGGCCATGGCCATGAGTTTGCCACCGTCGTCGCTTTAAAAAAGCCGCGAGGATTAAAAAGTGGTGTTAATTCTCATTTAGGGACTGGCTGACCTGTTAATGTTGTGATATTTTTTAATTCTTTGGAATAGACATATAATACGCTATGCGTACTGCCGATTATAAGCCCGAGCTGAAGGAGAGTCGATCTTGGATTTAGAACAGATGACCATTGATTCCACGCGCGAAGTGTTTGAAACGATGATTATGCTGGAGGTGACTCCTCAGCCTGCCATGCCGGTCTTGGTGAGTAATTTTACCGATTCGGTTTCCGGGATGGTTGGCTTGGCCGGGGGCTGTAAAGGCATGATTGCCATCCATGCTCCGGATGATGTGGCCATGGATATTACCACGCGATTCCTTGGTCTGGACGTGGACGAAGTCAACGAGGACGTGACCGATGCTTTCGGTGAACTGGCCAACATGCTGGCCGGTAACGTCAAGATGTTTCTCGACGAGTCGGGCAAAGATATTACCCTGTCGGTTCCTTCCTATGTATTTGGTGCGGATTATCATGTCGAGTGCACGGCGGAAGCCGATTGGGTGATGATTCCGTTTGAATCGGATTCCGGCGAATTTCTTGTCCAACTACAGATTGAAAAAAGCTGATTTGACGTTGCCTGATAAACATGAAAATTAAAACGCCCCGACGGTGATGCCGTCGGGGCGTTTTTGTTATGGAACCGCTGCTGTCTGAAGTTTTTACAAGCGGACAATTTCCATGGCGGGCAGGTCTTCTTTGGCCTTACGGAGAATCTCGTCGTTGGACAGAATGGAAATCGGGCTGTCGGCAAGTTTATCGGCCAGATAGGTCTGAGCGACACGGATCAATTGCTCTTTGCTCACCGCCAACAGCCGTTCACGGAATTGCTGACGAATCTCAAGGGTCAGCCCCTGCAGAGTGTTGGCGAATTCATGCGCGCCGACACCGCCTGGTGACAACGGTCGGTCGATGGCACTGAACACGGCAAGGACCGCTTCCTTGATTTTTTCCTGATCAAAATCACCGGACTGAACCCACTGCAGAGCCTGCTCGTAAACATCCAGAGTGCGCGATAACTGCGGGTCGCGATAGGACAGCATGGAGAACAAACCGCCTCACTGTTGCTGTTGGCCATGCCGCCGTAAGCGCCACCTTTTTCGCGGATTTCACGATGGAGAAAGTTGGCTTTCAGCAGGGCGGCGAGAATCTTTAACGGGGCCGCATCTTCATGCACCAGCGGCACGGTACGGAAAACCCGCGTGACATAGGAGACCGGAATGGACGTCGCCCAGCCCAGTTGAACGGCCTGCGGAGTGATTGTCGAAGCGATGGCCATGGCTTCCTGACGGCTATGGGACGGCAGGCGTTCCAGCAGTTGCTGTATGGCCTTACGATTGGTTTCCAGATCGCCCTGCTCCGCAGTGATGGCCGCACGTACCGAGTCACTGTGCAACAGCTGTTGAGCGATTTGCTGCATTTTAACAGCCAGATCAGCCAGTTGCTCCGCCTTGAGCTTGGCAATCTCTTTAATCTGTTTGAACTGGGTCAGACCGGACCATTGTTCGCGGCATTGGCCTGCCGCAGTGAGATGACCGGCGGCAGCACGGGCCGCATAACTGTGGCCGGAACCGGGGATGGCATTTTCCCATGTGGTTTTGACTTGACCAATCACGGTGGCCAGGCGCTCCAAGTCCGTGAAATCGGCACTGGTGGCGACATCGGCCAGGATCTCCGCCAGCTTGTCGACATTGCGCACCAGAGCCTTGCCGCGCAAGCGCAGCAGCGGTTGATACTGGTCCAGGGAGGCAATGTCATCAAGGATATCAAGGGAGGCACGAATGCCGCCGGTGCCCGCTTCAATACGCTCGGCCATTTCCAAGTAGCTGTATTTGCCGGCACCGATCTGAGTCAGCAGGCTGCTGAACAACGGCAAGTACGGATGCAGGTCGGCTTCCAGGCCGCTGACCGGAAAATACAGATTAAAGTAGACCAGCCCGTTGGTCGGTTGCGGATAAAACGTGACCTCATGGTTACCCACAGCCAGGGATTCACTGGCGACTTCAGGCTCTTTGGGGTCAATGTCACTCAGCTCCAGGGTGGGCAGGCAGCTGACGTCCTCTTTTTCCTCCTGGGCCTGTTGCAGGGTTTTGGCCTGATCGACGAGGTGCTGACGGTCGTTGTCCGTCAGGGTGGCTTCGAGGTCCTTGAGCCGTTGCTGCTCCTTGTACTCCATCTCTTTGGTTAATGCCGGGTCCGGATGCAGACAGAGATTGACCCGGTGCGGATTGTCAAGCAGCCAGGTGCGGATCAGGTTTTCAAAGAACGGGCCTTTGTCCAGCTCCTGACGCAGCTTGGTCAGGTTATCGTCAAGTTGCAGCGGAGACAACGGGTCATCGCAATGCAGCCATGGGCCGAGGATGCGCATCATCACCATGATGGCATAGGGGTAACTGTCGCCACTGACTTCACGGTTGGCCAGTTCCAGGCGATGGATGGCGGCATCGATGCGTGAACGGCTGAAGCCGTCGTCGGCAATGTTCCGTAACGTTTCCAGCACCAGATTCTCGATCTGCTCCGCTTTGTCCTCATCCGTTCCTTGCAGACCCACGGCAAAACAGGTGGAACGGTAGTCATCGTGATAACCGCAGCCGGGCGTCAGATTGGTGCCGAGACCGGAGTCGAGTAGGGCCTTGTACAGCGGTGCCGCCGGATTGCCGAGCAGTAATTGGGACAGCAGCGTCAGGCTGAGGCGGGCAAAGCTGTCGGAGATATCACTGCACAGCCAGCTCAAATGCACCATACTTTTACCGGTCAACTCTTCCTGTGCGTCAATGGGAAAGGGTTCCTTGACGGTCAGAGGAGCGGAAAAACGCTGTTCCTGCGGGACTTCACTGTTGACCTCACGTGCCTGGAATTGGCTGAGTACCTTTGTTTCAATGACGTCGAGATGGTCGGCCAGCGGGAAGTTGCCGTAGGTGAAGAAGCAGGCATTGCTGGGATGGTAGAACTCAGCGTGAAAATCGCGTAACTGCTGCCAGCTCAGGTCGGGAATGTTTTCCGGTTCGCCGCCGGAGTTGTGATGATAGCAGGTGGTTGGGTAGAGATGCGGGTGGTGCGGCGTGACAGCAACGACGATGGGTCGGCCATGGCGCCCTTCATCTCATTGAAGACCACCCCCTTGAACGTCAGCGCCGAGGACGGGTCGTCACTCTGGGCAAATTCCAGGCGATGCCCTTCCTGGGCAAAATCGCGTTCGCGCAGCAATGGAAAGAATGCCGCATCCAAATAGATATCCAGCAAATTATAAAAATCTTTATGGTTCTGACTGGAAAACGGGTAGCAGGTCCAGTCACTGGCGGTAAACGCATTCATAAAGGTGTTGAGGCTGCGTTTGAGCATGGTGAAAAATGGGTCACGCACCGGAAAGTTTTTCGAGCCGCACAGCGCGGTGTGTTCGAGAATATGCGCCACGCCGGTTGAGTCGGAGGGCGGGGTCTTAAAGGCGACGGCAAACAGGTTGTTGGTGTCTTCATTTTCAATATGAACCAGCCGTGCACCGGTCACGTTATGACGAAGTTGCAGCAGGGTCGCATTCAACTCCGGCAGCTCAGTGGTGCTGACCAGGGTGAATGCGGCGGGAATGGCTTGTGTGCTGTTGGTGTCGGTCATAAAAAGTCACGTCCTTTGTTGGGGATCAAAGTGAACTGAAAGCCGTGAGTGGCTTCTTGTGTGATGAGCCTTGTGAAGAGCAGTGGCGCAGGAGAATGCCGGATCATCATGCTCAAAGGCTCTACACTGAAAAATACACTATAACTGTTCCATTTTCCAGTGCCTCTGCTAAGATGGGCGGCGCTGTCGAAGTTCTTTTCTGATTTCTTTTTGTTGATCATTTACAGAGTTACGGTTTCGAGCAAAGGAGTTGTCTATGTGGCGTCATCTGGTGATTGTGATGTTTTTGTCTCTCCTGTTTCCTGTGTATGCATGGTCTTTTGGCGGTGAAGGGTGTGGTGCCGGAGAGTGTAAGGATTGCCATAGTTTGACCAAAGAAGACGCGTTGAAACTGTTGCCCCCCGGCGCGGACCGGGTGGATTCCGTGGACTTTTCCGATGTCGGCGGTTTATGGGAAATCAAGGGGGAAGCCCGAGGCCGCATGTTTACCGTCTATGTCGATTTCTCCAAGCAATATCTGATCTCCGGCCGGGTGGTGCGTATCAGTGACGGCACGGAAATTTCCCGCCGGGTCAATATGGATGAAATTAAATCGGATGGGGCCCTTCTGCTTGGCCGCGAGGATGCACCGGTCAAAGCCTATGTGTTCACGGATGCCAAATGTGGTCATTGCCGCAAGCTGCACCAGGAATTGAAAAAAGTGGTCGCGCAACAGCCGCAGATCGCTTTTTACATTAAAGTGATGGCCATGCTGTCGGACACCACGCTGGTGACGAATATTGTTTGTTCCGGTTCCGCTGACGTGCTTGAGCAGGCCATGGCCGACCAGCCTGTCCCCGAGCAAACCTGCACGACCGATGCTGTCCAGGAAACGCTGGCGTTTGCCAAAAAGTGGCAGATCCGATCGACACCGACCCTGGTCCTTCCCGATGGCCATGTTTTGATGGGGGCACGCCCCGCTGAGGACCTGATCAAGGAACTGTCGGTGTTTTTGCCCAAGGAGTAACCGGGTGACGGTACTGTTGATTTCTGGCCGTCAATCTGCTAAAAAGGCCTGCTAAGTCTGTTAGATAACCACTAATTTTACGTTATATCTTTTACAGGAGAAACGGACCATATGGGACTGATGACAGGAAAACGGGGAATTATTTTCGGTGTTGCCAATGAGATGAGCATTGCCTGGGGCATTGCCCAGCAACTCAAGGAACAGGGCGCTACGTTGGCGTTTACCTACCTCAACGATGCCCTGGAAAAGCGGGTTCGTCCGCTGGCGGAAAGTCTCGACGCTGAACTGATTCTGCCTTGCAATGTCAGCAATGATCAAGAGATCGAAGCGGTTTTTGACGAGGTGAAAAAACAATGGGGTGAGTTGGATTTTGTTGTTCACGCCGTTGCTTTTGCCGACCGTGAAGATCTCAAACATCCGTATAGTCAGACCAGCCGTGAAGGGTTTGCCCTGGCCATGGATATCAGTGCTTATTCCATGGTGGCCATTACCCGGTGTGCGGAACCGCTGCTCAAAGAGGGTGGCAGCATTGTCACCATGACCTATCTGGGCGCAACCCGTGCCGTCCCCAATTACAATGTCATGGGTGTGGCCAAAGCTGCACTGGAAGCCTCCGTACGCTACCTGGCGGCCGAATTGGGCGAAAAAGGTATTCGCGTCAACGCCATTTCCGCCGGCCCGATTCGCACTTTGGCGGCTTCCGGCATTGCCAACTTCCGCTCCAAAATCAAGTTGATGGATGATCACGCGCCATTGCGTCGGACCGTCACTCAGGAGGAGGTCGGCAAGACCGCCGTGTATTTCCTGTCCGATCTGAGCAGTGGTGTGACCGGCGAAGTTCATTTAGTCGATGCCGGTTTCAATATTGTGGTCAGTGCTTAAGCTGCTTTATGGCACAGCCTCTCCAACATGACTGTCAAAAAGGGCCCCAACGGGCCCTTTTTGCGTAAAGGACGGCATTGTGGACGTTCTTGGACAAACTTCCGGCCTCAAGGCGGCTCAGATTGACGCGCTGGAGCGCATTTACCGCCGCCGCATGCGCCCTGAAGAAGTGGTATCGACCGAGCTGGCCCGCTTTTTATGCGGTCTGTCCCACGAAATTCGCCGCCAGATCGGCGTGTTGATTGATCGCTCCGGCGTGGTCAAATATGTCATGGTCGGCGACGATCGTGAGATCATGCTGCCCGATCTGTCCGGCTATGCCTTGGGCCGTAGCGGTCTGCGGGGTCTGCGTTGCATCCACACCCACCTGAAAAACGAATCCCTGTCCGAAGACGACCTCACCGACCTTGCTCTGTTGCGTCTCGATATGATGGTTGCCCTCGGCGTCAACCAGCGCGGTTTTCCCGCGTCGGTTTATTACGCCCATCTGTTGCCGGAAAATCCGGCCCATCAACAGGTTGAACAACAGCATCTGCGCAGTTTTGATCAGCTCAATGTGGACATGTCGGCGTTTTTACGCTCCCTGGAAGACGAGCTTGAACGTACCGTTGACAGCGGCCAGATCGATCTGTCCGATCCCCGGGAGCGGGCAATTCTCATTTCCGTCAGTCAGGCGCCGCGGCGTGAAATTGAAGATTCCTTATGCGAGTTGCAGGAGCTGGCCCGCACCGCGGACATGCTGGTGCTTGATCAGGTCGTTCAGCGACCGCAGCGCCTGAATCCCCGCTATCTGATGGGCGAGGGCAAGATCAAGGATGTGGTGATCCGGGCTCTGCAACAGCGGGCGACCATGCTGGTTTTCGATCAGGATCTCAGCCCGACCCAGGTGCGTTCCATCGCCGCATTGACCGATCTGAAAGTCATTGATCGCTCCCAAGTGATTCTCGATATTTTTGCCAGCCGCGCTCACACCCTCGACGGCAAAGTACAGGTTGAGCTGGCGCAGCTCAAATACATTCTACCCAGACTCTCCGGCAAAGGGACCGCCCTGTCGCGTCTGATGGGCGGTATTGGTGGTCGCGGCCCTGGTGAAACCAAGCTGGAAATCGACCGTCGCCGCATCCGTGACCGGATCAGTCGTCTGGAAAAACGTCTCAAGGGTATGGCCAAGAGCCGTTTACAGCGCCGCAGCAAGCGGATGCGTTCCGATGTGCCGATTATCTCCATCGTCGGTTACACCAATGCCGGTAAGTCGACTCTGCTTAATGCGTTGACCCAGAGCGAGGTGTTTACCGAAGATCTTCTGTTTGCCACCTTGGATACCTCGACGCGCCGTTTGCGCTTTCCTCTGGAGCGCGAGGTGATCATTACCGACACCGTCGGCTTTATCCGCCAACTGCCTGCCAGCCTCATGGGCGCGTTCAAGTCCACCCTCGAAGAGTTGTCGGATGCGGATCTGTTGTTGCACGTGGTGGATGTCTCCAACCCCCGTTTTGAAGAACAGATTCGTGCCGTTGAACAGATCCTGGCTGATCTCGACCTTGGTCAGACTCCGCGGCAGCTGGTGTTCAACAAGATGGATCAGATTGATGCGGGGGAATGTGCCGAGCTGTGCCGACGCTTTGGTGCCGTTGCGGTCTGTGCGCGTGATCGTAGTACCTTTGACGCCTTGCTCGATGCCTTGCAACAGCGTTTTTGGCCGGAAGAGACTGCGGGCGAGACTCTTGACACCGAGTGACTTTTTCTATAGCCTTGGCCGGAGTTTATCTGGAAAATTATGGGAGAAATCAGGGGGTTGTCTCTGATCCCAGGATGACGGGAGCATTGTTTCAGACATGATTCGCTGGTTTCTATTGTTATGTTGTGGGGTGTTGACGGGCTGTATGGCGGCGCCCGCTCCCGAAGTGTCGATGCTTCGCCTGCACGACGAAGCGAGTTTGCCGCTGGTGGCCGCACCGGCTGAAGACGCCTCCGGCTGCGTGGTGCTGGCGCCGGAAGAACTGGCGCAAGCCGGTGATGAAACCACGGCGGACGAAGCGTTGCTCAATGCCGATTTAACGCCGCCACAGGACGTTGGGCCGGTGGTGAAACCGGAGCCGTTGTTCGATTTTCCCGTGGTGGAAAACGACAAGGTCCGTTATCTGGTCGATTACTACACCGGACCGGGCCGCCGGACCTTTACCCGTTGGTTGCAGCGTTCCAGCCGCTATCTGCCGATGATGCGCGAGGTGTTTAAACGTGAGGGACTGCCGCAGGACCTGGCCACCCTGGCCATGGTTGAATCCGGCTTCAACAGCAATGCGCACAGCTGGGCCAATGCCGTCGGGCACTGGCAGTTCATCGAATCGACCGGGCGCATGTACGGCCTGGAAAACACCTGGTGGCGTGATGAGCGCCGTGATATGGAAAAAGCCACTCTCGCCGCTGCCCGCTATCTCAAAGACCTCTATCAGCGGTTTGACGGCGACTGGTACCTTGCCGTGGCCTCGTATAACGCCGGTCCCGGAAAAATTTCCCGCGCCGTCAAGAAATATCACTCCACCGATTTCTGGGAGCTGAGCAAGGGTTCTTATCTTCGCGCCGAGACCAAAAACTATGTGCCCAAGTTGCTGGCGGCATTATTAATCAGCAAGCAACCGGTGAAATTCGGTTTTTGCGATCTGGATTACGAAGCCCCGCTGGCCTTTGAGACGGTGATTCTCCCCGAAGCCACCGATCTGGAAGTGATTACGGAGCTGACCGGGGCGTCTTATGACGATCTCAAACGTCTCAATCCCGAGTTGAAACGCTGGTGTACACCGCCGGGAGAAACCAATTACCGTTTGCGGGTGCCAACCGGTTGTGCCGGCGGTTTTGATGAAAAATACGCCCAAGTCCCGTCGTCGGACCGCGCCCGTTATAAGCGCCATCAGATCACGTCCGGCGATACCCTGCTTAAATTGGCGCACACCTACCACATCCGTGTCGATGATATCATCAGCCTCAATAAAATCAGCAATCCTCGCGCGTTACGTGTCGGGCAGAACCTGATCCTGCCGCTGCATCGTGACTACACCGGTCGTCCTTTGGCCGAGTTGGAAGATGATTACCTGCGCTCGAAACGGCGCAATTACACGGTGCGCTCCGGTGACAGCCTGTGGAGCATTGCCCGCAAGTGTGATGTGACGGAAAAACAACTGCGCGTGTGGAACCGACTGGGCTGGAGCAATGTGATTCAACCGGGGCAGACGTTGCTGGTTTCGGCACCGTCGTCTTCGGTAGCATCACGCAGTAAATCCCTGAAAAAAGTGATCTATCAGGTGCGCACCGGAGATACCTTGTGGGGCATCGGCCGTCAGTTCTCCGTGCAGACACGCGACATTCGGCAATGGAATGATCTCACCGAAGATCATATCCTGCAGCCGGGTGATGAATTGACCCTGTTGGTACACGGTGATCGTCGCTCCTGATCGCGTGTCGAATGCTTTGACTTTTTCCATGCCGATTGCTAGACTCGCGCGACAAATTACAGGTGTTTTTTCAATGCCACAATGAAAGGTGTAACATTTCATGCTGAACTTTCTTATTGCCTTTGTTTTTGGAACCCTTGCCGTGGTTCCCTTACATATCGTCTATCAACTGGAACTGATTTACTGTGGCCTGATTTCCATGGTGTTGTTTGCCGTGGTGTACCTGCTGTTGGCGCGTCGTACCATGAACAAGGTCATGGTGCTGATGCAAAGTGCCCAGCATGATGTGCAGTCCAACCGTTTTGAAAAAGCCATCGCGTCGTTGCAGGAGGGCTTTAAATACGCACCGTGGCAGTTTTATGTCAAAGGGCAGATCAACGCCCAGATCGGTACGCTGCTCTACCTGAAAAAAGACTTTGCCAAGGCCATGCCCTATCTGGAAAAAGCCTTTGTCAAGCACTGGGTCGCCATGAGCATGCTGGCGGTCAGCTACATGAAGCGCAATAAACCGGAAAAAATGGCTGAGACCTTTGAAAAAGCGGCAACGGCAACCCGCAAGGAACCGTTTGTCTGGAATCTTTATGCTTATTGCCTGGACAAGATCGGTCAGCGTGATAAAGCTTTGGCCACCTTGCAAAAGGGGATCAAGAAAACCGGCGGCGATGAACGCCTCGAAGCATCCATTGTCGCGCTGGAGCAGGGTAAACGGATGAAGATGGAAGATTACGGTGATGTCTGGTACCAGTTCCATCTGGAAAAAACCGGTGCCATGATCAAAAAACAAACCAAGGCTGCTCAGGGACGGCGCAAAATGCCGCGGGTCTGATATGGCTAAAAAGAACAAAAACGAAAAAAACGCATTCAAAAATAACCCCTTCAAGTCCGTGAAGGGGTTTTGTGTTTCCGAGCCGGAAGTAAAGCCGAAAAAGGTCGTTAAGGCAGAAGTGCCGTCTCCTGCTGACGAATCTGATGTTGACTTTGCCACGGCCATGGAGCGCCTTGGCGTTGAAAATATCGAGTCGCAGGATGGGTTGGTTGAGCGGCCGTTTGACGATGTCTTTTCCGATGAGGAAGATGCGAGTTTACCACCTGCCGCAGAGGTGGATGATGAGAGCCTGTTTCTGGCCAGCCTCGGCGCGGTGGATAAAGTGTTTAGTGATGATATTCCCGATGACGACGAGACTCCGCGTGCGGAACCGCGGCGGATGAAACAATTGCGTCAGGGGAAAATCCGTCCTCAGGATCGTTTGGACCTGCATGGCTGTTACCGCGATGAAGCCCGTGACAAGGTGCGCCTGTTTCTCAAGCATCGTTTTGAGCAGGGACTGCAGACGGTGTTGATCATTACCGGCCGCGGCAAGCGTTCACCGGGCGGCGAGTCCGTCGTACGTCAGGAAATTGAACGTTACCTGTCCACCCAGGCTCAGGCGTGGGTGGCGGAATGGGGCAGAGCACCGCGCCAATATGGCGGTGACGGCGCGCTGGTGGTGTTTTTGCGTCAGAAATAAGAACCAATCAACGGGGCGTCACTTTAAGCAGGCGCCCTTTTTTATTGTCTGTCAGCAGGTACAGGGCACCGTCCGGCCCGGTGACCACATCGCGTATCCGCTCATTCAGTTCCGAAAACAACGTCTCGACATCACGCGCCTTATTGTCTTGCAGCACAACCCGATGAACACTGCGACCAGCCAATGCACCAATGAACAGATTGCCGCGCCATTGTGGAAACAGGTCGCCACGGTAGCGGGTCAGGCCCGAGGGCGCGATGGATGGTGTCCATTGCAGCACTGGCTGTTCCATACCCGGTCGTTCGGTGAAGGGTGAAATGATTGCCCCTGAATAATCAATGCCGTAGGTGATGGCTGGCCAGCCATAATTCTTTCCCGGTTTAATGAGGTTGATCTCGTCACCGCCTTTGGGTCCATGCTCATGGGCAATCACCCGCTGATCCACCGGATCATAAATTAAGCCTTGGACATTGCGATGACCGTAAGTATAAATCTCCGGTTGCGCGCCTTTTTGTCCGACAAAAGGATTATCTTTCGGCACGGAACCGTCGCGATGGATGCGTACAATGGTACCAAGATGGTTCGCGCGATTTTGCGCCTGCTCCCGGTGGGAATAGCCTTCTCCCAGACTGATGAGCAAGGTGTGGTCAGGCAACCAGATGATCCGTCCGCCGTAATGGGCCTTGCCGCGTTTATCCGGCCGGCAGCGGAAGATCTCTGTGACCTGCTGCAGACGTCCGTCTTCAAGGCGGGCCTTGGCAACGGTCAGCCGATTGGCAGTGGTCGTACCGCCGGCATAGGTGAAAAAGATGGTCTGATCGTGATCAAAATCCTCTGACGGGATGGCGCTGAACAGGCCGGCCTGGCCGCCGCTGAATATTTTGGGCAGTCCGGAAATTGGAGCGGATAAGCGTTGCTCTTTGGCGGACCATCGTCGTAATTTTCCCGGTCGTTCGGTAATCAATGCATCACCATTGGGCAGAAACGCCAGCGACCAGGGATGCTCCAGTCCTTTGGCCAGCGTTTCGACCCGATAGGCCACGGAAGAGGACGCCTCTGCCACGGCGGGGGAAAGACAGAGGCTGATGACCATGATCCCCATCATCCCGATGATCCTGAATTTTGCCATGGTGAAGCATCTGCGCGTCTTTGTTGTTGTTCTCATAGGCGTTCTCCCGATCCATTTCTTATCACGCTTTTTTTCAGCCTAGCGGCTTGTGGCGATCATGCAAGTGGCAAGGAGAACAACTGACAATTGCCCTCCCTATGCCCACGGACTTCAGTCGCTCAGGACAGGAGACGGTTGCGAAGAACCGAATGGATCGCAACTGAAAAGCCGCGGGTACGGGAAAGCAAAAGGGGCCTCACTCAATTCCGACAATTGCCGAGCGCTCCACTTCCACGGTATGGCCGGGACCGGCGTCCATCAGAATATAGAAGTCGCCCTCGGGAATGGCGAAACTGGCTGAGGACAACTCGTCGAACCGCTGTGATTTGAGAACCTTCTCTTCGCCGTTAA
This sequence comes from uncultured Desulfuromonas sp., assembly GCF_963676955.1. Classification (NCBI taxonomy): domain Bacteria; kingdom Pseudomonadati; phylum Thermodesulfobacteriota; class Desulfuromonadia; order Desulfuromonadales; family Desulfuromonadaceae; genus Desulfuromonas; species uncultured Desulfuromonas sp. The sequence continues at coordinate 3,591,616 of NZ_OY781461.1, read as the reverse complement.
TCAGATCGACCCGCACACCGGCGGCGCTTGAACCATCGGAAAAACCCCCTTCGCAGACGATTTTTCCGTCGTCTTTTTCGCAAAAGCAGAACGGGGAATGGGCCAGAGCCGTGCTGTTCAGACCGACAAAGAAGCCCATGAGCATGACGAGACGGACAGGTGTTTTTTTCATTGTGTTTGACTCCTGTTGAATGGATTGCGGACGGTGGGGCCGTCAGCCCCGCTGCTGTTGGAGAAACGCCGCGGTGGTCGGCGAGGCCTGGTGCAACGGCAGGCTGGCCCGATGGATCGCGCCGTCCCAGGTTTCCAGCGTCAGCCACAGCACGGCGTCCGGCCCGGCATGCTCCGGCACGGAAACGCGGACAAACTGACGATAGGGACTGCCCGAGGCCAGGGCTCCGGCACTGCGGATGCTGCGTGGTTTGCCCAATTTGAGGTAAACGGCCTTGATGCGCGCAGAGTCCTCCTGGCGCAACCCCAGGGTAAAGGTTTTTTTCAGCCCGGCCTGGCCGTCGGGCCGGGGAGGCCGCACTTGCCACTCCGCCAGGTCGAGGGTAAACGGACCGGCCTGCAACGTCCCGATGGGGCGTTCACCCAGACCGGCGGCGCCGCGGTACAGGGCGATTCTGTCCATATAAGGGGCGAAATAGAGCAGCGGCAGCAGCAAAACCACGCCACTGAGGTGCATGCCCCAGCGACGAGCCACATAGGCCGGAGCGCAGCCCCGTTGTTCGAACACCTGCCGGGTTTCACGCCAGGTACGCCTGCCCCACAGCAGCATGCCGCTGTAGATCATCAGGGTCAGCAGCAGGCCGAACATGAAATAAACGAGCTTCAGACCCAGCCCGGCAAAATCGCCGATGTGCAGCGGGATCATTGAGCCGGTGATGATCTCCAGCGTTGATCGGTCGGCGAGGCGGCGGGTCTGTTCGACATGACCGTTATAGGGATGGATGGCCACACTGTCGGTCGACAGCGGATAATGACGGCTGCGGCCGCTGATCCGGTACAGATCATAAGCATGAGCCGGAAAGCTGACCCGATACGGTTGCAGATCGGGAAACGCCCGGCACGCGGCATCCACCGCCTGTTGCGGGCTGAGCATCGTCGGCGCTTGCCCGTCCTCGGTTTGCGGCACGTCGGCGCGCGCCACCATCACCGGCGGCCCGGCCGTGGAAAAGGTGATGTGGTGATCGTACAGGACGGCCTGGACCAGCATCCACAACCCGGTCACGGCAATGATGAAGATAAACGGCAGCGACCAGATACCGGCCAGACGATGGACATCGCCCCACATCACCCGCGGGCCGTGGCGCAGGCGGATTTTCGGCCGCAGGTAGTCGCGCCAGAATCGCTTGTAGATCATCACCCCGGAGATCAGCGAGCCGAGCAACGGCAGGCTGAGCAGGGTGACCAGATACCAGCCCGGACTGTAGCCGTTGGTCCAGGGAACCAGCAGCCAGCCGTGCAGGGCGCGTAGGAAACGGCGCAGGTCAAAGTGGCTCTGTTGCCCCTGAATCGCGCCGTTGTAGGGATTGACATACCAGGTGGCGGTGTTGCCGTCAGCGGTGCTGACCTGGGCGGTGAGGGCGTACTGCGCTTTGACCGGCCGCGACAGGGCGCTGACGTGCGCCTTGGGCTGCTGGCGCTTGACCGCCGCCAGCACGGCATCGAAATCCAGCCGCTCGCTCTTATCGTCGGGCACGTTGGCGCGCACCTGCGGCTGCGTCAGCCAGACCAGTTCCTGACCGAGGGTGGCCACGGTGCCGGTCAGGCAGACGACAAAGGTCGCCACCCACAGCGGCATGGCCAGCCAGCTATGGGTCAGGAACCAGATTTTGCGCCAATTTCTTTTTTTCACTCTGCGAACTCCATTTTTTTGCGTGTGTTGTTGCCAATTTGTCACGGCCGATGCGGGTTGACGTCATACCCTCATGATGTAAGACGAATGAACACGCCAAATCCCCTCATCTTTTTTTGAATTTTTTGTGCAGGATGAGAGCAGGTCCCGGAGCAAATCATGAACACCCCCGCCCGAAAGGCGGGGGTGCAAAGACGCGTTGATGGCACTGGGATGGCGTTAGAAGTCATAGCGTAGCGACAAAAGAACGCTGCGCGGTTCACCGTAATAGCCGGTGAAGAACGTTGAATCCAGGGAACTCAGATATTTTTTATCAAACAGGTTGTTGACGTTCAGGGTCGCGCAAAGGGTGTCGGTCAACTGATAGCGCGCCATCAGGTCCACCACCGTATAAGCGTCCTGTTCCGCCTCAAGGGGAACATCGGGCAACTGCCAGGAGGTGGTTGAAAAATAGATGCGGCTCTGCCAGTTGACACCGCCGCCCACGGTCAATTGACGCCATTGATAGGTGGTCCACAATTTGGCCATCTGTCTGGGCGCTTCGGTGGCAAGGCGCGAGCCGTCGGCATCTTCGGTCAGACTGTAGCTGTAGCTCGCCATGACATGCCATCCGGGGATGATCTCACCGGACAGCTCAACGTCGACACCCTGGGTCTTCGCTCCTTCGACGGCGCGGTAGGCCGAAGTGGTCGTTCCCGGCACCGTATAGCCGCTGTCCACCTCGGCCAGGTTGTCCTGTCTGATTTCGAAAAGGGCGAGGCTGGCGTTGATGCGGCCCGCGAAAAATTCGCTTTTGACACCGACCTCGTAATGATCGCCCGTCTTGGGATCGAGGGCGTCACCGTTGCGGTCGTGATAGCTCTGTGGTTGAAAAATACTGGTGTAACTGGCGTAGAGCGAATGCGTCTCCGTCAGATCGTAGACCAGGCCGAAATACGGGGTGATTTCACCATGTTCACTGTACTTGGTTGTTTTATTGTTTGCCGTTAGCGTTTCCGGAACATAGTGCAGCGAATAGTCGTAGGAATAGTCGGATACGCGACCGCCGAGGATGAGGTGGAGACGCTCCAGCGGATTAAGCCGGGAGGCCAGATAAAACCCACGCTGATAAATGATGGTGTCCAAATCGTAGAGTTTTCCATTGCCGGTATCCGGACGTGCCGTTTCATGGTTCCAGGTGTAGAAATTGATCTCGGTTCCCTCAACGCCCGAACGATAAAGCGGCATGTGATTGTTTTCGTATTTGGAAAAGCTGAAGCCGGCAACCAGGTCATGCTCCCGACCCAGCAGGGTATAGGACCCTTCAAGACGCATCTCCACGCCGGTCTGGGTCTGATCGGTGTCGCCGGGCGCGCCGTAGAGTTTGATGCCTTCGCCAGTCTCCTCATCCAAAAACCCCCAGGCCGCGGTGGCGCTCGAAAAGTCCCGGTCCAGGGACATGTAGTTGGCGGCAAGGTTCAACTGCCAATGATCGGTCAGCTTCTGCTCCAGCGAAGCAAAGGTATTGTAAGTTGTTTTGTGATCGCTGGACCAGGAGGCCGCTGGATTGGTCGAGCGGGAAAAATCCGTTTGCCGACCATCGTCATAAAACAGGGGGAAACCGGTGCTGGCGCTGCCTTGCGGGTCATTCTCCTGATAGTCAAAGCCGACGGTGACCAGGGTTGTGTCAGTCACATCCGCTTCGAGAATGCCGTAGTAGACCTGTTTTTCCAACTCATACGCATCCATATAACTGTTGTTGTCCTGGTAAACGCCGACCAAGCGACCACGCACCCGACCATTTTTCGTCAAAGGCCCGCCCACATCCAGTTGGGCACGATAGTGATCCCAGGAGCCCAGTTCGGCAATGACATTGCCCTGAAACTCATGGGTGGGTTTTTTACGTACCAGATTGATGATCCCCGAGGGATCGCCCGCGCCGAGCATCAGCCCGGTCGCGCCGCGAACCACCTCAACATGATCGTAGGTGGCCAGGTCCGCCAGACCTTGCGGAATGGCCTGGGTGGACGAGATGCCGTGGGTGGACACACCGTCCAGCTGGTAGTCGTTGATGGTGTAGCCGCGCGAATAGATGGTAAAGCGCTCACTGCCTAAATTCTGGATATTCAGACCGGGGGTCTGCTCAATGACCTCGCTGAGGCTGGACAACCCTTGATCCTCAATGCGCTGGTTGGTCATAACGCTGATCGATTGGGGTGTTTCCCGGATCGACAGACCCATTTTGGTGGCGGTGGTCGTCAGGCCAGTGGTGTAACTCCCGCTTCCTTCTGTGGTGTCATCAAGGGAAGAGGCCGTGACCTCAATGGCCGGGGCCTCTTCCCCGTCCTGGCCCGGCGCAATATCTTCCTCTAGGGTGTAACTGCCATTTTCCCGGCGCACCGCACGCAAGCCATGCTCGTCTAGCAGTGCGCTTAAACCGTCTTCAATACGGTAGGTTCCGTTGAGTCCGGCGCTGTCCATCTGCTCTACCAGTTCGGGAGAAAAGGACAGGGTCAGCCCGGTCTGTACGGCAAAACTGTTTAACGCCTCTTCCAACGGTCCGGCGGCAATGGCCACCGTAAAGGTGGCGTTCGCGGCTGTGGATTGTGCCGCGGTCATCAGCGGTGCGGCCAACAGGCAGCAGAAAACGGCCAAGGCTGCCAGTAGGCAGGCGGCCCGGTTTTGCCGGCGGGGGTGTTTTTGTGATCTGTCACGCTTCATGCACGGTGCTCCTTCTTCTGTTGAACCTGAATCCGTGAGTGGCGATTGGGTGCCGGTCGTTCACGGATTCAACGATGAGATGTGATGATCGGTCCATGAACGCCTGTGGCAAACAGGCGGTGAGGGCTCATGAGCCAACCGGGTTTCTATCTCTATGCCGTTTGACGGCAGCAGAACCCGTAAACTTTTTTTTCAGGAAGGGAAGCGTAGGAAGAATAAACACTTGGGATGTGCTGTGACTAAGGCTGGGCGAGGATAAGGGTGAGGGTGTCGTCCTGTTCAACAACGTCGATGGGCAGGGATTGACGCAGGGAGGCCACGGCCCGTTGCAGCGGTGCCGGGCCGTCGAGTTGGAAGACGCCTGACACCCGCAGGTCACCGGCCCGGGATGAACACTGCAGGGGGCGGTCACCGTACCGGGACAATTCGGCGGCGAGGTCGCGCAGACGCATCTTGCGCGCCACCAGAACCCCTTGGGTCCAGGTTGAGGGGTCGTTGTCCGCGGTGTGCGTCTCAAGGGTGCCGCTATCGGCGACAAAAGCCTCCTGCGTGGCGGACACAATCGTTTGCAGTTTGGCGTGACGGTAAACCGCCACCTGGCCGTCGCTGACATAAAGGCGATGGCCGTCCCGGTCGCGACGGAGATTGAAGGCGGTGCCCAGAGCGCGGAAGGTCATAGCGCCGCTGACCACCTCAAACGGGCGGTGGCCGAACAGCGCATTGGCATCGTTGCCGGTTTCAATGTGAATTTCCCCCTGATGGAGCAGGACCCGCCGTCGCCAGGGGGAAAACACCACCTCCACGGCACTGCCTCGATTGAGGTCGATGCGGCTGCCGTCCGGTAACAGACGGTGCCGTCTCTGTTGGGCCGTGGCGGTCAGAGGCCAGGTCTGCTGCCAGGGTTTGCGGCTCCAGGTCAGGCCGCCGCCGGAGAGAAATGCTCCGGCCACGAGCAGCTTCAGCACCGTGCGTCGCGTGAGCCGCGCGCCGTCAAGGTGGTTGAGGGTGCGGCGCACCACGTCACCGGCTTCGCAGGGCACGACGGAAAACGCCTCATCGATGCCTTCAATTTGGCGCCAGGCCTGTTCGTTGGCGCGGTGTTGGCCACGCCAACGGTGAAACGCCTGACGCTGCGCCGCATCGACGTGACCCGAGGCCAGTTTAACGGCCCAAGCGATGGCTTCTTCCTGCGCATCGTTCGGGCTGTGATGGGATGTTTTGGGGGTTCGCTTCATGGTTTTACTCTTACAACGGCATCTCTTGGCGGCGGGTCAGGCAGTGGCGGATGGCGCGGGCCATGTCCTTTTCCACCGTGCTCAGGCTGACGCCGAGCTCTTCGGCAATGCGGGCATAGGGCAAGCCATCGAGACGCGACAGTAGAAAAATTGTGCGCGCCCGTGGTTTCAGACCCTTGAGCAGGGCGTCAATGGCGGCTAAGGCGTCAAGGAGCATGGCATGGGTTTCCGGTGACGGCGCATGATCCGCGGGCAACGCGGCCAGGGCTTCGGCATAAGCGCGTTCGATGTCTTTGCGCCGCAGATGATCAACCATCATGCCGTGGGCCATGGTCGCCAGCCAGGCGCGCGGTTGGGCAATCGTGCCGAGATTGGTTTGGCGACCGAGCAGACGAGTGAACAGGTCCTGCGCCAGATCGCCGGCATCGTGGGTATTGTTGATGCGCCGGTTCAGCCAGCCCACCAGCCAACCGTGATGGTCGAGGTACAGGTCATGCAGATCGCTGCGTAGCCGTTTTTCCGAAACACTCATAAGGTCAGGATGCTGTCTGGTTTCGGCATCAACCGGGCCGCGATGTCATGCGGTTTAGAGCTCTCCGGCGCCGGTTTGCCTTGTTGATTTGGGGTGCTTTTTATGGGCTTGGTTACAGTGCAGCATCAATCTATCCGACTCGGGTCGAGAGGGGTGTGATGGCTGTCACGTTTTTGAAAGTCATTTTCAAATAGATGGGGCTTATTGGCCGGAAAGGCCGGACAACGGGTGACGCGCACGGTTTGGCGTTTTGCGAAGTGGTCTCCCCGCCAGAAAGGCGGGGAGGGAAGGCCCGGACAGCGGATGCCCGCGGCGGAACTTCTTTGTTGATGTCAGAACTGGTATTTGAACGAAAGCACGATGTTCCTCGGGTCGCCCATAAAGGGACCGTAACTGGTTCCGGTGCCGCTCAGGGAGGAATAATATTCTTTGTCGAGGAGATTATTGATATTCAGCTGCAATTTCATCCGGGGCGTGAGTTGATATTTTGCCATGGCATCGAAAATCACATAACCGCCTTGTTCGATCCTGTAGCCGTCCCCGGTTTTATAGAGTTCACTTTGTGCTTTCATACCGGCACCGACACTGAGCTGATGCAATCTTCCCGGCAGATCATACACGGTAGATAGTTTGAATGAGTGCTTCGGGATGTTGTAGGTGTAATAGTGATCGCCCTTGTTTTCTCCCTCGACATACTCCGATTTGGAGTAGGTATAACCAGCGCTGATATGCCATCCGTCGCTGAGTTCACCGGAAGCGTCGAGCTCGAAGCCGCGGGTTCTCACCCGTTCGGCGGCCTCGTAGCAGGTCGAGAATCCGGGGTTGCAATAGCTGACACCGTCAAGCGCCGTTGCCAGGTTGTCGCGGTTGGTTTCAAAGAATGCGATTGAGGCGTTGAACAAATTCTCGCTGGATTCAAATTTTACACCGACTTCCTTGTTGTTGCCTTCTTCAGGGGGAAGCAGGTCGCCGTCGATATCGTAGTTTTGTTGAGGCTGAAAAATTTCCGTATAACTGGCATAAGCGGTGAGTGTGTCGGTCAGGTCGCAGGTGATGCCGTAATACGGCAGAATATAAGCATTCTCTTCATAGTCACTGGCACTTGCCCCCCAGGTCATGACACTCTCGGTGCTGTAATCAAACCAGCTGACTCGCAGGCCTACCGTGAGGTTGATCCTGTCATGGGGATTTAATTGCAGAGCCGAATAAACGCCATATTGTTGTTGATCATATGTCGCACTGTAACTGCCCAACGCAATATCGGGTTTGCTGACCGATGATGGATCCCAGGTTTCCAGATCAATCGGGATAGCGGTTCCGGAGCCGCCGACGTAGGAAAGCTCTTCGTCATCGAAATTGGCGCCCAGCACGAGTTTGTGTTTCCGCCCGAACAGATTGAAGGAGCCCGAAAGGTGAAGGTCCGCGGATTTGGCGCGGTGGTCGTACTCATAAGCGTGCGGATATTTGTAGAGCACCGAGCTGGCCCACCAGGTATAGGAGGCCAGCATGTCGGATTGGGCTTTGGAATAACGTCCGGATAATTTGATATTCCAATCGCCTCCAAGAGCCTGTTCCAGGTCGAAATAAGTGACATTCTCTTCCCGGTCCAGGTATTCCCAATCGGCGGCGGACGTGTCTTCCGGGTCCAGATCGTAAAACGAGCCGTCTTCATGGGTAGCCAGACCGCCCCACGAATAACCGTCATGCCGTGTTTTCTGATGGCTGAAGCCCAGGCTTAGGAGTGTTTTTTCGGTGACATCCGCATCAAGAACCGCGTAATAAAGCTGGTTCTCCCTGCTGCTTTCATCCAGACAATCATCTCCGCCGGATGCGGAAGCAACGAGGCGTCCGCGTATGGTTTGGCTTTGATTGAAGGAGCCGGATGTGTCGAACGACATCCTGCCGTTGCCCCACATGGAGGCGTTGCCGCTCAGCGACGTCTGTTGCTCCGCCGTGGGACGTTTGCGCACCATGTTGATCGAGGCGGAGGGATCGCCGGCTCCCTGCGTCAGCCCGGTGGCGCCGCGAACCACTTCGATCCGGTCATACATATCCATGACGTCATCGCCGATGACATCACGGGCATAGTAGTGAATATGGCTGGACACGCCGTCGTATTGAATGTTGTCGATGGTTGATCCCCTGGAAATATATTCCCATCGCGTGGTGCCCAGGCGTGAAACATAGAGGCCCGTCGTTTCAGACAAAGCCTCATCAATCGTCTGATAGTTTTCGTCTTCGATCTTCTGGCGGGTGATGACGCTGACCGACTGAGGCGTTTCGCGAATCGACAGATCCATCTTAGTGGCGGTGTTCATGGCGCCGGTGGTGTAGCTGCCGGTTCCTTCCGTGGTATCGCCCACGGACGAGGCGGTGACGGTCATGGGTTCCGCCTCCTCTTGCAACGTTTGCACTTCTTGCGCTTTTTCCTCCGCGGTTTGTTGACGCAAGCGGAATCCGCCACCGCTCTGTTGTTCAGCGGTGATGCCGGTTCCGTCCAGAAGTGTGTGCAGGGCTTCTTCGCTGGTATACCGCCCGCTGACGCCGTCGCTGTGGAGTTCGTCCGTGACCACATCCGCGTAGGACAGATTGACGCCGGAGGCGCGAACGAATTGGTTGAGGACCGTATCCAGCGGTCCCGCCTCAATCGCAAAGGTGTGTGTGAGTTCGGCGGCCGTGGCCGTTTGCAACGGAATGAGCAGGAAAAGCAGCACAAAGGCTGCCAACACGGCGTGGGTGGCAGGCCCGGACTTTGGTCGGAATAAAGACATGTTTCGTTCTCCTTGCAGGTTGTTGTTGGTGACTTCACCCTGCAGGCCGGACGAAAACCAAAACGCCCTCACTTTTTTGCAAGAAATTTTCTAAACGTTTAGAAGTCGTGAACCACGGAGAAAACCGTAAGATTTTTTGAAGGGATGCTTTGACATTTCTCTCACCGGAAAAACCACCCCATATTCGCCTCACGATAAAGGCCTCGATAACTTCTGATGAAACCCCAAAAAAACACAAAGGCAAACCCATGGAAAACGATGAAAGGCCAAAACGCTTGTGGTTCAGATTTTCATCGAGGCCTTTATCAGATGTTATCGTGAAGGCATCGCGAGGCTAAAAGAAGTTTTTGAACCAGTCTTTTTCCGTCCCTGTGTGGTGATGAAAGCCTTCATCCCTCACGACAACCTCATTTTTTCCCTGCTGATCGGCTTTCATCTGGCAACACCGTGACCCAGTAACGGGTGCGATACGCCACCTGGATCGGCTGGGTCTGTTGCAGGAAACGCAGCACCTGATCGGTGTCGGCGAGGTGATAAATTCCCGAGACCGGCAACCGCGCCACTTCGTCAGCGCAGGAAATGGTGCCCGGTCGATAGCGGGCCAGTTCAGAGAGGACGTTTTTCAGCGCCATGTTGCGCACGGCCAGAACGCCGTCGGTCCAGCCGGTCGGATCGTAGGGCAGGGGTGGAGCACCCTCGGCTTTTTGCTGCTGAAGGCGTCCGCCGGTGCCGGCTTCAACAACCCATGGCGTGCCGTTTTTCGGCTGCATGCGCACGGCGCCGTCCTGAACGTCGATACGGGCATACGCGTCGCGCAGCCGGACGGTGAAGCGGGTGCCCAATGCTTCCAGGGTGCCGTAGGGGGTGGTGATGATGAACGGCCGTTTGCGACGGTCCCTGCCGGTGGTGACGGCAATCTCTCCGCGCAGTAGTTCAATTCTGCGCTGGCTCGCGTCGTAGTGGCGGGCAATGGCCGAGTCGGTGTTGAGGCGGATGGTCGAGCCGTCTTCCAGGGTGGTGGCCCGCTGTTGACCGGTTTCAGTGGCGGTGTCGGCGAACAGGCGCTGCCAGGGGGCGCGACGATAGGTCAGGGCTCCGCTGGACGCCAGTACGCCGCCGAGCACCAGCAGTTTCAGCACCTGACGGCGTTGCCGACGCCGGGTTTGACGCTGCTCATCAAAAGTGGTCAGGGTGCGCGTCGCCAGGTCGGCGGGCAGGGTGGAAAATTCGTCATGCAGCGACTGCAGGCGTCGCCAGGCCTCTTCGTGCTGGGGGCTGTGGTCGAGCCAGCGGGAAAAGGCCTGTTGTTGCACGTCGTCCGCCGGGCCATAATGGATCTTTATTGCCCAGTCAATGGCTTGCTCGATCAGTTCCCGCGGCAGGTCGGCGCGGCAGGCTTGGGTCCTGTTGCCGCGGCTCATGGGGCTGGGGATTCACGTTCGAAGCGCGCCCGGTAGCAGGCCCGCAGGGCTTGGGCCAGATCGCGCTCCACCGTGGCGCGCGAGACGCCGAGACGGGTGGAGATCTGATGGCAGGTCAGTCCTTCGAGGCGCGCCAGCAGGAACGCTGAGCGGGTTCTTTTCTTAAGACCGCGCAACATGCGGTCAATGACCACAAGTTCTTCAATGATTTCCACGCGCTCTTCGGGGGACGGGGTGGCCGGGGCCGGACTGTGCATCAGCGTGTCGATCCAGGCCTGTTCCAGAGCTTTACGGCGCCAGTGATCAACCAGCAGCCCGCGGGCGATGGAACTGAGCCAGGCGCGAGGCTCGCGCACCTCTTCCACGCGTTCATTGCGGCGGATGAGGCGCACAAACACATCCTGGGTCAGGTCTTCTGCGCGTTGGCGGCACCCCAGCTTCCGTTGCAGCCAGTGGTGCATCCAGCCCTGATGGTTGGTGTAGAAAAGCCCCATCAGATGACATTGTTTTTCTTCAGTACATGGCATGGTGCAGGGTCGCCTCTTTTTTGATGTCACGCCAATGAGGTTGGTGTCGCCGTGAAAATAGATACTGAATAATGGTTGTCTTGGCGGAAGGTTACGGGAAATGTTTTTTGTCAGCTGTGACGAGGGTCATATTTTAAGTAGAAAATGATAGTCATGATCATTTTGGAGGAGCGATTTGGGAAGATTATGTTGTTTTTTGTCTAAGGACCTCTGTTTCAAGTTGTGTTTTCACCTATTAACTTTTCGCAAAAGTGTCATTTTCGTGTTCAATCGGATGATGGGTTAATCGGTGATTGTGGTGTCACAGGTCGTTGATGCCTCCTCCAATGATGGTTTTGTTGAGCCCGTTAGGGACACTTTTGAGCGCTTTATGTGGCCGTGATAAGCGAAGGTCCCACGAATAGAATTGATAAAAGCAAGGGCAAGGGCTACCCAAATAACCGTTGTAAATCCGGGGTCGAGAAGGTGAACGAGAAATTTTGGCAAAAAAAACAGAAATCCGAGTAGGGCCGCAATGCGCGATATTTTATAAATGAGGACAGCCAGAATTCCGTAAAAAAGAGTCGGAACGAAGATAAGGTAAAAATGTTGCTGTAACCCGGTTGACAGCAGTCCGGGTAACATGTAGGGCGGTGACACGCAGGCGATAAAAATTGCCGCAATAAATCCCTGTCGAGCTGCGGTTGTTGCTTTTGCCAAACTATCGGACTTCGGCCAGAAAAATTTCCAATCGTTTAATTCTTCCATAAATGGATCCTTTGGGGGAGCAATTAACAAGACTCTCTCGGGGTGGTAGACAAATAAATAAGAATGAAAAAAATATAATTTATGTTAGTTTAACCCCTTTTGGTTGGTACGGTTTAAATTGTCACGGTCTGTTACAATGTTTTTTCATCTGCGGTGCCCGTTTCTTTTTAGGCCGATGCTCGATTTATCCTTTTCTGGAGTAAGGCTTTTAATGCCAGGGGACGTTCTCAGTCTTCTAATTGAGAACGTCTCCTAAGAATAAAAGTCAGAACGCCTGCACTACGGCGGAAAATTTTTTTACGATAACTGATCTGGATTTTTGTTTATCGGAGAGAATGTGATGTTCAAAGCGCTGACCATATCGGCTGCAATCTTTTTGTTGAGCTGGAGTTTCGGATGGCTGCCGTGGGATGCGGCAGGCAACTCATTTTCGACGCTCATGGCAGCAACGTTATTGATTGTGGCGGCCTCTTTACTGGTGTCTGCATTGATTACTGTGGATCGGCGTGAACTGAACAGCTCTTATTCACCGTTAATTCGTCCGTTGCTTGGTTGCCTGATTCTACTGGCTGCGCTTGTCGTGTTAAAACGTTTTACCGGGACAGTTCATGTTGGGCTGACCTTGGGCATCAGTGCTTTGATGGTGAGTGCGGCAAGCCTCCTTGGTGTTGCCCTGGCTCGGGGATTGCGCCGTTCCACTGAATTGATTCCGGTGTGCGTGGTGGCGGCCTGGGCTGATCTGTGCAGCCTTACTTCCGGACCGACCCATGTCATGGCGGAGCAGATCAGTGCTTATTATTCTGCGGGGCAGCAGGGCATGCCGCCGCTCGTCGATGAACTCTTGATTAAAACGCTGGTGCCGGGGAGTGCCTTGCCTGTTCCGTTGTTCGGCGTGACCGACTGGATTATTGTCGCCTTTCTCAGTGCCGCACTGGTTCGACTTGAGTTAAGCCCGGGGTTCCCATTGACGGGTTTTGACAGAGGAGTGACAGCGCCCTTTAAACATCTTCATGTTGCCCCTTTGGGGCTATGGTCGGCTTTGGTTGTTGCCCATCTCAGTGGTCGCTTTGTTCCGGGCTTGGTGCTGATCTGCGCGGCGGTTCTTGCCTGGGTGTTGATTCGTCATCCTCAGGCGCGTTGTCTCAGTCGTCGCGAGCTGTTATTGACCGGGCTGTTTCCACTCCTGATGACGCTTGGCGTGACGCTGTTGTGACTGGATGACGCAGGCGCTCTTTCGTGATGCACAAACACATTTTGCCGCATTCTTGACTTTTATGGATCATTTTTCCTGATGATACGGAGTCGATCGTGTTATATAGAGGGCGTTTTAACGTGGTTTTGGGGGGAAATGCCGTTTACACCATGACTTAGCACAGAGATTAAACCCAGTATTGACAATACACAGCAGGAGGTTTTCATGCCACAACAACGTGTTTACGTGATTGGACACATGAACCCGGATACCGACTCGGTATGCAGTGCCATTGCCTATTCCCGTCTGCGGGCTGCACAGGGGCTCCATGGTGTCCAACCGGCACGCGCGGGGAATATCAATCGCCAGACGGAGTTTATTCTTGAGGAATTGGCGGTGCCGCAACCGGAACTGCTCCTTGATGTCTCTCCACGCATTCGCGATATTATTGGCGAACAACAGCCGGTGACAATTCCGACGACAGCACCGCTGTCACGGGCCTTGGAGTTGTTTCATCTGCATAATGTGCGCATTCTGCCGGTAGTGGATGATAAGCGCTGTCCGCAGGGGATTCTCTATCTTAAGAAGGTTTCCGAACGCTTTCTGGTGCCGAGCCAGGAGAAAGAGTTACGCAGAGTATCGGCGTCACCACGGTCGATTTGCCAGTGTTTGAAAGCGACGGCCCTCAATGAAGTGGATTTTGATGAGCTCGAAGAGTTGAATCTTTTTGTCGCGGCCATGTCTGAGCCGACATTTGCTGAGAAGATGGCGGATCAGGATCTGCGCAAAATGATTCTGATCGCCGGGGACCGTATTGACATCCTGCGACTGGCTGTTGAACGGGCGGTGCGGGTGCTGGTGGTCGTGGCTGATCTGGATATCCCGGCGGATATTCTTGAGCTGGGCCGTAAGAATAACGTGACCATTTTGTCCACCTCCTTTGACAGTGCAACCAGTACCTGGCTGACCCGTCTGGCGACACCGGTAGAACTGCTGGCCGAGACGGAGTATATTACTTTGCGTGGCCAGGATCGCGTTGATGAACTGCGCGTCAGCCTGACGCATAGCGTGGTACCCGGTGTTGTTATTGTCAATGACCATGGCCAGGTGGAAGCGGTGGCCACCAAAAGTCACTTGCTGCGGCCCTCGGATGTCAAACTGATTCTTGTCGATCACAATGAATTGTCTCAGGCGGTGGCCGGAGCGGATAAGGTGGAGATTCTTGAAGTGGTGGATCATCACCGTCTGGGCAGTTTTCAGACCGACAAACCGATCCGTTTTATCAACCAGCCTGTCGGCAGCACCTGTACCCTGGTGGCGACTTTGTATCAGAATGCCGGCATCACCCCGGATCCGGCAACGGCCGGTCTGATGTTGTCCGGACTGCTTTCCGATACCGTGGTGATGAAATCGCCGACGACCACCGAGGTGGATCGTGACATCGCTGAATGGCTTGGCCAGTTGTCGGGCCTTGATCCCCAAGAGTATGGCCGACGGATTTTTGCTTCGAGCAGTGCGATGAGTGCGTATGACTCTCTGGAAAAAGTGATCACCACGGATTTTAAAGTGTTTAATGCCGCCAGCTGCCAGTTTGGTATCGGTCAGGTGGAAGTGGTCAATTTTCATGAGTTCCATGGTTTGAAAGATGAACTCAGTGCCGAGCTGGAAAAACTTCGCCAGAAACGGGACCTTGGGATGGCCGGATTGTTGGTGACGGACATCGTTGCGGGCAACAGTGAATTACTGGTGGCGGGGGATCGTCAGCTGGCATTTATGATCGGTTATCCGCAACTTGGCGACAACCTGTTTGAATTACGTGGTGTCTTGTCTCGTAAGAAACAACTTATCCCTCATCTGTTGCGTGTGTTAGGAGCCGCTTAAGTGGTACGGCGCGCCTGGCGGGAAAATTTCTGGCTTCTGCTCGTCGCGACGGCATAAAAAAACCCCGTGAAGGAGGGGCATCACGGGGTAAAAGCTTTGGTAAACCCAAAGCAACATCTTGTTAAGCTAACGGATATCTAAAGAGAAGACAACTTAAAATTTAACCACATTTTCTCATGAGATGATGGGCTCGTGCTCATCTTTAAGGTTTGTTTTTTCAGGTGGTTAGGGTCTTTATTGGCAAGTGTCAGTTTGGTCTTGACAGGGTGTAGCAGTGTTTTTAAGGTGTCTGCGCAAAAAGTTTCAGGTGCTTAACGCATAACAGGGAATCCCGTGAAATTCGGGAGTGGGCCCGCCGCTGTAACCAGGGACGTCCAGCGCAGTTCGCCACTGATGGAAAATCGGGAAGGCGTGTTGTGACGATAGATCTGGAAGCCAGAAGACCTGCCTGAAACCGAAAACTCACAACTTTCGTGGCGAAGGTTGCGACAAAAAAAGTATCACGGGAGATATGGGATAACCCCGGATCGATGTTTTTTTGATATCGGTTCGGGGTTTTTTTGTGCTCCGGACACAAACCTGTAGGAGGCTTGTATGAAGAAGAGGCTTGTGCTGGGCGCATTGCTCGCTTTGTGGGCGCAACTGGGCTGGGCAGAAATACGCACGCAATCGCTCGATGATGTTGTGGTGACGGCAACTCGGACCACCGGTAATTTGCAGATGGTCGGTGGCACTTCGGTTGAAGTGATTACTGCTGAGGATATTGACGCGCGTCATCTGACAACCGTAACAGAGGTTCTGCAGACTGTTCCCGGTTTGCAATTGTCCAACACCGGAGGCCTGGGCGCGCCGAGCAAGGTGTTTATCCGTGGTGCTGATTCAAAAAATACCCTGCTGTTGATCGATGGTATTGCCGCCAATGATCCGACAGATGTGAACCGCGGCGCGGACTTTTCCAATATTTTGTTAGAGAATGTCGAGCGGATTGAAATTGTCAAAGGGCCGATGAGTGTTCTTTACGGCAGCAATGCCACTGCCGGTGTTATCAACATCATCACCCGTTCCGGCTCCCAAGGCGTCCATGGCTATGCCGGAGTGGAAGCGGGCACCTATAATACCAAGAAATTTGCTGGTGGACTTGATGGGTCTCTTGGCAAAAACGACTTTTCTCTGGCGGTTTCCCGTCTGACCAGCAACGGCTATTCCATTGCCAATGCCGACAACACTGATATCCCTCATGCCGGTAACACCTCGGAAAACGACGCCTGGGAGAACACGACGTTCAGCGGCAAGTTCAATGCGCAGCTGTGTCCTGCAGCCAGTCTGACCGCTGTCGTCCGTTATGCCGAAGCGGAGATGGATCTGGATGACTGGGGCAGCGGCTATGCCGGTGACCGCTTCGATTATGATTATCTGACTTGGGGCTATGTGGCGAATCCTTCCGGAAACAAAGAAAACTCGCTGGAAACCCGTCGTCTGTTTACCCGCCTCAACCTCCATACCCTGTTGTTCGACGGCCGGGTGGTGTCGGATATCGATTACAAGTTCAGTCGTCAGGAACGCGATGCCTACGATAATGACGATAACGATTCCTATGATTACCTTGGTAAAACCGATGAATGGAGCTGGCAGTCCACCTGGCAGATGGTGCCGGCCAATCGTCTGACCGCGGGGATCGGTTATCTGAACGAAAGTTCCGAAAGCTCTTCCGCAGATAAGGACGATGCCGAAACGTTCAGCCTGTGGTTGCAGGATCAATACACCATCGGCGGCCTCGATCTGATTGCTGGACTGCGTTACGACGACCATGATCGTTTTGGCGGTAAAACCACCTGGCGCATTGCCCCGGCGTATCGGATTGATGCAACAGGAACGACCCTGAGGGCCAGTTACGCCACTGGTTTCAGAACACCGTCGCTGTACGAACTCTATTCAGCCTATGGGGATAAAGATCTTGATCCGGAAGAAAGCCGCTCCTGGGAAGTCGGTATTGATCAGAATTTGTTTGGAGAGCAGGTCGTTGTCGGCGTGACCTGGTTCAAGACCACGTTTGAGGACCGTATCGGCTGGGATTACACTCGGGTCGTTCCCGGCATGTCATGGCCGGGCGGCTATGCGCAGTTGGATGGTGAAAGTAAAACCGAAGGGCTCGAGGTTTCCCTGCATCTGCTTGCCGACAAGCCATTGAGTTGCCGCCTTGATTATACCTACAACGATACCGAAGACCCGGATGGAGCGCGCATGGCCCGTCGTCCGTTACATAAGGTGCATGCCGGGGTTCGTTATACCCTCGGCGCGTTTCGGTGTAACCTGGACGGCTACTGGGTGGATGAACGTGAAGCCATCACCAGTGCCTTGGATGAAAACGGCAACGCCGTTGAAACTCTTGACGAGTATGTGCTGGTCAATCTCGCGGCGGACTATGATGTCAACGCGCATCTGACATTGTACGCGCGGATCGACAACCTGTTCGACGAGCATTATGAAGAGGCTTGGAGTTACGCCACAGCCGGACAATCTTTCTATCTGGGTGGCAAGGTGCAGTTTTAACAATTCACAACGTCCCAGGCACAAAAAAAGCCGCTTCGTGATGAGGCGGCTTTTTTTGTGCGATTTTTTGCACCATATCATTCGGGATGATTGACCAGAACCTCAAATTCACCGCTTTTGGGATTGTAGCTGAGCAGGGCACCTGTTTGGATATCAACATACCAGGCCTGCAACGAGAGTGTTCCTGCCTTAACGCGCTTGAGGATCTGGGGGAACGTCAGCAGATTTTCAAGTGATAACAGAATTGAGGCCTGTTCACAGGCGCGGGTCTGAATCTCTTTAGGCTTGTCGCCCAACTCTTTGAGCACCATCTCTTTTGCCGGTGATGCCAAACTGACCCACTTATCGATGAACTCGTTGTCTCCATCCTCACATCCGCCGGTTTTTTCCATCAGGCTTTGAATGCCGCCGCACTGTGAATGACCCATAATCAGAATATATTCGACATTGAGAAAGCAAACGGCATATTCGACTGCTGCAGAAACCCCGTGATAATGGGCGTCCGGCTGGTAGGGAGGGACGAGGTTGGCGACATTACGGATGACAAACAGGTCGCCGGGATCGCAATCGGTTAAAAGGGACGGGTCGACGCGTGAATCGCAGCAGGCAATGGCGAGGATTTTAGGATGCTGGGCTTTTTTAAGTTGATCAAATAATCGCGTATCTTGACTAAAAAAATTTTCCTGAAAGCGGCGAAAACCACTCACTAAAGCCGTCAGATCCTTCATATGTGCCTTTCCAAAGGGTTTTTGTTTGTTGATGAAATCATTAGTTAAATTGGAATTCAACGGTACAACAATGCCCTGATGTGAACAAATTTGCAAGCTGTTTTTGTGTCTGTGAATTGTCTAATTGTCCGGAATATCGTTGTTTATTGATGATTTGACCTGTTTTAAATGAAGACGCAACATGCTAATGTAACGTTGTGTTTCACATTTGAACCCGGTGTTTACAGGTAAAACCTACCTCTTTAGGGATGTTGTTTTTATCGTTTTTTATGACATGTCCTCATTGTGCGTCTGCCACCGCACTGCTGTCATCTTGTTGGGCCGGGACAAACTTACTGACACGCTGTTAGAAGATGTTTTTCATGGGAGAGGGGAACTTCATCGTGCGTCATTCTGTAGCCTGGGGTCTGTGTACCCTTTTTTTGCTGTTGTCGATCACTGTTGTTAGAGCAGACACGCAATCCGACCCGGAAACCTTGCCGGATATCACCGTTGTTGACTCCTCTCACATGAGCACTCCAGGACAGTCTGTTCTTTCAAGGGAAACCCTTGAGTCTCTGCCTCAAGGCGACGGTGCCATAACGGATTTGCTCAAAGTCCTTCCGGGGATTCAATTCAGTGAAACGGATAATTCATCGTTAACCGGTGGTGAAATTCTCCCGGCCGAGATCTCCATTTCCGGTGGACGTGTTTACGATAACAGCTTCCTGATTGATGGTTTTGGCAATAATAGCCTGTTAGACCCGACGTCGGATAATCCGGCCAGCTCCACAGACGTTCCCGGACATTCTCAGCAACTTTTTCTCGACAGCTCTCTGGTTGAATCAATTACGCTTTTTCGAAGCAATATCTCCGCACGTTATAGTGGCTTTACCGGTGGTGTGGTTGATGTTGAGACACGTGATCCTGAGGGGCGCTTTGGCGGTGAGGTCTCTCTGCGCTCAACACGTTCAGAATGGACCAGCTTTTATGTTGACCGGGAAGATCGCGGGGCGTTTTATTCTTCGCAAGAAGCCGACATGCAACCCGATTTCCGAAAATATTACGGGAGTGCCAGTCTCGATGTTCCTCTCACCGAGAATATGGGGCTGCTCTTATCGTATTCCAAAAGTTATTCTAAAATTCCTTTGTCCACCTTTGAGGAAAAACATAACCAACATCGCGTTCTGGAAAATTATTTTGCGAAATATGCCTATATCCCAAATGATAACAATGCATTGCGGGTTACATTCGTATCGACACCTTATGAGGGCCGTTATTTTCGTGACGATGTCAAAAACAGTGATTTCAGTATCGAAAATGGTGGCTGGTCGTTGAACTCCAGTTTTGAACAGATATTTTCTTTGGCAAAAATCGAATGGCTTGCCGGCTACGCGACCAGTGAAAATAGTCGCAGCGGTTCTGATAACTACTTTAACTACAAGGTGACTCCTTCGGCGGATTGGGGAGATCGTTACAGTCGTGAAGGAAGCTATGGCGATATCGAAATCAAACAGGAGACCTTGTCTTTGGCCAGTCATGCCACGTGGACACCATTTAGCTTGTGGGGCATGAAGCACGAATGGATCAGTGGCATAACGTTTGAACGGGTTAAAGCGGATTATCAACGAGGTTATGCAACCAACAGTGCATGGAAAACCAGTGATCTTGTCATGTGTGATGGGGATGATTCGTTTTGTATTGAAGGTGAACAATACGCCTACAGTAAGGTTGTTTATCCGGAAGACAGTGCTGATGCTGAAATCAGCTCCGTTGATCTTTACCTTGAAGATACTTTGAGCTGGTGGCGTTTGGCATTTCGTCCGGGACTCCATGTCAGCTACAACGACCTGATGAAAAATACGGACTATGCTGGTCGTGGCGCGGTGTTTTACGATGTTTTTGCTGATGGGGCAACCATCTTCAGTATTGGTGCAAGTCGCTATTATGGGAAAACCTTTCTGGCCTATGCGCTCAACGAACAAAAAGCCCAGACTGAACGAGAGACGCGCTCCATTAATGATGACGGCTCCCTGACGGAATGGGAACAAATAACACGTACCTCCCTTGCGACGACTCGTCTGACGGATCTCGATACTCCCTATGTCGATGAATGGAGTATTGGCCTTGAACAGGATTTTCTAGGTGGCCGCTTGACAGTGAGTTATATCGACCGCAATGGCGAAGACCAGTTGACGAAGCAGGTTCTGGACAAAGACGAAAATGGCTATACCTATTCAGAATGGACCAATCTGGGTGAAAGCCGTCATAAAGAGGTGACCATGTGTTGGTCGCGTGTCTGGGAAAATCAGTCACTCCTGATTGACGGCACCTGGCAGGACAGTGAAAACAGCAATGAAGATTATGATGACGTTCTTGAGCTGGAGGATTTTGAAGATTTAGTCTTGTACAATGACCACCTCGTTTACCGATTTGATCTGCCACGTTCCGATTATAACCGTGAATGGAGTGCCAATCTTGTCTATCAAGTAAAGCTGGACCACGGTTTTACCTTCACCAATGTGACGCGTTATCGCAGTGGCTATGAAGGGATTGTCGATAGTGGCGAGAATTATGAGCTTGAGGATGGAACCAGAGTCGATGTTTACGAGATGCGCGATTTTTCCAGCTCAACCCTTTTCGACTGGAAGCTCGAATGGACTTACGATTTTACGGAAACTCAATTGTTGACGGTCACGTTTGATGTCTACAATGTCTTCAATAAGAAGATTTATACAGGGACCACTGGCGAGTATGAGTTAGGCCGTCAGTTGTGGGTTGGTTTGACGTACGATTTTTAACAATTTATCCATCATGTTTTTTTTAGAGGCTGCCCTCCGACAGGAGAGCAGCCTTTTTTTTTGTGGTTAACTGCCATCCCGTTTGTGGGCTGTAGGACAATGAATTGCTTATTTTTGTGACCTTTTGATCGTCAGAAATATAAAGATCATAGGCTTGTTCGTGTGTCATCTCAGAAAGAACAAAAGAGCGAACTTTGTTATTCAGCCCTCTCGGTTCGAGTGCCAATGGGGCACTTTCAATCGTTAAATCGCCACTTTTATTAATCTGAAAAAGCTTGTTTTTATAAACCCAGTTTTTGGTTGGATAATAGAGCTGGCACAGCTTTTTTAAATCATTCGGATTGCTGATATCAATAAGTGAGAAGGAATCCATATTGTGGTTTATAAAGACATAATTTTTTTCAAACTGAATTGATGAGCAAAATGATGTGAATTCGATTGAATCGAGTGTTTTTGGCTTATCAATATTATTAATATCAATTGATACGATTCCATGATGTCCACAAATGAATAATGTTTTATCTTTTATGTGTATCTTTTGTATTGTCCTGCTTTGGTTTAGGCGTTCAGGATATTTTATTGATCCTATAAGCTCTTCTTTTTCACCTCTTAAGCTGTAAATATAGATATCTTCAACATTGTTTATTGCAAAGGCGTAATCATTGTGAAATGTGATCAGTTTTACATTTTTTATAAAAGGACCATTTTTTAAAAAAGATGCTGAGTTTCCTTGCTCTTTTGCAACAAGGAAGTCTCCTTTTACTGTGCATATATAGATCTTATTCTTATATGTTGATATTGATTTTATCGCTTTATCAAAAGGTAAATATAGTTGTTTTGGTTGAGGGTTCTTTTTGCCTAAATTTAAAAGGTAGATTCCTTTTTTGTTGACGGCTACATAAAGCTTGTTTCCCTGTTGAAATACGGTGCTGATTAGATTATCAAACTCAATGGTTTCAAGTGTTTTATATGTAAAATCTGAAGTTTCTCTATGCGCGATGTGGATTTTTTTGGGTTCTATGATGCCGATATAGGTGTTGTACTCGTAAAAGAAATATGGACGTCCAAACGGGCTGTCAATTGATAATGATGTTGATGTCACTTCTTTTTTGCTTTGATGAGTTAAGTCAATGACCAACATGCCAAACGTTCCACTCGCAATAAAGGCATATGAACCCATTAAATCAATCGCTTGGCACGTATGCCTGGGGGTGTGGAGCGTTTTGAGATAAGTTAACCCGGGATGAGCTTGGTACTGATAAATTCTTTGTGACCGACTGACGGCATAAAGTTTGTTGTCTTTGAAAAAAAGCCTTGAAACATAAATATCATCCGTGACTTTCTTACTGTTATTCGTCGATGTTAAATCGGTTTCAAAAACACCATGGGATGTCCCACAATAAAATCTTTTGTCTATAACCAGTGAATCCCATACTTTCGCCGGATAGGTGAGTTTATCAACCTGCCTGGGTTGGCTGGGGGTTGAAATGTCTATAAGATAAGTAAAGCCGGGGCCATTTCCCTTACCGCCGCTAAGCAGGGCAAGGTCGTCTTTGCATGCGATACTTTGAATATATGAATCTAAGTCCAGCGTTGAGAGAAGAGTTGGTTTTCTTTTGTTCTTAATGTCAACAATATGTAGCCCTTTGTTGCCTGCTGCGACCAAAGCAAGACCGTCTTTGACAACGACTTGCTGGGTGACGCCATCGAGGTGTAGATGTGAAAGAAGTTGTGGTTTTTCGGGGTTTTTAACGTCAACGACATAAAGTCCTTTTTTCGGTGCGGTGATCAGTAAGAAATGTTGTGTGAGCTCGATACGCCAAAAACGAACCTTTTCTGGAAGCTCAAGGGAGCTGACGGCATATGGGTGCTCTGGATCATCAATATTGAAGCCAACTAACCCCTTCTTGTTGTTGGACACCCAAGCAATTCCATGGTTGATCTTGATGTCATACGCATCACCCCACGTATTACGTTTGGTGATGATCGCTTTGTCCTCATCGTAGCTAGGGACAAGAACAACATCCAGGCGTTGGTCAAGGTGTTGGCCTCTCAGGGTGAGCGTCTTTCCGGAATCGTCCAGAGTGATCTCTGATATTTGCGGTAACGGGTCTGGTGTTAAGCGAATAATGCCGATAAGGACCATGGCGCACAAAACACAATACGTTCCGATCAAGAGACCGAAAATCATTTTTTTGTGTTTTGTCAGTGTCATTCCGTCACCAGACCTGGCAGGTGCTTCTCAATCATGTCAAGAAGCTGAATTTGACGGTATGGCTTGCACAGGTAGTCAACCATGCCGGCTTCACGACAGCGTAGAACATCCTCTTCTCCAGCATGAGCCGTCAGCGCGATGATGGGGGTATCGGTCTGTTGATGAATACGCTTGGCTGCTTCGTAGCCATCCATTAAGGGCATTTGGCAATCCATCAAAATTAACGAGAACGCTTCCTTTGCGCAGGCGTCAACAGCCTGCTGACCATTGGACACGATGGTCAGGTGGTAATCAAGGGGCCGAATAATCAGTTGCACCAGCCGTTGGTTGACCTCATTGTCTTCTGCTAAGAGGATTCGGTGTTTGCCGTTTTCCGGGGGCGATGGCGCCTTGGATTCGGGTCGGCTTGATGGTTCCTGGGGAGCGGATGTGATGGCTTGATACAGAGCCGTTGTTTGAACGGGTTTGGGTAAAAAGGTCTCGATGCCGAGTTGGGACATCTCCTCATGACTGAACATTTGACTGCGCGGGCCGAGGAAAAGGATTTTGGGCCGCTGATCTGTTTGATGAAGTGATTTCAGTAGAGAGATCGCGCCGCCGGGTAGAGCACTGTCGAGTAAGAGCAAATCAAGAGGGCTGCTTTTCTCATCGATTTTGTGCTGGGCGATTGTGGCGTTGGCACAAAGCGTGACTTTGATGCCGCTGACTTCTAAATGGTCACGCAGCATTTGCTGAAGTTGAAAGTTTTCGCTGGCAACGATAGCACAACGTGTTGCCTTGGTTGCCGACTGGATTCCCGCTCCCGTAGCCGCTGTGAAATTAAACGGGATCGTGACGGTAAAGATGGAGCCACGCTCCTTGTTGTCGCGAACGGAAATGGTGCCATCCATCAGTTCGATCAGCTGTTTGACAATGGCCAGCCCCAGCCCGGTACCGCCATATTTACGACTTGTGGTGCTGTCGGCCTGAGTGAATGCGGTAAAAATATTGCTTTTAGCGGCGTCATCCAGCCCAATGCCGCTATCTTTGACCGCGACCACCAGATCCCCTGATGTTTCATCCTGGCGAGACCAGTTCATATCAACAACAATGTGACCCTCTTCGGTGAATTTGATGGCGTTGGACAGTAAGTTGAGGATAATCTGGCGTAAGCGGCCGGCGTCGCCGGTCAGGGCTGAAGGGACGGAGGTGTGGGTGACGGTCGTCAGCTCCAAACCTTTTTTAAAGGCATTATCGGCCAGAAGCTCGACCGCTTGATCAAGGGTCTCAACAGGGTTGAACTGGTGCAGATCCAGTTCCAGTTTTCCGGCTTCGATCTTTGAAATGTCGAGCAGATCGTTGAGGATGGCTTGAAGCGATTCGCCGGAGCTGTAGATGGTCCTGACCAATTCCGCTTCCTGATCGCCGAGGTCGCGACTCATCAGTTGTTCGGCCATGCCGAGCACGCCGATCATGGGGGTACGGATTTCGTGGCTCATGTTGGCCAGGAAACGGGATTTGGCGGCACTGGCTTCCTGTGCGGCTTTCTTCGCTTTATCCAGCTCCTGAATGGTGCCATGCAACTCATCATTGGTCTGTTGTAAGTCCTTAGTGCGTTCACGCACTTGCTCTTCGAGTTTTTGACTGTATTGCTGGAGAGAATTTTCTCTTTTTTCAATTTGTTTGAGCATATGACAGAATCCGCCGAGGAGTGTCTTGATTTCGATGATGTCGCTGTTTATGATCGGCATCTTCTGGCAGCAATAGTTTTGCTCCGAGGAGACCTCATTCATTCGATCGACAAGCTGATGCAACGGATGGGTGATGAGTCGTTTCAAGCGGATGGTGAGCAGATAGGCAACGCCGAGGGTGATCGCCAGCATCGCCAGTGCGGCAATGGCAAACAGCAGCAGGTTGCGAATGATCAGGTTTTGGCTCATTTGCAGATAGACGCAACCTATATAATCCCCCTCGTGGAATACCGGCGAGTAGATGGTCAGAGAGCGCAAATCAAGAAAATGCTGCATCTTTTCGCTGTTGCGAGCTTCGCTGATCCGTTCAATTTTAAAGGGACTGTTTTTCAGCTCCTGCGCGAGACTGCTTTCACTTTTGTTGCGGTATTGTGCCGTTACTTTGTTGTCACGGTCGAACAGGTAGGCCAGTTGGATCGATGGTTCCAGCTCCAGGCTGTTGATGACCCGTTCGGCCAGATAACTTTTACGCAGGGCCAAAGCCTCTTTGCTGTTGTCGCCGATGATGCGGGCCATGGTCGACATTTTATCCACCATGCTGTCTTGAAACGTGGTGCCCTGGATATAAACCGACGCCGCCAATGACATCAGCAGGACAATGGTGCTGGTGAGCATGACAATCGTGGTGATTTTTTGGCCGATATTTGTTGTCGCGGTGTGGGGCATGAATCGCCTTGAGATCAACGAGAGCTGATGGATGCTGTTTTCGTTGTCCTGTGGCCGAAAAAAGATCACTTGGGTGTGAAGGTTTGCCACAAAACCAATAATTTAACGAGTATTAGCTGATTCTTAATACTAGGATTCCCACGGGTTAACGTCAATAACAAAACACGTTGCCTTTTATTATTTACACCACAAATCCATGAAGGTTGTTATTCCTTCACCACGTGTTTGCAAAAAGCCGTCCTTGGTTTTCTGCAAACCTGCTTTTGAAAAGTGTCATGTTCAAAAGCGTATAAAATCGCCGGATTTTAAACGAATCCGACTTTTTAGTTGTCCCTCCGAGGGCACTACGACCCTTTTTGCAAAAGGCTCTTTATGAATGTCATTGATGTCACTGAACTGGAAAAGCATTACGGCGCGCGGACGATTTTTACTCAGGTGACCTTTGCCGTGGATGAAACGGAGAAGGTTGGTCTGATTGGACGTAATGGTTGCGGTAAGTCGACATTATTACGCATCCTCGGCGGCCTTGATGATACGGACGGGGGCGCCATCAGCCGCAAAAAAGGGGCTTCGGTGGTCTACCTTCCCCAGCAGCCGACTTTTGAGGAGGATCTGACGGCGCATGAGGTGCTGTCGCGTTCGTTGACTGCCGTCTATGAGCGGCGCCAACGTTACGATCAGCTTCTCATGCGGTTGGAGCAGGCTTCCGCGGAAGAAATGGATGCCTTGCTGGCGGAGCAGCAGGCCTTGCAGGAGTGGTTCGATCATCATCAATGCTGGAATGTCGATCACCGCATCGGTGATGTGTGTAACCGCCTTGGCGTGACGCGCCTCGATCAACCCGTGTCGCAGATGTCGGGTGGGCAGCAAAAGAGGGTGGCGTTGGCCGGCGTGCTTTTGCAACAGCCTGATTTGCTGATGCTCGATGAACCGACCAACCATCTTGATGCCGTCAGTATTCAATGGCTGGAGGAGGAACTGCTGCGTTATCCCGGAGCGGTGATGCTGGTGACCCATGATCGTTATTTTCTCGATCGGGTGGTGACACGCATGTTTGAACTTGATGAAGGTCGGTTTCAGATGTTCACCGGCAACTATAGCCTGTATCTGCAACAAAAGCAGGAGCAATACGATATGGAGCAGAGTCGCCAAAGCCGCCTGCTTAATCTGTTGCGCCGTGAGGAAGCCTGGCTGCATCGTGGCGCCAAAGCGCGAACCACGAAACAGAAAGCCCGCATCGGTCGGGTAGATAAACTGCGTGAACAGAAGCAAGGGCCGCGGCGTGGTGATGTCAGCCTGCAGTTCAGTGCCGAACAGAAATTGGGCGGCACCATCCTTGAGCTGGAACATGTGCAACTGCAGGCTGGTGACCTCACCCTGGCCAAAGACGTCTCGCTGATTTTACGTCCCGGCGAACGGCTGGGGATTCTCGGCCCGAACGGCTGCGGCAAATCGACCCTGCTTAAAACCATTCTTGGAGAAATTCCTCTGGTGGCCGGTGAGGTGATTCTGGGGCGCAAGACGCAGGTCGGCTATATCGATCAAAATCGTAGCGGGCTTGATCCTGAGAAAACCGTTGCCGAGTGTTTAGGCGAAGGCGATTGGGTGACTGTCGCAGGACATAAACGCCATAAAACGGGCTATCTGGAAGAGTTTCTCTTTGATTATGCCGAACAGCGCAAGCCCGTCACAACGCTATCCGGCGGTGAGCGTGCCCGCTTGTTGCTCGCTTCACTGATGTTGCAGGGCGCTAATCTGTTGGTGCTGGACGAGCCAACCAATGATCTTGATATTCAGACGCTGCAGGTTCTTGAACAGGCGTTGATTGATTTTACCGGCTGCGTCGTCATCGTGACCCATGATCGTTATCTGTTGGATCGCATTGCCACCGCGACTCTGGTGTTTGACGGTCAGGGCAGTGTGATCCGTTATGAAGGGAACTATTCAGACATGCTGCTGCAACAGCGGCCGACGGAACCGCCGGCGTCAAAGAAGGCAAGTGCGCCTGACACCGCAAAAGCTTCTGCGAAAGAGAAAAAACAACGCAAAGGACTCAGCTATAAAGAAAAAATTGAGTTGGAAGAGGTTGAAACAGAGATCGCCGAACTTGAGCAGGAACAGACAGCGCTCGAACAGGCCCTTTCCGAGACGGTTAACCGTTCTGTCGAGGAATTGGAGGAACTGGGGCGCCGTTTCACCGAAGTCTCGGAGCGGCTCACTGGACGCTACGAACGCTGGGAGGTCCTTGAAGAGAAAAAAGAAGGCGTCTGACAGACGCCAACTGTAGATAAACCGGCGCTTTTTTCTGCGTCTGAAACATCCAGGTCAATCCGGGTTTCCGGGTTGACTTTTTTGTTTTAAATCGTATACAGTACACAGATTCATTTTAATGGGCCGGTTGTGTTTTGATACTGGTTGTTGGAGAGAGTCGTTTGTATTTACGTCGGTTCCCTCAACGGGAATCGTAATTTTTCGAGGAGGATCAATAATGATCGAAGCATATCTGCAACATGAGGCAGAGAGACAAGCACAGGGCATCCCTGCACTGCCTCTCAATCCTGAACAAGCCAAAGGTCTTTGCGAACTGCTGGTAAATCCCCCGGCAGGCAAAGAAGATTTCCTGCTCAACCTGCTCAAAGAGCGCATCTCCCCGGGTGTTGATCCCGCTGCTGAAGTCAAAGCCGACTTCCTCGGCCAGATCATCAAAGGTGAGGTTTCCTCTCCTCTGGTCAGCAAAGTTGAGGCTGTTCAGATCCTCGGCACCATGATGGGTGGTTACAACATCAAATACCTGATCGAAGCTCTGCAGATTGCTGAGCTGGCTGACGAAGCCGCCTGTGCCCTGAGTGGTATGGTACTGATTTACGATGCGTTTGACGATGTTGACGCGCTGCGTAAAGCCGGCAACGCCGCTGCAGACAAAGTTGTTAAATCCTGGGCCGCGGCCGAGTGGTTCACCTCCAAGCCTGAGCTGGCTGAGACCATCACCGTCAAGGTGTTCAAAGTTGACGGCGAGATCAACACCGACGACTTCTCACCGGCAGGCGACGCATGGAGCCGCCCGGACATTCCGCTGCACTCCCTGGCCATGGGTAAAACCCGTTTCCCCGGTGGTAACGAAGAGATTGCTGCATGGCGTGCCGAAGGCAGCCAGGTTGCTTTCGTTGGTGACGTCGTCGGTACCGGTTCTTCCCGTAAGTCGGCGTGTAACTCGGTTCTGTGGCACATCGGTGAAGACATTCCCGCTGTTCCCAACAAGCGTCGTGCCGGTGTCATCATCGGTGGCGTTATCGCGCCGATCTTTTTCAACACCGCTCAGGATTCCGGTGCTCTGCCCCTGCGCATGGACGTTTCCAACCTCAACCACGGCGATGTGATCACCATCAACACCGCTGCCGGTAAGGTCACCGGTGCCGACGGCGCTGAGCTGGCCACCTTCGAAATCGCTCCCAATACCGTCAGTGATGAATTCCGTGCCGGTGGCCGTACGCCGCTGATCATCGGTCGCAAACTGACCGAGCGTGCCTGTGAAGCTCTGGGGCTGCCCGCTCCGGACATGTTCATCCAGCCCAACAATCCTGTGCCCAAAGCGGGTCAGGGCTACTCCCTGGCACAGAAAATGGTTGGTAAAGCCTGTGGCGTGGACGGCATCCTGCCCGGCACCGCGTGTGAGCCCACCATGACCACGGTTGGTTCTCAGGATACTACCGGCCCGATGACCGCCGACGAGATCAAAGAGCTGGCCTGCCTGAAGTTCCAGGCGCCTATGTTCATGCAGTCTTTCTGCCACACCGCTGCGTATCCCAAGCCGGCTGACGTTAAAATGCACAACACCCTGCCTAAGTTCATCTCCGAGCGTGAAGGTGTTGCTCTGAACCCCGGCGATGGTGTTATCCACAGCTGGTTGAATCGTCTGCTGCTGCCCGACACCGTAGGTACCGGTGGTGACTCTCACACCCGTTTCCCCATTGGCATCAGCTTCCCGGCCGGTTCCGGTCTGATTGCTTTCGCCGGTGCTCTGGGCTTCATGGCTCTGGATATGCCTGAGTCGGTTCTGGTCCGCTTCAAAGGTGAGTTCAACGAAGGTATCACCCTGCGTGACGCTGTGAACGCCATCCCTTACTACGCCATCAAGCAAGGCCTGCTGACTGTTCCCAAAAAGAACAAAGTCAACATCTTCAACGGCCGTATTCTGGAGATGGAAGGTCTGCCTAACCTGTCCGTAGAGCAGGCTTATGAGCTGACTGACGCTGCTGCCGAGCGTTCTGCTGCTGCCGGTTGCATCCAGCTCTCTGAAGAGTCTGTTTGTAAATACCTGCGTTCCAACGTTGCTCTGATGGAAAGTATGATCAAAGACGGCTACCAGCATGCTGCTACCCTGCAGAAGCGTATCGACGCTGTTAACGAGTGGCTGAAGAATCCTCAACTGCTCAAAGCGGACAGCAATGCTGAGTATGCTGCGGTTATCGAGATCGATCTCGCTGAGATCACCGAGCCGATCCTGGCATGCCCGAACGATCCCGATGATGTCAAGCTGCTCTCCGAAGTTCAAGGCACCAAGATCCAGGATATCTTCCTTGGCTCCTGTATGACCAACATCGGTCACTTCCGTGCCGCGGCCAAGATCTGGGAAGGCAACAAGTTCAATCCCGAAGATCGTATCTGGATCTGCCCGCCGACCCGTATGGACCAGGCCAAGTTGAAAGACGAAGCGTACTTCGCCATCTTCAACCAGGTTGGCGCACGTATCGAAACTCCGGGTTGCTCCCTGTGCATGGGTAACCAGGCTCGTGTGCCCGATGGTGTGAACATGTTCTCCACCTCAACCCGTAACTTCGACGACCGTATCGGTAACGGCGCTCAGGTTTACCTGGGTGGTGCCGAGCTGGGCGCAGTCACCGCACTCAAAGGCGAGCTGCCGACTCCGGCCGAGTACCTGGCCATTTACAAAGAGAAGATTTCTCCTTGTAAAGAGGAAGTTTACGACTACCTGCAGTTCGACGAGCTGGGTGAGTTCGACGCTGTTTACAAGCGTTGTGACATCTAAGCCTCTCAGCAGGTTGATCAAACAGAAGGCCGCTTCTTCGGAAGCGGCCTTTTTTTGTGTTATAGTTTCGTGATTTTGGAAGATGGAGAAAAGGTGACGTATGCATATTGTTTTACTTGAACCATTTATGACCGGCTCACATGCGGCCTGGGCCAGACAATATGCCGCACACAGTCGCCATGATGTTGAGATTCTCGGATTGGACGGCAAATACTGGAAATGGCGTATGCATGGCGGCGCTGTAACTCTTGCTCGCCAATTTCTTGACCAACAGTTACATCCTGACTTGATCCTGGCGACTGATATGCTGGACCTGGCCACCTTTCTTTCTCTGACGCGTCAGGTGACAGCGTCGATCCCTTGTGTGCTTTATTGCCATGAAAATCAGCTGAGCTATCCCTGGTCGCCGGACGATGCTGATCCCGGTCTGCAACGTGATGCGCATTACTGTTTCATCAATTACACCTCAGCGCTCAGTGCGGATCGCGTTTATTTTAACTCGGATTACCATCGCCAGGATTTTCTTGCTGAGCTACCGCAGTTTCTCAAAACATTTCCTGATCACCGTGAGCTTGATACGGTGGCCATGATTGGCGAAAAAAGTCATACACTGCCGCTTGGTTTGGATCTGAAAAAGCTTGATGCCCTGAAACCTGAGGCGACCCAACAACGACCAGAGAGCGAGGGTCCTTTGATCCTGTGGAATCATCGGTGGGAATACGATAAAAATCCCGATGAGTTTTTTCAGGCGCTCTTTGTGCTCCATGAACGCGAGGTGCCTTTTCAACTTGCCGTATTGGGAAAGTCATACCGGAAACAGCCGGGGATTTTTGCAGAGGCCCGGAAACGGCTGGCATCACGGATTGTACACTGGGGCTATGTGAAAAGTTTTTCCGACTATGTCTCCTGGCTGTGGCGTTCGGACATTCTGCCTGTGACCTCGATTCATGATTTTTTCGGTATCAGTGTGGTTGAAGCTTTATATTGCGGGTGCAGGCCACTGTTGCCGCTACGTCTTGCCTATCCGGAGCATGTGTCACCAGTAGATTTTCCCGGTTGCTATTATCAGGGGAACAATGATCTCATTGAGAAAATGGCGGATTTGTGTCGAGAGTATTCAGCCCGTCCTCTGGAGAGTTTCAAGTGGCAGGTTGGCCGATATGATTGGAGCGACATGGTTGAGCCGTATGATGCGGAATTTGAAAAGCTCGTTTCCTACTAAAAAATGATGCAGGTATGTCACAAGTGAAAGCCATAGCATCTTGTCCAATCCGTGGAAATTGAGTGGAAAACTCAATTACAGCAAATGGCAAAGCGATGCTGGTGATGACACCATATATTTCTCCGATGGTACCCTCTGTCACCAGCCTCAACGAGCTCAATTGGGAATCGCCTTCAGCTATGATGGCATCGGCGATGATTTCTTTTAAAAATCTCCCCATGAAACGCCTCCATTTGCGAGGCGTTTTTTTGTCGTTGTTTTGTGTGATATCACTATTTTAGTCTGCATGACCTTGACCATATAGACAGCGACATGCTAAGATTTTTCTATTATTTCATTTGTCTTAGCTAATTTTCATGGTCAAGCAAAGGAGAAACGCCTGTGGCAGATTTTATTGAATGGTCAGATGAGATCAGCGTGGGAATTCAGGAAATCGACGAACAGCATAAAAAACTGGTCGATTTGATCAACCGCCTTTATGAAGAGATGACTCTTGGTGACGACAAGGTTGGTGTTGCCAAAGAGGTGCTGAACGAGTTGGTCCAATACACCATCATCCATTTTGCCGTTGAAGAATGTCTGTTCCGTATTTTTGAATATCCGGATTACAGTGCGCATTGCGATATGCATGAAGATCTTCGTAATCAGGTTTATGACATCAACAAGAAGGTTCAGGAAGGTGAGCGTCTGATTACACCGGAGCTGTTATTTTTCCTGCGTAAATGGATCACCAACCACATCATGGTTGAAGATAAAAAGTACGGACCGTTTCTGCTTAAAAAGGGCATGAAAAAGTCGTTGGGAAGTAAATTCAGCTTGAGTAAATTGTGGAAACGCAATTAAACGGTGCAGGTTTTCGGGGGCAGCTTTTTGAACAAGCTGCCCCCGACTTGATTCAGGCCAACTCAATATAGTCGTGCATATCTGCCCGCAGGAGGTGATCCAGCTCCTCCTGCTCATCCGGAAGGCTGTGGGCAAAGACCATACCGAAAAGGGGATAGTTTCGGTAGTTCACTTTGCGCAGTTCCACCGGTTGGTCAAACTCCTCTAAAATTCCGACATAATCAAAGCCCTTGATCTTTTCAACCGCGATATCCGCCGGACGATCAAGCAGGACAAAGCTGGTGAGACGGTCACCACTAATGGCGGCAATCTGCTCCCAATCCGGTTGCTGATTATCAAAATAGTAGAAATAGGGATTGATTCCATGGGCGTGGTAAGCGATATCCGTGGTACACCAGCCGGCAAAACGCATGGGGTTCAATTCGATGGGGACAACCTGCCCTGCGTCCGTAATGCGTACTTCGAGATGGACCGGGAAGTTGCTCAGTTCAGCAGCCCGGCCGATGGTTATCAGCAGTTCTTTGATCGCATCATGGAGTTCGTGAACCATCGCAGCTGATGTCGTGTAGATCCGGTCACTGACATCGTCACCGCTGGCGAAACGATGATGCAACACGTTGAGAATGACCGGCTCACCCTGATCATTGTAATAGGCATCAACGGCATATTCTTCGCCTTCGATACATTGCTCCACAATAAAGCGGCTGGCATCTAACACCTGTTGTGGATATTCCGTGCGAAAGACGTCAATTTCAGAGCGGATTTTTTCCACAACGAGGGGCCATTGGTCAGCGTTTTCAACCCGGTGAACCGCCATACTGAAAAAACCGATTGCCGGTTTGACGATGACGGGCCATGGCCATGACGCGGTATCGGCTTTTGCCAGTTGTTCCGCGGGGATTTCAGCATAAAAGAAGTCCGGAAAGGCTTCTTTTAGCAGGGCTCGGAACGCACACTTATCTTTAAAAAGACGAATTTTCTCCGGCAAAGGCGTGTTACTGAGGTTTTCACTGATCCAGTCGATGGCATTTTCCGAATTGCACAACAGACGGGTTGTCGGATCGGTGGCAAAACGTTTTACGGCTTCCTCGGTCGAAATGGTGACGGGGTGTTGGGGAAGCTGGAGTTCCTGGAGTCCAAGGGTGTCGATCGCAGCGATATGATGCTGTTGAAGGCTCTGCAGCAAAAAAGATGAAACGTAGGGGCGGTCAAGAAGAATCATGAGGGCAGCTTTCGGCAAAAGGGTAAAAAGATGAACGGACAGTATACGGTGTCCTCCAGTGCTCGGCAAGCTGCGTGGCGAACCGAGACCCTTTTCCTGCGCTCATGGTGGCCTGAAAAGCATTGCGACTGACGGTGATAAGTGCTATAGAGGCGCAGCATTCGTTTCAGAACCTCAGTACTTCAGCACGTTTGAAATTCTGAATTGTAGGAGCGGCTTCAGCCGCGAAGTTTTTGTACTTGGCTCTTTACTGAGCAAGGCGTTGACGCGGGTATCATTTACAACGCTGAAGATTCGCGAATAAATTCGCTCCTACGGATGTGGCTTCATATGCCGAAATCAAGTGTGCTCGTTTTTCATCACTAAGAAAGTTGTTTTACTATGATCAGCGCCAGTAACATCTGCCTTGCCTACGGCAAACGGACCATTTTTAAAAACGTCAACATCAAGTTCACCCCCGGCAACTGTTATGGCCTGATCGGGGCCAATGGCGCCGGGAAATCCACTTTCCTGAAAATACTCGCCGGTGATGCCGATGCGGATAAGGGTGAAGTGACGATCGATAAAGGGATGCGTCTGGCGGTGTTACGCCAGGATCAGTTCGCCTTTGACGAAGAGACCGTCTTTAATACCGTGATCATGGGTCACGAGCGGCTGTACAAGGTGATGGCCGAACGCGAAGCGATCTACTCCAAAGGGGAATTCACCGAGGAAGACGGTATTCGCTCCGGGGAGTTGGAAGCTGAATTTGCCGAAATGAACGGCTACGAGGCTGAATCGGAAGCCGCCGTGTTGCTCAACGGTCTCGGCATCGGCGAAGAGTTGCGCCATAAAAAAATGAAAGAGCTTGAGGGCGGCGAGAAGGTGCGCGTCCTGCTTGCTCAGGCGTTGTTCGGCAACCCCGACATTCTGCTGCTCGACGAGCCGACCAACCACCTCGACCTTAAATCGATTCAGTGGCTCGAAGAGTTCCTCGGCCGTTTTCAGAATACCGTCATTGTCGTGTCGCACGACCGGCATTTTCTCAATCAGGTGTGCACCCATATTGCCGATATCGATTTCAGCACCATCCGCACCTATGTCGGCAACTACGATTTCTGGTATGAAGCTAGTCAGCTGGTGTTGAAACAGAAGCAGGATGCTAACAAAAAAGCCACGGACAAAGCCAACGAGCTCAAAACGTTTATCGCCCGCTTCAGTTCCAATGCCTCCAAGGCCAAGCAGGCCACGGCGCGTAAAAAGCTGCTCGACAAGCTTGATATTGAAGAGCTGCCGGTGTCGTCACGCAAATATCCCTTTGTCGTGTTCAAACCGGAACGCCCCTGTGGCGATATTATCCTTGAAGTGGAAGGGCTGACCAAGAGCATTGACGGTGTCAAAGTGCTGGATAACGTCAGCTTTGTGGTCAACAAAAACGACAAGATCGCCTTTGTCGGCGGTGATGGTCTGGCCAAGACCACACTGCTGCAGATTCTTGCCGGAGAGCTGAAGCCCGACAGCGGCAGCTTTCGTTGGGGGGTGACCATTACCCATGCCTATTTCCCTAAAGAGAACAGCGCTTACTTTGAAAAAGAGATGAGCCTGATCGACTGGCTGTGTCAGTTCCCGCCCCACGAAGGGGAGAGCTTTGCCCGAGGCTTCCTGGGACGTATGCTGTTTTCCGGCGATGAAGCGACCAAGATGACCACCGTGCTCAGCGGTGGCGAAAAGGTACGCTGCATGCTGTCGCGCATGATGCTCAGCAGTGCCAATGTGCTGCTGTTTGATGAGCCGACCAACCACCTCGATCTTGAATCGATCACCGCACTGAACAACAGCTTGATTCAGTTTCCCGAAGTGCTGCTGTTTACTTCCCACGACCACAAGTTTGTTGCCACCGTGGCCAACCGCATTATCGAACTGACGCCGGGTGGGCTGATTGATCGGGTGATGAGCTTTGATGATTATCTGGAAAATGCCGATGTCAATGCCTTGCGCGAGCAACTCTATGGCAGTGAGGTTGATCTGACGTTGTAATCCGACTGCGACGTACTGAAACAGCAATCCCCCGAAAAAGCTGAACCTCTTTCGGGGGATTTTTTTGCGAAAACAATCGTGTTATTGCAACTGCTGAAGCAACTCGTAATAGGCTTCGAGATGATGAATCGATTGCACGGTCATCTGATAAAGCAGCCAACTGACCAGCACAATAGCGATGGTGGACAGGATTTTCCATTGGCGCGCCATGGTCGGGTGCCACCAGATCATCGGCAGAGCCAACGGGCCGACACAGGCTAATGCCACCCAGATGGATGAGGTGCGAAAGTACCACGGCAGGCCGTCATCCCGTTTCGGCGGCAGAACAGGACGCCCTCTGCCGTCGAGAAACTCACCGCAATGTTTACATTTGATGGCGTCATCCTGAATCAGCTCGGCACAAAAGGGGCATTTCTTCATCGGCAACTCGTTGTGTGGGAGGGGAGAAGCGACTACATTGTTTAAGCTTTAAGCCGTTGATCACCTTGATCCCTATTAAGTCATTGTCGCTCTGAGTTTTCA